>PLDO01000481.1:2035-7086 GCA_003136215.1 Bryobacterales bacterium
GTGAAGGCGCCCTTCTCGTGGCCGAAGAGTTCGCTTTCCAGCAGACCGGTGGGAATGGCGGCGCAGTTGAGTTTGACGAAGGTGGCCTGCTTGCGCGAGCTGAGGTCGTGGATGGCGCGCGCCAGCAGTTCCTTGCCGGTGCCGGTTTCGCCGTAGATCAGCACCGTGGAATCGGTGGGCGCCACGGTTTCCAACTGCTTGAGCGTGGCTTTCAAAGCGCGGCTTTGGCCCACAATCTCCTCGAAGCGGTTGTCGGTGCGGATCTCGTCTTCCAGGTAGACCTTTTCCTCTTCCAGGCGCTCATTGAGCTCTTCGATGCGCTTGTAGGAAAGGGCGTTATCGAGGGCAATTGCCACCTGTCCGGCCACCTGGGTGAAGAAGCCCAGATCGTCGCCCTGGAAGCGGTCCGGGCGGCGCGAACCGACATTCAGGGTGCCCAGGGCAGTGCCGCGCGAGATCAAGGGCACGCAACAGAGCGATTGAATTCCCTCGCGTTCGAACAATTCGCCGGTGGTGGCGGAAATAGCGCGCGCCTCCTCCAGGCTGAACACCCGGCCCTGCCGGCTGCGGAAGACATAGCCCGCCAGACTGCCATCGAGCGGCACGATCGCGTCCTGGCGGATGGCGCCCGAGCCATCGGGAAAATCCAGCGTGTGCATGCGCAGGGCGCCGACTTCGGCGTCGTGGATCAGCAGGCTGGCGTATTCCAGGCCGAAGGTGCGGCGCAACGACGCGGAGATGGCCCGAAACAACTCGCGCGTCTCCAGGCAACCCACTACGGCATTGTTGACTTCGAGCAGGGTGCGCAGGCGGTCGCGATCGTGGGCCAACTGTTCTTCGTAGGCCGCGGCGGCTTCGGAATGCAGTGCGTTATCCACCGCCACCGCCACCTGGCGCGCCACCTGGCCCATGAATTCGATATCTTCCGCCGAGTAGGCATTGCTGGTGAGCGAGCCGAAATGGAGGCCGCCGAGTTCCCGCTGCGCCGTAAACAGCGGCAGGATGCACGCCGATTGCACTCCATTAGCGAGCAGCAGGTCGCGGATCACGGGGAAGCGTTCCTCGGCGGCGGTATCGGGGATATAGTACGGGCGGCGGGTCTCGAGCGCGGCGATGGTGGGCGTCTGTTCGAACGGCGTGCTCTCCGGCGGCGTGCCGTGCACCGGCTGCTCGGTTTCCAGAATATGCACGCGGACCACGCGCTCTTTGGGGTCGATCAGGGTGAGACTGATGAAATCAAAGGGCACCAGGCGTTTGAGCAGGCGGCTGAGGTCGGCGAAAAGGGTGGAGAGCTGGTGGTGGACGGCGATGGATTCGGCCACTTCGAGCAGCGTCTCGTAGCGCGCTCGCGTGGGGTCCGGACGAAGAGGTGCGGTGGATGACATCAAGGCGTCGAGCCGACTTTTCCCACCCTACCACAAGCCGGCGCACGGCAAATCTCCCGTAAGACGGCACGGATCAAGGGCGTGACCGCCACCAACTCGACTCCCGCGGCATGCATCCGTGCCAGCAGGGATTCGCCCTGCGGATCGACGAAATCCACTTCGCCAAGGTCCAAAACGGTCTTCCGGTCGTGTGTCGTGGAACTGGCGGTCTTCCAGCACTGTTCGAGTTCATTCACCCAAGGCCCGGATAGCCTGCCTTCGAGCTTGAGGCGGAACTCCCGGGCGCTGTCGTGAAGCGTGATTTTCAGCATGGGCAACCGCCGTTAACTAAGGCAAGCGCCATGCCAGAGTGCGAAACGGACTAAGATCAACGATATAACAGGCCGGTGCCGCTTTCCGGGTTGGCGTCTGCTGCCCAAATACCGGCAAATCTGGCGGGCAGGTGCCCGCGCGGTCTATAGAGAGGCTGCTCTTCCGCCGATATGCGGGAAGAGCGGGGAATCCGCAATTCGCCATGCAGAAAAGTCTCGCGGCATTCGCGTTGTGTCTTTGCATGTTGGCTCCGGCGGCGGTCGCGCAGGGTCACGACCCGTGGCGATTCTGGACAATCGCCGACGGGTTGCAGGAAACCTATAGCTACGCGTTGGCATTGGGCCCGGGCGGTTCGGTAACGATTCGCCACGGCGCGGTTCCATTCATGAGCGTCCTGGATGGCTATGGGGTGGTGGTCCGTATACCCGAGCCATACCGGACCGACAAGGTGGATGAACTCACGCGCGGACGGGCAACGCTTGGGGCGAATGGTTCCATCTGGGCGGCCATTGATGGAAAACTGATGGAATACCGGGCTGACCGGTGGATAGTGCAATACCAGACACCGCCCGGCCTACGCATGATCACGGCGGCGCCGGCGGGGAACCGGGTGATCGTGTTGTTCTCCACCGCGCTGCGCGAATACGATCCAGCCGATGGGACGTGGAGGGAGTTTCGCAACCAGGAAAATACACGCCTGGGGAGCTTTACAGCGATGACGGCGCGCGACCCGGATTTCTGGATCTCCGGCGAGCGGGGTCTGGCCCGATTGCGGATCGAGGAGAACGGCACGCCTCAGTGGAGCGACATATCCGGCGAGGGCGCCGGGCTGAGCGGCTTTCGGTATCCAGTGACCGGGCGTGATGGGGAGCTTTTCGCACAGGCAAAGGCCGGCGGAAGAATGGTAGTGGCCCGATGGTCCGCCAAGGGCCTTGAGAAGGTCTACGTTTCCTCGGAAGGCGCTCCCCGCGGGTGGCGCGGGCCGGATGGAAGCCTGTGGATTCTGGAAGGTGCTTCACTCTTTCGCCTGACGGAAGGCGGAAGGGTGACAATCCAGCGCGACGGAGTACTCTCGGGCAATGTGTTCGATATCTACTCCGAAGGCGGCAAGGCGTTCTGGCTGGCCGGTTCCGAGGGCGTGGCACGCTATTCGCTGCTGCTCTGGCAAGCGCCGGAAGGCCTCGGCGCGTTCGACCGGCCGGTGCATGCCGCGTTTGAAGACGGCCACGGGCGCCTCTGGTTTGCGGCGACGGACTACCTGCTGGAACTGGATGGCGCGGTGTGGAAACGCCACCGCATCCCGTCCGGCTTGCGGACCCATGCCACACAGACCGCCAGCCTGATGGAAAGCCCCAACGGGCGCATCGTGGTCAACTGCCTGGCGCAGGATCAGACCGAGGTCATGCTGGAGTTCGATCCGCGGAGCGGCGGGTTTCACCCCATCCACCCGCCCGAAGGTCGGCAGATCTTGCTCATGACGCCGCGCAAATCTGGCGGACTTTGGGCTGCCACGTCGGCGGCGAATGTTCCCGGCTTCCGCTTGGAGATCTATGACGGAAAGGGCCTGACGCCGTTCCTGGACTTGGCTCAGGCTCAGGAATCGCACGCTGGCGATCTGCGCTCCCTCATCGAGCGCTCGAACGGCGAATTCTGGTTCGGAACGATCAACGGCGGCTGCCTGTACCGCGGCGGCCATTTGACCCATCCATTTGTAAAGGACCTGGGATTCACCGATAGCGGCGCTTTTACGCTCTACGACACGCCGGATGGCACGCTGCTGGCCGGCGGGCGGGATGGCGTGTTTCGCTGGACGGGTTCCTCCTGGAAGCTGCTGCGCACCGGGCTGGATCGCGTGCGCAGTCTTCTGCGGGCGAGCGACGGTGCTCTATGGGTGGCGAGCGCTAGCGGAGTGCACCGTTTGATGGGCGACGATTGGATCGACCACGGGGTGGAGGAGGGCTTGCCGTCGCTCATCGCCAGCCGGGTTTTCCAGGATAGCCGGGGCCGCATCTGGGCGGGCACCTCGCGGGGTCTGGCGGTATATCACCCCGAAGCCGATTCGGGTTCTCCCGTTACGGTGCTCGAAAAAGGCGTCGAGCCCAGGGAAGNNACCGGCTGGATCAAGGCGCCTGGGCGCCGTTCCAACCCGGCAATGCAGCCGTCTTTCAGAAGCTCGCGAGTGGAAATCACCGCTTCGAAGTGCGCGCCATGGATCGAGGCGGCAATGTGGACCCCCGTCCGCCATCGATCCGGTTTCGCGTCTTGAACCCGTGGTACCGGAGCGGCGCCTTCCTGCTGTTGGCCGCCGCCGGCATCGCCGTGATCCTGACCCTGGGGTGGCTGGCAATCTCGCAGTACTTCCGGCGCGGCGAACTGATTGTCGAACTGCATCGCGCCAAGCTGCAAGCCGAGTGCTCCAGCCGGCATAAGACCGAGTTCCTGGCCAACATGAGCCACGAAATCCGCACTCCCATGAACGGTATTCTCGGCATGACGGAACTCGCCCTGGATACGGCGCTCGCCCCGGAGCAGCGGGAGTACATGGAGACAGTGAAGAGCTCCGCCGGATCGCTGTTGAGAGTACTGAACGACATTCTCGACTTCTCCAAGGTGGAGGCCGGAAAACTGGAACTCGTAGAGGTGCATTTCGAGATCCGCAAGTGCCTGTCCGAAGTCATGGCCGTGATGGCCTTCGGCGCCCGGCAGAAGGGACTGGCGCTGACATGCGACGTCGATCCCTCAGTTCCGGAATGGCTGTGCGGGGATGACGCACGCCTGCGGCAGATTCTGATTAACCTGGTGGGCAACGCTGTCAAATTCACCGCGGAAGGGAAGGTGGATGTCTTGGTGCGGTGCGAGGGCGGCGCCGGGGCGCCGGGGCAGTTGCACTTCGTGGTGACCGATACCGGCGGCGGGGTTGCGGCGGACAAGCAAGCGGTGATCTTCGCTCCCTTCGAGCAGGGCGACGCCTCCATGACGCGCCGCTTCGGCGGAACCGGCCTGGGCCTGGCGATCGCGTCCAAACTGGTCGGACTCATGAATGGGAGAATCTGGGTGGAGAGTCCCTGGCAGGTTGCCGGGGTGGACGAACCGGTGCGGGGAAGCGCTTTCCACTTCACGGGGTGCTTCGCGTTGGGGGTCGCCCCCAGGGCGGCGGCCGAAACTTCTCGTGCCGCGGAGGAGCGGCCGCTGCGCATTCTGCTGGCGGAGGATAACCTGGTCAACCGGCGGGTGGCGTGTTACCTGCTCGAGAAGAAGGGGCACACGGTCCTTGCCGCCCGGGACGGCCGGGAGGCGCTGGCGGCATTCGAAACCGAAACCGTGGACCTCATCCTGATGGACGTTCAGATGCCC
>PLDO01000471.1 GCA_003136215.1 Bryobacterales bacterium
CGCGGAGACGCGGAGAAAGACGCGGAGAAGAATCAGGCAGGTCAAAACCTGAGCACGCGAAGGGATTGGAGGGACGTGGGCTGGCGCCATCGGCCTGTGACCGATGCCTCGCCGCAAAGCCCCAGGATCTCCGCTGACTCCGTGCTCTCAGGTTTTGATTCTCTCATTGGTGTTCTCCGCGTCTCCGCGGCTCCGCGTCAAATACACAGCCTGTCTGGTTCCGGCTTCTCCGGGTCAGGAGCGACGCCATGAGCTACACGGGACTCGCCTACCGCCTGCCTCGGCCTTTGCGGCGGCACATCCTGCATTTCGAAAGCCAGATCGAAGACGCGGTGGCGGACTTCGCACGCGCGCTGCCGGAGGGCGCGCGCGTGTTGGATGCGGGCTCGGGCGAGGGGCAGTACCGGCATCATTTCACCCGCCAGCGCTATTGCGGAGTCGATCTGGCGGTGGGCGACGCAGCTTGGGATTACAGCCGGGTGGATGCGCTCGCCGATCTCACGGCGCTGCCCTTCCGCGCCGCAACCTTTGACGCCGCGATTCACATAGTCACCATCGAGCATCTGCGGGAACCGGGCCGCGCCATGGCGGAGATTGCGCGCGCGCTGGCGCCGGGCGCCCCCCTATTGGTCGCGGCGCCGCACGAATGGGAAGTCCACCAGGCGCCGCACGATTATTTCCGCTACACGCGCTACGGCCTCGCCTACATTCTGGAACAGGCCGGCTTCGAGGTGCGCGAGATGCGCGCTTCCGGCGGCTACTTCCGCCTGCTGGCCCGCCGGCTGCTCAACGGGCTACAATTCTTTACGGGAGGCGTTCGCTGGCTGTTGTTCCTTCCGGCCGCGTTGCTGCTGGTCCCACCGGCGCTGTTTCTGCCCCTGCTGGACGCTCTCGACCGGGACCGTAATTTCACGCTCGGCTACCTCTGCACGGCGCGCAAACGCGCCCAGTGACGGCCGCATAAGGACAACATTGGACGGAGTCATCGTAATCGACAAGCCCGAGGGCTGGACCTCGCACGACGTGGTGAACAAGGTGCGCCGCATCGCCCAAACCAAGAAGGTGGGCCATCTGGGGACCTTGGACCCGATCGCTACAGGCGTGCTGCCGCTGGTGATCGAACGCGCCACGCGCCTGGCGCAGTTCTACACGCGCAGCGACAAAATCTACGAAGGCGTGGTGCGCTTCGGCTGGTCCACCGCCAGCTACGACCGCGCGGGCGCGCCTACCAGCGAGAAGGTGGACGTCCACCTGACCGCGGCGGAACTGGAGGCGGCGATGGAGCCATTTCGCGGTGAGTTCGCGCAACGCCCGCCGGCGGTGTCGGCCAAAAAGGTGGAGGGCCGCCGCTCCTACGAGCTGGCGCGCAAGAACATCGCCGTGGAACTGGCGCCGGTCCGCATCCATGTCTACGAACTGGCCCTGCTGGAACTGAACGGCAGCGACGCGCGCCTGCGCGTGCACTGTTCGGGCGGTACCTACATGAGGTCGATCGCGCACGATCTGGGACAGGCGCTGGGCTGCGGCGCGCACCTCACCGAGTTGCGCAGGCTGGCCTCCGGCGAGTTCGAAATCGATCAGGCGCGAACCCTGGAACAACTGGAAGCGCTGGCCGCCGAAGAGCGCCTGGTGGACGCGTTCGTGCCGGCGGAGAAACTGCTGCCCGGTTTCCCAAGCGTGTTCGTCGACGAACTGACAGAGGCGCAGGTGCGCAACGGCCGCAATTTTCCGGCGTCGCCGTTCCGCGCGGGGCCGCCCTCGAAATATGTCAAGGCGGTGACGCGGACCGGCCGCCTGGTAGCCATCGGCGAAGTTGTGCTGCCGAATCTGTACCATCCGGTGGTGGTGCTGTAGGGCCGCGGTCCATCCCGCCCTCAGGTATTCTATGGGAATGGAGCTAATCTTCGAGGTTCGCGACGCGGAGGAAGGCGGCTACTGCGCGCGTGCGCTTGGCCATGCAATTTTCACCCAAGCGGAAACATGGGACGAACTTCGCGCCAACGTTCTTGAGGCGGCTTCGCTTCACTTCGAAGACGGTCCGGTGCATCCCCGGCTGGTGCAGTTGCACTATGTAAAGGACGAGTTGATCCAGGTCGAAGCCGCATGAAATTGCCGCGCGGCGTGCCCGGAAATCGTGTTGTCCGCGCACTTGAACACCTCGGATACAAGGTCATTCGTCAAAAGGGCAGCCACATCAGGATGCGGCACGAGGGGCCACCGGCTCATTCTCTGACCGTCCCGCTGCACGACCCCCTGAAAGCCGGCACGCTTCACGGCATCCTCTCCGAGGTGGCGCAGGCCAGGTCGATCAGCCTCGAGTCGGTCGCTGATCTGCTCTGATTCCGGGTCTGGGGTGAAGCCAAATAACGACCGATTTAAAGTCGAGCCCACGGAAGGTTTCCTTTCTTTCCAATCTCGGCTCGAACCTACATCCCTTCGGTTAACAGTTGCGGCGGCCAGCATCACTTGCAAGTTTGCGATAACGCCTCCGACACGTCGAAACCCATATGGGTCTGATGTCGGCGGGGAAAAGTGCTACGATCCTGTCGATGAACCCCCGAAAGGCTTTCTTGTTCTGGGCGGCCCTCGGTTGCGTTGTCCTACCGCCCGGACCGTTCCTTGCCCCCGTGGCCCTCGCACAAAACAAATGGTCAAGGAAGAACGTTCCTGAAGCGCCGCTGCCTGCGGCGATAGTTCATGCGAGGAAGGCGTTCCTTCTGAACGGCCAGACAACCGCACAGGACCTAACTAAGAATGGCAATATGTTGGCATTCGACACCCTTTTTGCTGACGTGAAAAGTTGGGGCAAATACGAACTAGTTGACTCACCGAGGGACGCCGAGATTGTGATAGAGCTCCAGTACCGCCCTTACTCCGAAGGTTCACGGTCATTTGGGGTATACAACCCATCCAGTAATACAGTTCAAACGCACAGCGTGGCGATGGCGGGTGCCGACTTTGCGTTGGTGATCTACGAGGCTGCATCCAAGGAGCCACTTTGGTCCGTCAGCGACGCCTGCGGCTCTGCGCGATCAGTGAGGAATCAGCAAAAGGAAGTCATCAAATCAATCGACAGGCTCGTCGAGGGTCTTAAGACTCGAACCACGCCCGTGAGGTAGCGAATGGAAGAAGTCCCACGAGATGCCGGATCTTCGTCGAACGAAGAACATCAGACCTCCTTCAGCTCTACGGACGCAGGTTGAGGCGACAGAATGCTCATTTCAATGCCCGGGTGCAGTACCGAGGAATTCGACTTGCTATCGGATGGCTACAACTACGCAGAGGTAAGCGAACGTCTCTGTGTTGACGAGGACGATGTGCGGGAACGGAACGCCAGTGTATACCATGTCGATTTAGCGGCGACGTTCCAGGGGCGAATTGCGAGGCATGGTTCTCCCTCACGCCTTCGGATCACTGACGACTTGGGCTATTGGTTCAGTGGGTTGTCCGATGGAGAGGGCCACTTCGGAGTTCAACTCGACATTGGGAGGCAGAGGGTTCTAAAAGCGCAAGTGCTGCTGCGCCGGGACGATGCGGCAGTCACCCAGCGGATTCATGGGCTGCTGAATTGCGGAGTTCTGTACTGTCACAAACCATCGCAGAACAGAAAGCCATGCTGCTTTTTCAAGGTCCAAGACCTTCGGGACCTACGTGAGATCATCGTGCCGCTATTCGAGCGTTATCCGCTCCAAAGCAAGAAAGCGACAGAGTTCGATCTGTGGAAGCGCCTCGTGTCCATGCGATACCTTGAAACGGCAGGTGGCTGCCTGAGCGTTCGTTGCTCTCCTGATTTCCGCAGGAATTTTGACGCCGTCCGAACAGAGATAAAGAGAATTCGCACCTATGATACTCCCGACACAGTCTGTGGAGCCTGTCGATTCCGCCTTGGGCGGGAGGCGGGGAATTCACATAAGACCTAGCGACAAAGAGACAGAAACACTGGGCTGTCAATCGCACACGGCGTTGCGGTCCAAGTCTCCGAATGAATCGACGTTGCGATAGATCGACTTAGCACCACGATTAATGGAGGGCTGCGGGCGCGCAGGCCTGGAAGCGTTCGGAATTTAGCAGGGCGCGAACCGATGCGCGCTCGTCGGGACTCAACACACGAGCAGGGATGGGCCAAGCGGCCGGCACCAAGGACTTAACGGACGGGGTCGGTTCGAGCGTTGGCGTGCGAATGGCATCTCTCTGTGAAAGAATGAGGACATGAAACGACCATTCGCGGCAACAGTCTGGCGTGAAGGGAAGTGGTACGTTTCGCAGTGCCTGGATCTCGACGTTGCGAGCCAAGGCAAGACTGAGGAAGAAGCTCTTGCCAATCTGGCGGAGGCGCTGGAACTGCACTTCGAACCGCCGCAGGCGACGCGTCCGCCCCAAGTTGCACAGTCGAGGTTGAAGTTGGGGCGGCTTAAACCGTAGCCCTTCCGCGAGGTCAAACGACGCCTAGAGGCAGCGGGGTTCGTCGAAGGCAGCCAAAAGGGCAGCCACGTCAAGTTTGTGCGGCGAGTTGCGGAGGCCGTACTGCCGTAGGCCAGTCTTGAGATACATCCAGGCCATGGCCAATCTTCATGCCGCGTTTGACTTCAGTTCCTCCCGAATGATTCGTCGCAGCGTATCCTCGATCTTCGGCGCCCTTCCTTCGAGGTATTCCCGAAGAGCTGCATTGATGAGGGTTTGGTAGCCAGTCGCTCCCCCGGTTCGTTCCGCCATCGCAAAGAATCGATCCACAACGTCCTGGTCGAGCCGGATCGTGATCCGGGTCTTACCCTCGGCCTCAGGTTCCGGCGGAAAGACTCTGCCTCGTTTCCCCTTGCTGAAATCGTATTGATCTTTCATAGTTCTGCCCCATACTGCTTGCGCTCATGCGGTGCGGCGGGTCGTGCGGATATGATTCGGATATTCTCGCCACGCCAAGTATAGACAACCACGAGCAAACGGCCTGCCGCACCCATGCCGAGTGTCACAAATCGCCGTTCGTTCGGCTCCGATTCATCATCCGCGATAGTGATGGCGATGGGATCGTCAAACGCCGGAACCGCCTCAGGCATCCGGACGCCGTGCTTCCGAAAATTGAGACCGGCATTGCTCTCCTCGTCCCACTCGAAACTCACCCCTTCAGTGTACGGACGTATTGTGCATACGTCAAGCGCCTCACGGAGACGCGGCGAGCATACGTCTCCCGGTATCTGGGGATATCGGAAACTGGCGGTTCGGGGGATTTTGACGAGTTCACTCCGTCATATCGCGCGTTCGCCGCAACCCGGCAGGAAATACCCGGGAAGTTGCCGCCCTACCCCACATACCGCGCGTACAGACTGCGCGCGATGCCGGTGTCGCTGGTGCCTTTGACGATGGCACGCCCATCGGGAAAGACGGTGAGTTCGTAGGGCGCGGCGAGGAAGCGCAGGGCGTACTCATTGGCACGCACCACCCCGAGCGGTTCCAGGCGGACCTTTAGCGCCGCGAGGTCGATGGGGCGCGTACCGCCGGAGATCTGCACCGCATTGCGCCCGCACAAGCTTTCCGGCGGGCGGCGCACGTCCTCCAGGTACGGGAACTCGCCGCGCGCGCAGGCGGGACACTCGGGGTCGCGCGCCGGCGCGTCGATCTGCCGGATGCCGCCCTTCCACAGGTCCAGCGTGGTGATGCGCGCCCGCAAATCGGCTCCGGTGAGGATGCGCAGGGCATCGGCCACCTGAATGGAGGCCACGGCGGAGACGATGACGTTCAGCACGCCGGCGGTTTCGCAGGTGGGCTGCGCGCCCGTTGGCGGGTCCGGGTAGACGCAGCGCAAGCACGCGGTCCGGCCGGGGATCACCGGCATGGCGATGCCGTAGCTGGCCACGGCCGCTCCATAGACCCACGGGATGCCGCGGCTCACGGCGAAATCGTTGATCAGGTAGCGGGTCTCGAAGTTATCCGTGCCATCCAGGATGATGTCGGCATCGCCCAGCAGTTCCGCCACGTTGGCGCTGGTGAGATCCGCAATGACGCCGCGCGCGCGAATCGACGAATTGATGCGCGCGATGCGGCGCTCGGCAGCCGCGGCTTTGGGCAGCGCCTCGGCGGCGTCCGCCTCTTCGAAGAGCCACTGACGGTGCAGGTTGCTGGGCTCCACGTAATCGCGGTCGATCAGCGTCAGGCGTCCGACACCGGCGCGGGCCAGGGCGGCGGCATGGAAGCTGCCCAGCGCGCCGCACCCGGCGACGACGGCGTGGGCGTGCAGGAGCGCTTCCTGCCCCCGCTCGCCGATGCCCGGGAAGAGGATTTGGCGCGAGTAGCGCTCGCGATCCGAGGGGTCCATGCACTGCGATGGTAACAAATAGGACAGGCCGGGAGTCCTGTCCTGCAACTCATCGGTTATCATTGAGTTGGTGCGATCGCTGCTCGCCTATTCACCATGCATGGTCATGCTTCTGGCGGCCGCGCAGCCCCGAAGCCTTCTGGCGCAATATCAGAAGTACGAAGGCCAGCCGGTGGTCAACATCCGGTTCGAGCCCGCGGNNGTGCGCGCCAGCGTGGAACGCCTCTTCGCCACCGGCCGCTACCGCGATATCCAGGTGGATGCCGAGCCGTACAGCGGCGGCGTCATCGTCAAATTCATCACCGCCAACAGCTGGTTCATCGGCGACATTTCGGTCACCGGCAGGGTTGGCAATCCGCCCAACCGCGGCCAACTGGGCAACGCCACCCGGCTGGATCTGGGGCAGCCCTACGTCGAGAGCAACCTGGAAACGGCGGTGAGCGGCCAGCGCCACTTGCTGGAAGGCAATGGGTTATACCTGAGCGCCATCCATCCGGTGTTCGATTACGACCCGGTGCACCAGCAGGTAAACATCCGCTTCGAAATCGAAAGCGGACGGCGCGCCCGTTTCGGAACGCCGGTTCTGCTGGGCGATTTCAAGATGGACCCGGCGCGCGTGGAGAAGGCCACCAGGTTCCGCCGGTGGATCATCCATACCCGGAAGCCGGTAACCCAGTTGCGCGTCCACCAGGGGCTGGACGGAGTGCGCGACCTGCTGCAAAAAGAAGACCGGCTGGAGGCCAAGGTCGCGCTCGAATCCATGAACTACGATGCGGCCGCCAACCTGGCGATTCCCACCCTGCGCATCGAGGCGGGACCCCGCATCCAGGTGAATACCGTCGGCGCCAGTGTGTCGCAGGGCATGCTGCGGCGCCTCATCCCGGTGTTTGAAGAGCACGCCGTGGACCACGACCTGCTGGTGGAGGGCGCGCGCAACCTGCGCGATCACTTCCAATCCCAGGGATTTTATGACGCCCAGGTTGAGTTCAAACAACAGCAGGTGATCAACGACAGAGCCAATGTGGATTTCCTGGTGAACACCGGGAATCGCCACAAGCTGGTGGCGATCGCAATTACCGGCAACCACTACTTCTCCGCCGAGGTGATCCGCGAGCGCATGTACCTGCAAACCGCGAGTTTCTTGCAGTTCCCGCATGGCCGCTACAGCGAAAGCCTGCTGCGGCGCGACCGGGACAGCATCGCCAACCTCTACGAGTCGAACGGCTTCCACGACGTCAAAGTAACCTCCAAGGCGACCGATCACTATCTCGGTAAGGAGGACAATCTCGCCGTGACTCTGGAGGTTCAGGAAGGGCCGCAGTACCTGGTCAACAGCGTGCAGTTGGACGGGGTGGAAAAGCTGGACAAAGCGCGTATTCTCGCCAAGCTCAGTTCCACCACAGGGCAGCCATTCAGCGAATTCAACGTGGCGGTGGACCGCGACACCATCCTGGCGGATTATTTCGAAAACGGCTTTCCGCGCGCTACCTTCGAGTGGAGTTCCAAGCCCGCGGCCGGCCCCAATCGCATGGATGTTTTTTTCGTGGTGCACGAGGGACAGCAGCAGTTCGTCCGGCAGGTGCTGATCAACCCGGCCGGGTTGCAGGTCACGCGGCCGGGTATGGTGGCGCGCAGCCTGCGGCTCAATCCGGGCGACCCGCTCTCGCCCATCGCGATCACCGAGACGCAGCGCCGCCTGTACGACCTGGGAGTGTTCGCCAAGGTGGACGCGGCGGTGGAGAATCCCGATGGCGATACCGACCGGAAATACGTGGTGTACAACATGGAAGAAGCGGCGCGCTACTCGATGGCGGTCGGTGTGGGCGCCGAACTGGCGCGCATCGGCGGATGCCAGAGTTGCCTGGGCGCCGGCCAGACCGGGTTTTCGGGGCGCGTCTCGCTGGACCTGGCGCGCAACAATCTGTGGGGGCTGGGACACAGCATCAGCCTGCGCACGCGCGCCTCTACCCTGGATCAGCGCGCCGTGCTGGGGTACAACTGGCCGCGCTTCCGCAACCGCGAGAAACTGAGCCTCTCCTTCACCGCCCTGCTGGAGGATTCGCAGGATGTGCGCACGTTCTCCTACAAGCGCGGAGAGGCCTCGGCGCAGCTTACGCAGCGGCTCTCCAAGTCGAGCACGGTGTTCTACCGCTACAGCTACCGCCGCGTCAACGTGGATGAGTCGACGCTCAAGATCACGCCGTTGCTGATCCCGCTGCTTTCCCAGCCGGTGCGCGTGGGCATGGTCTCTTTCGGGTGGATTCTGGATCGCCGCGACGACCCGCTGGACCCGCATAAGGGGATCTACAACACCGTGGATGTCGGGCTGGCGAACAGCCACTTGGGGTCGCAGCCCAACTTCGCGCGCTTCCTGGTGCGCAATTCCACTTACCACCCCATCGGTAAGAGATTCGTGTTCGCGCGCAGCACCGAAGTGGGCGATATCTGGGCATTCAACAACTCCGGCGATCCACTGAACGTCATCCCGCTGCCGGAGCGTTTTTTCGGCGGCGGCGGCTCCTCTCATCGCGGCTTCCCGGAATTCCAGGCGGGACCGCGCGACCCCACGACGGGACTTCCCCTCGGCGGCTCGTTCCTGTTGTTCAACCAGACCGAAATGCGCTTCCCGCTGATCGGCGACAATATCGGTGGCGTACTCTTCCACGATATGGGCAACATTTACACCAACCTGAGCAATTTCTCGCTGCGCCAGACGCAGCGCGATATCAAGGATTTCGACTACATGGTGCACGCGGTGGGCTTCGGCATACGTTACCGGACGCCGGTGGGACCGTTGCGGGTGGATTTGGGGTACAGCATCAACGGCCCGCAATATTACGGTTTCAAAGGCACGGAGCAGGATCTGATCAACGCGGGCGTGAACCCCTGCGCCACAACCAACCAGTGCCAGGTGCAGAAGGTCAGCCACTTTCAATACTTCTTTTCGATCGGACAAACGTTTTGAGAAACGCGGCGACAATCCGGCTGATGTGCGTGCTGGGCCTGGCAGTGGCCGCGCGCGGCGAGATTATCGACCGCATTGCCGCGTCGGTGGGCAACCGCGTGATCACGGCGAGCGATCTGGATCGCGAGATCCGCGTGGCGGCGTTTCTGGATGGGGTGAAGGCGGATTTCAGTCCGGCGCGCAAGCGCACTACGGCGGAGGCCATGATCGAGCAGAAGCTGATCCAGACCGAACTGGCTGCCAGCCGCTATCCGCTGCCCGACCCCGCCGAGCTCGTTCCGGCCATCGACCAGTTTCGGAAGGCGCATTTCCAGGACGAATCGCAATATCGCGCCGCGCTGGCCGAGTACGGCATCACCGAGGAGGACTTCAAGGAGTTACTGCTGTGGCAGCGCACCCTGCTGTTGTTCATCCAGATGCGCTTCGAGACGGGCGTGCAGTTGGGAGCCCAGGACGTGGAGGAGTATTTCACCAAGACCGTGAAGCCCGCGGCGGAGGCCGCCCATCCAGGACAGCCGGTGTCGCTGGAGGATTATCGCGAGCAGATCGAGCGCACACTCACCGGCCAGCGGGCCGACCAGCAGATGGATACCTGGCTGCGCGACGTGCGGCGGCGCACCCATATCGTGCTGCACGAGGAGGCACTGCAATGAGGGGTGTGAACTCTGAGGTGGGACAGACGATCGCCTNNCGCCTTTTGTCGTCTGTCACCCAGCCGTGGTTTGACGAGGCATGACAGACCACAAAAAGCGATGGTCTGTCCTACCTGGTTCGTGGAGAACCCATGCCACTGAAGCGCATTCTTTTCCGGGTGGTGGGCGCCATCGGCGTGCTGCTGCTCATGGCGGGCATCGCGGCGATCTTCGTGGTGCAAAGCGCCTGGTTTTACGACAGGGTGCGGCAGCTCATCGTTGGCACGGTCGAGACGGCTACCGGCGGGCGCGTGGAAGTCGCCTCTTTCCGCTTCGATTGGAAACACATGCGGGCGGAGGTGCATGACTTCGTGCTGCATGGCACGGAGCCCCCGGACAAACCGCCGCTGTTTCGCGCCGCAACCGTGGTAGTGGGACTCAAACTGGTATCCATCTTGCGCCGGGATGTGGACATCCAGTCGCTGACGGTGTCCGATCCGCGCGTCTATCTGATCGTCGGCAGCGATGGCGCCAGCAACTTTCCCGCGCCGAAGCAGCACCGCACGGGCAAGGGTTCCACCTTGGAAGATATTCTCAAACTCGCTATCGGCCGCTTCAGCCTGGAGCGCGGCTTCTTCGAGGTGGAGACGCATGGCCGCATTCCCTTCGCCGCGCGCGGCGAGAACCTCAACGTCCGCCTGGCGTACGAAATGCTTGGTCCGCGCTACCGCGGGACGCTGTCCATTCAACCCCTTTATCTACGCTACGACGATTACGGCCCGGAACCCTTTGCGGTGAACCTGGCGGTGACCATGGAGAAGAACCGTATCGCGGTGGACTCGGGAATCATCGCCACCGGCGCCACACGGGTGGAGGTCAACGGTGCGCTGGAAGACCTGGCGGCGCCGCACGCGCACTTTCAATACCAGGCTAGCGTTGCCCTCAAGGACATTGCGCGCATCTTCCGGGCTCCGCAGCTGCGCGCCGGCATTGGCCTGGTGGGCGGCACGGGCGAGTGGACTCCGGCCGCCGGTCTGGCGCTCGCCGGTACGCTGCACGCCAGCGGAGTGGAGTACCGCGACGATGTCCTGCGGCTGGTGGATTTCCGCGGCGACGGCGCCGTGTCGGCGGGCACCAAGGGTGTCTTCGCCGACGGCCTGCGGCTCTCCGGCTTCTACGCGGTGGACAAGCGCCGGGAAGCCGTGCAGGGTCAGGTGAAGAGCTTCGCCTTGCGCGGCAAGGATATCGAGATTGGCGGCGTGGCGCTAAGCCTGATGGGCGGCTCCTTCCGCGGCCAGGCGCAGTTACGCCAGCTGGACCACTACTCCGTGACCGGGGAATTGAGCGGCGTGGACACGCGCCGCACGGTCGCCATGTATTCCAGCGAACCGCTGCCGTGGGACGCGCTGGTGTTCGGCGGCGTGACGCTGGAAGGCTCCCTCGAGCACGGCAAGCAACTGCGCGCCGGCGGCAAGCTCACGCTCGCGCCGGCGCCCTCGGGCGGTGCGGTGCACGGGCAAGTCCAGCTGGCGTACGACGCCCGCAACGGCGCTTTGGATGTGGGACACTCGACGGTCAGCCTGCCGCACTCGCGGGTGGATTTCTCGGGCGCCCTCAATAGCGAGCTGAAGGTGCACCTGGAAACCAGCGACCTCAACGATCTGCTGCCCGCGCTGGGCCAGAGCGCCGCCACTCTGCCGGTGAAATTGGGCGCCGTCCAGTTTGACGGCAGCGTGACCGGCGACCTCGGCAACCCGCGGATCGTGGGCCACATACGCGCCAACAACTTCACTTTTTCGGACGAACACGTGGATTCGCTGGAAGCGGACGTAGTGGCCGCCGCCGACTATCTGCGGGTGCAGAACGCGACCGCCTCCCAGGGACCGCTGCGCGCGCAGTTCCAGGGCTCGGTGGGGCTGAGCCAGTGGAAGACCGGCGAAACGAGCCCCATTTCCGCTACCGCCGCGCTGAAGAATGCCGCCTTGAGCGACCTCGCCGCGCTGCTGCATGCCAAGGATCTGTCTGTCACCGGCACGCTCAGCGGCTCCGCCCAGCTGAACGGGACCATGGCGGCGCCGCGCGCGCAGGCCGATCTGGAACTGCTCAAGGGCACCTTGCTTGACCAGCCCTTCGACCGCTTCACGGCGCATGCCGGCTACGCCGCGAATACGCTCACCGTGATCAACGGCCAACTGGTGGCCGGGAAGAAACAGGTTCTCTTGAGCGGAAGTTTTCAACACCAGGCGGACCATTTCGATACCGGCCGCCTGCGCTTCGACGTGAGCAGCAATGTGATGGCTCAGGAAGAGATCCGGGCCATCGCGGCAATCCATCCCGGGATCAAAGGCACGCTGCAAGTGGCGGCCAGCGGGCTGGTGGAGCTGCACCCCACCCCAAAAATCGCCTACCGCCTCGACGAACTGCGCGCCGATATCGTCGCCCAAGGCGTGCAGCTGGAAGGCCAGCCGCTGGGCGACGCGCACCTTACGGCCAGTTCGCAGGGAGCGACGCTGCGTGCGCATCTGGAATCCACGGTGGCGGGTTCGGTGGTGAAAGGCGATGGCGAATGGCGCCTGGACGGCGAATATCCCGGTACGGCCACGCTGAGTTTTTCGCAAGTGGACCTGGCGCGCCTCAAACCCTGGCTGGCGAAGGCGCCGGGCGAGGAAGCGCCGCGATTCGCCGGTTCCATGGAAGGCGTGCTGCGCGTCGAGGGTCCGGCGCTGAACTGGCGGGCGATGAAGGCCGAACTGCGTATTCCGCAGTTCCAACTCGGCCCCGCGCCGGAGGTGGACATCGCCGCCGACGCGCTCACATTGAAGAATTCCGGACCCATCGTGGTGCGCTTCGCCAGTTCCACCCTCACCGTGGAGAGCGCGCACCTGGTGGGGCGCGGCACCGACCTCAACCTCTCGGGGCGCGTGTTGACGGAACAGAAAAACCCGCTCGACCTGCGCGTGGAGGGCAAGCTGGACCTCGGCTTCCTGCAGGATTTCAACAAGGACTTCGTCTCCTCGGGCGGGGTGACCACCGACGCCACCGT
>PLDO01000589.1 GCA_003136215.1 Bryobacterales bacterium
GACAGGCCGGGGTACCCTCTGGGTCCGCCTGTCTCAGGGCTGGATGGTGAGCAGCACACCGGACTGGGTCAGCAGGCCTTGCAGTTCCGCAACCACCAATTGGTCGCCGGCTGCAACTTGCGGAACCACTATGTTGAACTGGTACACGCCGGGGGAAATCAGGCCTGCGTAAGCGATGGTGGCGTCAAGTCCGCCGATGCGCACGAAAAACTCCTCGGGATGGGCGAGGAGTAATGGGGCAGGCACCAGGGCTGTGGCTGAGATCGGCGGTTGCGTGGCGCCGAAGCCGGTGCCGAACAGCACGATGGTATCGCCGGCTCTCGCCGCAGTGAGATTGCTTCCATTGGCGTTAACCCCGGCGACATATCGACTGGGGAGGGCCTGGAAAAGCGCGGGAGCGGCGGTCTGTTGCAGCGCCAGCACGCTGTCGCCCGTGGCCACCGCGTTCTTCACCTGCACCGGTACCAGTCCGGTGACCGTGTCGTCGGCGGCCAGCACGTTGATCTGGCCCGGGCTGATGAAGGCTACGGCGGCGGATTTTCCATCGATGGTGACGCTGACGCCGTCGAGTGCCGTGGGCAGTCGTCCGTTCACAAAATCGGCGTCGCGCCACGGCCGCGTAGTGGAGGAGAGCGCAGTGCCGAATATGGAAACCCAGGTTCCGGGAGCGATAGCGTTTCCGGCACCGGCCGCGTTGATCACTCCGCCCGCGGAGATGGTGGGCTTCTGCGCCGGCGCCTGGATGGTGAACGTCACGGGGATGGTAACCACACTGTTCGGGATGCCGCCGACAGCCAGTGTGAGAGTGCCGTTATACACCGCCGCTGCCAGATCCTTGGCGGTGACCGCGACTGTGAGCGTCGCCTTTGTAGCGGCTGCCGAGGGGGTGACGGTGAGCCATTTGCCGTTCGGCGGGGCGGACACCGTGGCTTCAAACAGCCTGCTCAGGCCGACGACCGTGACCGTGACGGTCTGCGCGAGCGGGTCCGGTCCTCCGGGGACCGCGGAAAACACCAGCGCCGATGGCGTGGCTTGCAGTTGGACGTTGCTATCCACCACCACCTGAAGCGTGACCGGGATGGTCAGGGCCACCACGCCTCCGGTACTAACGGTGACGCGGCCGGTATAATTTCCCTGCGCCAGGCCGCTGACGTTGTAGGCGATGCTGAGCACCGCGGGAGTGGTGGCGCTTTGCGCCGTCACACTCAACCAGGGAACACCCGAATCCGTCACCGACTGCGCGGTGATGGCGACGGCGTCGCCGGTGGACGTCACGTTCACGGTGTCCGTGCCCGGAGGAAAGGTCCCGATGTGATACGTGGTGTTGATCTGTGCGCGATCAACGGCGAGGGTTGGGTTGCCCGGCCCCCCCGGGTTGCCCCCCCCGGAGTTGCTCTGCACTACGAGGGTGAGACTCTTGACCGCGTCCTCGTGGCAATCCAGGTTGGGGTCGAAGGGGGAGGAGCGAACGTGCGTCCAGCGCACGTGCACGGTGAAGCTGAAGGTGCCTGCCGCGGAGGGAACGCCCTGAAGGTACCATTGCTCGGCGGACGCGGGAATCGTGGGAGATGTGGGAGACGCGGGAGACGTGACCAAGATTCCGGGCGGGAGCGCGCCGGAATCAAGCGAACTGGACGCCGTGCCGGCGCCCGTGCAAAGACCTCCGGTGGTAAACAGTTGCTGATTGTACGAGGTGCCCACCGAAGCGGACGGGAGGGAATTGATCGCGATGGCCAGCGGCGTCCCGGTCTGCGCGCGCAGAAACGAAGCAGCGATGCAGAGCCCGGCAACGGCGAGTATTCCGCGGGTATATCTTGCGCTCATTACTTATCATAAGCTTTTTGCGCGCCGTACTGGGCTTGCTAGGACGCAATGATACTTCACCGCCTCAACGAATCACGTCCAGATCCTTTCCGTATATCACCTCTCCCGGCCAATTCCGGTGGACCTCTGCGAGCACCTCCTCCGCCGTTTGCTCCATGGGCAGCAGGTGATAGAGCACCAGCTTCTTGGGCCGCACCTGCGCGGCGACCTTGCCGACGTCGGGCCCGGAGGTGTGATAGGCCGCGTGATAGTTGCGCCATTCCGGCGTGCGGCCCTCCCACCCTTTCTGCGAGTAGACCTCGTGTACCAGGATGTCGCAGCCCTTGGCGGCGGCGATCAGCGCCTCGCTATAGGTGGTGTCGCCCGAGATCGCGATGACTTTGTCCCGGGCTTCGAAGCGGTAGCCATACGCGTGCTTCCAGGCGCCGTGAGGGACGGCAAAGGCGATCACGCGCACCTGTTCGTCGCGGTAGATTTCGCCCGGCCGGACATCGTGCGCGATCACCTGAAAGCCGCGCGGCTCGCCGGGTTGCGTGCCGTGCAGTCGAATCGCGAGATCCTCCCGGTATGCTTGCAGAAGGTGTGCGGTCATGGCGTGCAGTCCGGGCGGGCCGAAGACTTCCAGCGGTTCGCCGCGCCCCACATTGGGCGGGGTGAGAATCAGGTCGGGATAGCCCGCGGTGTGATCGGAATGCAGGTGTGTGATGAAGGCGCGCGTTAGCTGCTCCATGCGGATCCCGGCCTGCGCCGCGCGGCGCACCACGCCGGGCCCGCAATCGACGATATAAACGCGCTCGCCCGAAACGATGGCGACGGCCGGACCCATCCGGTCCGGTTCCGGGTTCGGCGTGCCGCTCCCCAACAGGATGACGCGCGTATCCTGCGCCCATGCCGCGGCGCAGGTCAACAGGAAAGCCAGCCGTACAAGATGCACCTGAACATTGTAGATTGGAAGCGATGACCCATGTTCTGAGAATCACCGCGCTCGCCTGCGCCGCCGTGCTTACCGCCGCCGCGGCCGACAACCAACTCACCGCCCAGGAAAAGTCCGCCGGATGGCGCCTCATGTTCGACGGCAAGACCTACGCCGGATGGGAAGACCCCGCCAGGAAGGTGCCGCCAGACAATGGATTCACCATTGAAGACGGCTGTATCAAGTCACTACCCCACCAGACGCTCAACCAGGACTTGTTCACCACGGCCCTTTATGGCGATTTCGAAATGGAGTTCGACTGGAAGATTTCTCCCGGCGGCAACAGCGGCGTGAAGTACCGCATACAGGATCGCGTCATGCTGGCTGACGAAAAACCCGGGCAGAAGTTCGAAGACCGCGTCAACGCGTCCATGAAGAACCGCCGCAAGGACCGGCCGGCGAAGGGGCAGGAATACGTGATCGGTTTCGAATATCAGGTATTGGACAACGCGAAAAATCCCGATGCGCTGCGCGGCACCAACCATCAGGCGGGCGCGCTCTACGACATGCTCTCGCCGCTAAAGGATGCGACCAAGCCGGTAGGCGAGTTCAATCACTCCCGCCTCGTGGTCAAAGGCGATGCGGTCGAACACTGGCTGAATGGCGTGAAAGTCGTGGATGGCAGCCTGAATGCCCCGGAAGTGGCCAAGGGCTCGGCGGCGCGCTGGGGCGCCGATTCGCAGGTGTACGAGCTGCTGGTGAAGCATCCGAAAAAGGAATGCCAGATCTCCATCCAGAATCACGGCAGCGACGCCTGGTTCAAGAATCTGAAGATCCGAAAGCTGTGAGGTAGGACAGGCCTCCCGGCCTGTCCCGCCCGCTAAACCAGGATGGCTTTCAGCTGGGACACTCCACCAAACGCAGGCTCGGCGACAGACGACAAAAGGCGATCGTCTGTCCCACTCACGCCGCCGCCCGCACCCGAATTAACTTGGGCAGCACAATCAGCGCGCCGCCATACAACAGCAGCGACAGAAAGAGCGCCCCCGTGCGGTCCTGATGTAGATCCACGCCGATCATGCGGTAGGCGCCAAGCGCCATCACCGGGTACACCAGGCGCCCAAACTCCTGACGTTCCCAGCGGCCGCCTGCCCAGGCAAGCAGCAGCGCCGTGGCCGAAAGCACGAAGGTGCGCAAGGTGGCGCAGTAGGCGTGCGTCGCCTCCGCGCCGAAGATCGCGTGGTAGGCGGAAGTGAGCAGGCCGGCGGCAATACCCGCCACCAGCAGGACCGCCGTTCCCGCCACTAGAATGCGCAGCGTGCGCGAGCTCCAACTCGGCGTCACCGCGGCACCGTGGCGGGTGCCGATGGCATAACACAGGCAGGCCGTGAGCGCGCCGCTCCAGATGGCCCAGGGCGCGCCTCCGGGCCATGTCCGCGACCCCAGCAGCAGGCCGGCGCCCTGTTCCAGCGCGCTCGACGTGCTGAGGGCAAGCAGCAGGAAGATGCCCCCGTGCAGCTTGAGCGTCAGACGCAGGAAAACGCCGCCCACCCAGATGGCCGCCACAGCCAGGACGCTCCACGCCACGGCCGCCGCAGCGCCGGAGAGTAGAATGCGGCTGCCGGCCACCGTCAACAGAAAGCCAAACGTGGCATACGTGTGGAAATTGCGCCCTAGTTCGCCGCCGCCGTCGAGCATGAGGAAGGAAACCAGGTAGCACGCGGCCGCGCACACCAGCGCGAGAATCGCCAGCGCGGGCGCTACGCGGGCGTCGTGGCTGGTGAGTTGCAGCCCACCACCCATGCTGATGACGAACGCCAGCGCGCATTGGGCGGTCTCGAACCAGGTGAAGGTGAAGCCGCGCAGCAGCGTGCGCACGATGGTGCTGGCCAGATAGATACCGAGCAGCGCCACAAGCGCACCGAGCAGCGCCGCGTGCGGGATGGCCGCATAGCCTTCCGGCAACCCGCGCTCGCCGGTTACCAGCCAGGTGGCCAGCAGGACGGAAAGGTCGGCGGCGGTGGCGGTCAGCCAGCGCTCGCTCAGCCAGTGATTCAGGCAAGCAGAAACTTCCATGGCGAGGGCGATAGCCAGGAACAGAAACGTGAACGGCAGAACATCGTGTGTGGCCAGCAGGAGGGCGGCGCTGGTGCCGAGCCCGGCGAGGGTGGCGAAGGTGGCCACAATCAGCAGGTCCTTGCGCCAGGAGACGGCCATACCGAACAGGGTGAAGCCCAGCAACAGCGCAGCCGCCGTCCATGTGGAGATGGCGTGGAAACTGGTGACGGCCTCGAAGAGCAGCGGGGAGAGCACCAGCACGCTGGTCAGCCCGTGCAGCGCGGCTTCCAGGCGCCGCGCGGCCGGAGTGCGCGCCGCCCAGACCAGCCAGAGCATGGCGTAGATCAAGCCTATCGCCACACCCATTTTGGGCGAGAAGGTTCCGGCTTCGGTCAGCGCGCGCAGCAGGAAAGCGCCCGCCAGGCCGAGCAGCGCGCGGCCCAGCACCGGCAGCAGCGAGGTAGGCGATTCCAGGATCCCCGGCATCCCGGGCGTGTCCAGGGCCGGTTCCGCGAGGCCCGGCGCCGCCGGGGTACCCGCCGGGCCGGCCGCGGCGGGGGCGCTCATCCCCATCGCCATTTCCATGCGGGCTACGCGACTCCGAAGGTCGCGAACCTCTTCGACCAGCGCGTCCCATTCGGGTTGCGGCACGGCAACCTCCTCAGGCTTTGTGAGCCTCGCTCTCCTGCCACGGGGGCAGGAGTTTCACCAGCACGAAAAAGATGACGAAGGGCAGCAGCATCAGCGCAATCGCCGCGAGCAAGCCTTCGCGGGTGACTAAGTCGACTTTGTAAGTGGTATAACCCAGGAAACTCTTGGAAAACAACTGGCCGCCGATGACGATGTTCCAGCGCATGGCGAAGATGCCGATCATGGTCAGCGAACACGCCGTCACGTACATCACCCGCCGCTTCAGCTCGCTGAACGTCCAGAGTTGATTGGCGGCCAGCAGGGCGAGCGGTATCAGCGTGCCCAGGCCGATCTGCAGGACCACGTGGGAGTACCACAAGCGGGTGTGCACCATGAAATCCAGGCTGCGGAAACTCTCGTCGCTCTCGTACGTGCGGTGGATCAGGTCCAGCATTTCCAGCGTGAAATCGATTACGAAGGTGTAGAACAGATACTTGGCGATGGTGTCGATGCAGCGCATGTCGATCGGCGTCTTCCTCAACTTCATGGATGCCATGTAAAGCAACAATACCGCCGCGATACCCGACACCATGGCGGAAAACAGAAACACGATCGGCATCAGCGGCGTGCTCCACCACGGGTTCGCCTTGATGGAGCCGAAGATGAAGCCTACGTATCCATGGAGCATGAAGGCCGAGGGGATGCCGATCACGGTGACCGCGTACCCCACCTTATCGTCGATGTTTCGCGCCTCCGGACTGACATTCATCGAACCCAGCGTCAGCGCCCGGTAGACCATCCGCAGGAAGCCTTTCGAGCTCTGCGCCAGACGCACGATATCGGCGCGATAGTCCAGCCAGATCTCCAGTAAGAGCACCACGGTGAGATACCACAGGTAGACGAAGCCGAACATGGCCATGGCCGACGAGCGGTGCGGCGTAGTGTACATTTCGAAGGAGCGTTCGGGGTGGCCAAGGTGCAGTTGCAGCGGCAGCGGCGCCACCAGCAGGAAGGAAAGCGCGGTGAGCAGCGCCAGCCGGTAGGTGGGCTTCACGGCCTCCACCTTGAACACGCGCTCCAGCGACGCCAGGATGAAGGCTCCGGCCACCAGGCCGGTGACAAACGGGTAGAGCACAATCAGCACGCTCCACTGCAGTTCCACCTCGTTGGGATACATGAAACCGTCTACGCCAGGAATCATCGTTTCGCTCTCCTTCTATCGCACCGAGCCGTCGAGGTTCTTGTAATAGACCTTGGCTTCCGTTGCCATGTACGGCTTCAACACCGTGACTTTGTTATTGCGCAGGAACTCGTGCACCGGGTCCTTAGGGTCCTTGAAGTCCACCAGCTGCCGCGCGCCGGTGGGGCAGTTTTCGCAGCAGGCCGTGGTCAAACCCTGGGTGATGCGGTGATAGCAGAGGGTGCACTTATCCACCGTTTCGGTTTCCGGTTTCAGATAGCGGCAGCCGTA
>PLDO01000135.1 GCA_003136215.1 Bryobacterales bacterium
CGGAACGGTAGGTGAGGGGAACGACTGTGCAAAAAGATAACGCCGTATTGCCAGTGGCGGCAATCCGGCGGTTTTCAAACAAAAAGCCTATGCAGCGGTCTTCTTTGCCTTGGTGGTCTTTGCCTTGGTGGACTTCGCCTTGGTGGCCTTGGTCGGGGTGTCCGCGCCGAAAGACGGGGCCACTACCATGAACGCGAGCGCCATGCCGAGCATCAGAGTCGTCAGTTTTTTCATTGTGCAGTTCTCCTTGGAGGTTGACAACTTTCTTGTCGTCTGAATGTATGATATCGAACCTCACATGAATGGCCCCTTAACGCGCAATTAAAATCGTTTCATGTGTCGGTGACCGCAGTTTCCAGTTTTTTTCGATTTGGCAAAGCATTGAAAAATCGCCTGTTATCTTGATCACAACATAGCCCTTGGGGTCCGAGCCGATTTCCGATTGCTAGAGTGAAATCGGTATGAAGAAGTCTGAAATTGCGAGGAAAATGGCCCGCCAATCGGGCGGCACACGAGGCGAGGCGGCCGACCGGCTGGACCGGATGGTGCAGGATATACTCGACGGCCTGCGCCAGGGCAGAGAGACGCGGCTTCCTGGATTGGGTTCGTTCCGGCAGGGGACCGACGGCCGGTTAGTGTTCCGGCGGGAGGGAGGGTCGCGGCGTGCCTGATTGCTGCGATTCCTGCCAACAGGTGGCGGGCATCGTACTGCGCGCCGTGGCGGCGGGGAAGGCGGTGGAGATCGACGGATTGGGTATCTTCTACCCGGACGCCCGGCGGGGATTCCGCTTCGTGCCGCGGGCACTCCCGCAAGTCTTCATCGCTTACGGCAAAGAAGATGAGGAACGAGCCTGGCGGCTGTGCGAAGATCTGAACCGTGCGGGCTTCAGTCCGTGGATGGACGTGCGAAAGCTGCTGGCTGGGCAGAACTGGCCGCGGGCAATCGAGGCTGCGATCGAGAGTTCGGATTTCTTCGTGGCATGTTTTTCGGCGAATTCGGTGCGCAAGAAGGGCGGATTCCAGTCGGAACTTCGCTACGCCCTAGACTGCGCGCGGCAGGTGCCGCTGGATGAGATCTACATCGTTCCGGTTCGCCTGGACGAGTGCGCGGTGCCCCGCACCATCCAGCACGAACTGCAGTATATCGACCTGTTTCCGGATTGGGATGGCGGAGTGGAGCGCATGTTGACGATGTTGCAACGGGAAGTGGAGCGGCGGCGCCAGGCGCCGGCATTGCCCGCGGAGTGAGGAACCGGGGTTGTGCCACAATGCCTACTAATGGACTCTTCTTCTTCCGGGAACGGTGAAACCCGTGCCCCCCACCTGTGGCTCTACGGCGTGCTGGCGCTGTACGCCGTAGTTTTTCTGGTCTACGCGGAAACCTGGGCCTTCGCCCTCGATGAGGGTTATCATCTGGTGGCGGCGCAACTGATCGGCGCGGGCAGAACGCCATACATTGATTTCTGCTTCCCGCAGACGCCGCTGAACGCTTATTGGAATGCCGCGTGGATGCGCCTGCTGGGCTTGAACTGGCGGGTACCGCACTTGTTGGCGTCGCTTTTCACCATCGGCGCGGTGCTGTTGACGGCGGATTATGTCCTGCGCCGCTTCCCTGTCCGTGGGTGGCGTGTGGCCGGAGCGATTGCGGCGGCACTCGGGATCGGGCTGAATGGGGTGGTGTTCGAGTACGGTGCGATCCAGGCGTATGGCATCTGCTTGTTCGGGCTGGCCGCCGGTTTCCGGCTGGCGGTGCGCGCAGTGGATGCCGACGGGTGGCTGCCGTCCGCCGCGGCAGGCCTTTGCGCCGGCATTGCGGCGGCCTCGTCCCTGCTTTCGGCGGCCGCCGCCCCGGTGCTGTTGTGCTGGATGGTGTTCTACAGCCGCGCCGGCAGCAGATGGAAGAAGTTTGCGGCTTTCGCCCTCGGCATTTTGGTGCCCTTCGCGCCGGTGTTCTGGCTGTTCGCCCGCGCGCCCAAGCAGACGTGGTTCAACCTGTTTCGATACCACGCGTACTTTCGAAAGCTGTACTGGCCGGACACGACGCGCCATGACCTGGAGGTGCTGACGTCCTGGATCGACAACGGCCAGGCTCTGATACTGGGCCTGCTGGCGCTGGGCGGCCTGGCGTACGTGGTGCGCCAGAGCGGGTGGCCCCACCGTCTGAAGACGGAGTTTTATCTCTCCGCGTGGCTGGCGGTGGCCCTGTCCGCCGAGGTTGGCCGCGCCCATCCGACGTTCGCGAGGTACTTCCTGCTGGTGGTGCCGTTTGCGGCGATACTGGCGGTAGCCGGACTGTTCGCCCTGTCCCGCGCCTTCGGGACCGATCGCCCGCTATGGCCGGTGCTGGTAGTCGTGGCACTTTTTGCGCTGGGATTAGGTAAGAGGCTGTACGACGGCCGTGATGGGGACAACTGGAGCAAATACGCGCGCGCTGCGGTGAAGGTGAATCAGGTGACGCCGCCCAACGCCCCACTCTTCGCCGTGGAGCCGCTCTATTTCGTGATGCGACGCATACCACCGCCAGGCTACGAATTGACCTCCTACACGCACCTGGTAAACCTGCCGCCCGCCGAGGCCGCGCTCATGCACATCCTCAGCGACGCCGAGGTGAAACGGCAGTTCCAGGCGGGGATGTTCGCCACCGCCTACACTTGCGATGACGACGAGATCACCGGTTACGGTTTGAAGGCTCTCTACAAACAGAGCGTGGAAATGGAGGATTGCACCATCTTTTGGGATCGCAAGCAGTGAAGCTGGCAGGCTGAAGGCCTGCCCCACCAATGCAGGCACGCGGCACGACTTGGTGGCGCAGGCGGTTCCGCCTGCGAGAAACCTGTGACGCCAGATTGCGGCGCAAATGGCCAATCTCCAGTGGCAGGCTGAAGTGACGGCTGAAGTGACTGCCCCACCAGTCAGGCGACGGGCACGTCCGGCGCGGATTGCATGGCAAGCTGGGCGAACCAACCGCGCGCCGCGATGAGTTGATCGACAGTGCCCTGCTCCACGATTCGGCCCTGATCCATCACAATCACGTAGTCCGCGTCCTTGACCATGGAGTAGCGATGCGCGATCACCAGGGTGGTGGGCCGGTAGCTCAACCCGCCGAGCGCCTTCTTGACTTCCTGTTCGGTGGCATAGTCGAGATTGGCCGTGGCCTCATCCAGTACCAGGATGCGCGGCCGGTCCACCAGGATACGGGCGATCTGCAGGCGTTGGCGTTCTCCCACGCTCAAGCCCACGCCGCGCTCGCCGATTTCCGTGGCCAGCCCATGGGGCAGGCGTTCGAGAAGATCGCCCAGGCCGGCGGCGATGGCGGCGTCGCGCACTTCCCGATCGGTGGCGCCGGGCCGTTTATAGCGCACGTTTTCAGCCAGCGTGCCGCGGAAAACAGCGCCATCGGCGGCAACCATTCCAACGGCTCGCCGGACCGAAGACGGGTCCATCTGGGACAGGCACTGCCCGTCAATCCGGATCTCGCCGGAATCGGGCTCCCAGAGTTTGAGGAGAAGGTCGGCGGCGGTGGTTTTTCCGGCTCCGGACGGCCCGGTAATCGCCGTGACCTTGCCGGCTTCGGCGGTAAACGTGACGCCGCGCAGCACCGGGCGTTGCGGCCCGTAGCCAAAATCGACCCCGCGGAATTCGATTCTGCCGGGGCCGGAAAGTAACTCGACGCCGGACGGTTCCATGGGGTGGGTGTGCAGCAGACGGATGGCGCGATGCAGGGAGGCCATGTGCTGCTGCAAGTTGACCGCGATGCTGCTCAGTGAATCGATGGGGTCGTAGATGCGGTCCAGGTAGGCGACGAACATGACGACGTCGCCTGGCGTGAGGCGCCGGTCCAACACCATCCAACCGCCGTATCCCAGCACCAGCGCCTTGCTGAAGTGGCTCAGGGCGCTTTGCAGGAAGAGGTAGCGATTGCCGAGGCGAGCGCGGTCCAGATAGTCCCCGTAAGCCTCCTGGGAAGCCGCCTGGAGGCGGTCTCCCTCGCGGGTTTCGGCGCCCGACAGCTTGACCGTCTTGATGGAGGCGAGCGCATCGTTGATGCGCACGGAGACGTTCTCCCACATCATGTAGTACTCGGCCATGCCCGATTCCAGGCGGCGCGCCGCGTGCCGCGTGATCACCAGGTAAACCGGCAGGATGGCCAGGGCGGCCACGGTGAGCCTCCAGCTTTGCGTCAGCATAATGACGCAGATTCCGGCGATGCTGATCACTTCCGGAGCGATCTGACGCGCCACGGCCGAAACGATGGGCGCCACCTGATCGGATTGGTCGATGCGCCGGGCGAGTCCCCCGCTGGCACGCCGGGAAAAGAAGGCGAGTGGCAGGCGCAACACGTGCCCGAACGTGGCCTGGATGAGGTTCGCCTCGATGGAGCAGGCCACCGCAGTACTTTGCAGGTCTGCCGCCAGCGAGAGGAAGTATCCCACTACGCTGATGACGAAGAGCACCGCGACCGCCCACAGCAGGGTGGTCAGGGCCTGCCGGCGAGTGCGCGGCGCGACGTAGTCGGGGCGATGCGGCAGTTGAGTTTTCTCGAGCCGCTCCAATCGCTGCTCTTCAATAGTGGGAGTGGGCGCCTCGCCGGGGGTGACCGGAGGGCCGGCCTTCTCCACCACTCGATCCACGAACAACCCGGCAACGTCATTGATGGCCGTTCGGTAGATCAGCGGTTGGAGCAGGTCGGCGCCCGTTCCCAAAAGGGCCAGAAGGGCGATAAAGACAAATCGGTTCTTGTAGGGCCGCGCCAGTTCGAGCAGGACCTTCCACGTGCTCAGGTTTTCCGCGGAGTGCCGGTGCGCCATGTCTACAGGCCGATGGTAACAGGCGGTGCGGCCGGGCGTGATGCCGGCTACTTCGTAGTAACCGTGGTCTCTCCCGCGCGCAGGCCTTCGCCGGTGGCGGTGATCTTGACGCGTCCCGCCTTGCCGCGTTCGCCGCGCACGATGAGGAGCGCCAGGCCGTTGAACGCCTTGCGATGGTCTGCCTGGAAGGGCTCGACCGTGGCTGGATTGCCGTTGTCCACTCCGGCGATCTTAGCCGGACCGTCGAGCGCGAATTTCACCAGGTTGTCGGCAAGGGGACAGAAGTTGCCGTCCTTGTCCTCCACCCGCACGGTGACAAACGAGAGGTCGTCGCCATCGGCGGCGATCGATGCCCGGTCCGGCGTCAGCACGACTCGCGCGGGCGCGCCGGCGGTCTTGACTTCGGTAGTGGCCACGGTCTTGCCGCCCTGGTAGGCCACGGCTTTCAACGCACCCGGCGCGTAAGGCACCTGCCACATGAGGCGATACTTGGATTGGAATTTTCCGTTGGCGCCGGCGTTGTTGCCCACCGGCAATTCGACGGGCTCGGAGAAGCGCTTCTTGCGGCCCAGCGATTTGCCATTGAGGAACAACTCCACCTCGTCGGCGTTGGTGTAGCACATGACCGGGATCGGCTTGCCTTCCATTCCCGCCCAGTTCCAGTGGGGTAGCAGATGGACCATCGGCTTGGTGGTCCAGTGGCTTTGGTAGAGGTAGAAGCGATCCTTGGGGAAGCCGGCGATGTCCACAATGCCGAAGTAGGAACTGCGCGACGGCCAGTCGGCATCGTTAGTGTTGCCGCGCCCATTGAAGTAAGGGGTGGGTTCGCCGAGATAATCGAAACCGGTCCAGACGAACTCGCCCAGCACGCTGGGGTTCTTCTCCTGCGCGTCGAACTCGACATCAGGAATGTAGGCCCATGGCGGCGCGATCACATCGTAGCTGGTGAGCTGTAGCGAGGGATGCTTCTGGTATTTTTCAATGGGCAGGTGGTAAACGCCGCGCGAGCTGACGGCGGAAGAAGTCTCCGAGCCGAAGATGAGCCAGCTGGGGTGATCCTTGAGAATCTGGGCGTACTTCGTCGGCTTGTAATTGAAGGCCGGGATATCCACCGCGCTGGCGAGCTCGTTCTTGATGGCGCCAGTGTCATTGTTGAAGCCCGCGGTGGTGGGGCGGGTGCGGTCCTCTTCGTGAACGATGTTGGTGAGCTTCTGCGCCAGTTGCCCGCCATCGGGGCGGCCCTGCTCGGGGATCTCGTTGCCGATGCTCCACAGCACGACGCTGGGGTGATTGCGATCGCGGTGGACGAATTCTCGCAAATCGGCGTCGTACCATTCCTTCCAGTATTTGGAAAGTCCGTTGCGGACTTTGGGAATCGCCCACATATCAAAGGCCTCGTCCATCACCAGCAGGCCCATGCGGTCGGTGAGCTCCAGCAGTTCCGGCGCGGGCGGATTGTGGCTGGTGCGGATGGCGTTCACGCCCATCGACTTCATGATCTCCAATTGACGCTCCATCGCGCGGCGATTGAAGGCGGCGCCCAGCGCTCCCAGGTCGTGGTGCAGGCAGACGCCGTTGAAGCGGTGCTGATGGCCGTTGAGCAGGAATCCCTTCTCCCTGGAGTACTCGATGGTGCGGATACCGAACTCCGTGACATACCGGTCGCTCTGGAGTGCGCCCTGACGGATGGTGCTGGCCGCGCTATAGAGGTACGGCGTATCGAGATCCCAGCGGTGCGGATTGGCGACGTCGATCTTCGCCTCCACGCTCTGCTTGCCTCCGGCGGGGATGGTCACATCATTGGTGGCGCGTCCGGCCTGCTTTCCCGCGGCGTCGAGGATGGCGGTCTCCAGCGTGACACGCGCTTCCGCGGCGCCTTTGTTCTCCACCTCCGTGCGGACGACGACTGTCGCTTTGGCGTCGGTCACGGCGGGCGTGGTGATGTAAGCGCCCCACTGCGCGACGCGCACGGCTCCGGTGACATTCAGCCACACATTGCGGTAGATGCCGGCGCCGGGATACCAGCGCGAGGATTCATCCTCCGGCGCGAGCCGCACGGCCAGCACGTTCTCCTCGCCGAACTTGAGGTAGGGCGTCAGATCGAGGGCGAAGCTCTCGTAGCCGTAGGGGCGTCCACCCACCTTCTGGCCGTTGATCCAGACGGTGGAGTTGTTCATGGCGCCATCGAACTGCACGCTGAAGTACTTGCCCCTGGCGGAGGCCGGCACGATAAAGTGTTTGCGATACCAGGCAACGCCGAAAAAGGGCAGTCCCCCATCGTGCGGATTGAACTTGCGGTCGAACGGACCTTCGATGGCCCAATCGTGCGGCAGGTCGAGCGCGCGCCAGGCGGCGTCGCTGAAAGCGGCCTGCTCCGCGCCGGCGGCTTCGCCTTTGAAGAAGCGCCAGTCGTCATCGATGCGGATGCGCCGGTCGGCGCCAATCTTGATTTCGGTGGTAGCCGCGGCGGCGAGGGCGGCGAGAGAGGGCAGCAACAACGTAGCTGCCAGGCAGTAGCGGAAGGTGTTTCGCATAATCGGCTCGAAGCATCAGATTAACGCCTCGCAGAGCTTGATGCCAATGTGCGCCAGCATCGTGGCCAGGGACTCCCCGTCCGGAATAGGCCTATTTCCCGGGCACGCCGAGGATGCCGCGGGTGGCGAAGTCCGTCATGGTGAGCAGCAGCAGAATCGCCAGCCACAGCAGGCCTCCCACCACCACTAACTTGGTGAGCTTCGTACTGTGGCGGATGTGCATGAAGAACAGCGCTACCAGGAGCATCTTGGCGCACGCGATACCAAGCGCGACCACAGTGCTGAAGGCTCCGAGATCTACACGGGAGACCGCGGTGGTCACGCCGGTGGCTACCAGCAGCGCCAGCAGAACCTTTACGTAGGTTCCGACGGAATCGATATGAGTGTTGTCGTGGGGATCGCTCATGACTATTTCACCAGGTGGCGGTCGATCAGATATAACAGCGGGAACAGGAAAATCCAGATGATGTCGACGAAGTGCCAGTAGAGCCCGGCCACGTCAACCGGCGTGTAGTAGGACGCCGAGAACCTGCCCTTGCGGGCCTGCACGATCAGGGTGAGCAGAAGCCCCACGCCGATCACCATGTGCAGCGCGTGCAAACCGGTCATCGCGAAATAAATGGAGAAGAACAGCTGGGCGTGGCCCTGGTCGGCGGGCAGAACGCCGTCCAGATGGAACGCCGCCTGGCCCGGAATGTGGTGCTCTTCAAACTTCTCGTTCCACTCGTAGGCCTTCACGCCGAGGAAGATGCCGCCGAACAGAAGGGTGAGAATCAGAAACATCACGATCGCCCTCTGCTGTCCGAGTTGCGCGGCCCGCACAGCCATCACCATGGTGAAGCTGGAGAGCAGCAGGACGCCGGTATTGAGGGCGCCGATGATCTCATTCAGGCTGCTGGACGCGATTGCGTATACGTCCGGATACCAGCTCCGGTAAATGGTGTAGACGGCGAACATGCCGCCGAAGAACATGATCTCGGTGACCAGAAAAATCCACATGCCGAGGGTGGATGCGTCTTTCTGCTGCGCCTCGGTATCGAACTGCACGCGAAGCGCAAGAGTTTCCGTGGAAGCGTGATCAGCCAACTTCCACCTCCTCCGCCATCAGGCTGGCGTAGTCGTAAGCTCCGTGCGTGACCACCGGCGTTTCTTCAAAGTTGTGGACCGGCGGCGGCGAAGAGGTCTTCCATTCGAGTCCGGTGGCGCCCCAGGGATTGGCTGGTGCGATCTTGCCGTAGCGCAGCGACCAGATGAAGTAAATCATGGGGATCATGTAGCCGACCGCCAGGACGCTGGCGCCCGCGGTGGAGAGGACGTTCAGCACTTGAAACTCCGGCGGATACACGTGATAGCGGCGCGGCATCCCGAGATAGCCCAGAATGAACTGCGGGAAGAAAGTCAGGTTGAAGCCCAGGAAGATCACCAGCGCGGAAAGCTTGGCCCATCCCTCGGGATACATGCGTCCGGTCATCTTGGGCCACCAGAAGTGCATGCCGCCGAGGTAACCCATCAGGGCGCCACCCACCATGATGTAGTGGAAGTGCGCCACCACGAAGTAAGTATCGGTGACGTGGATGTCCATGCCCAGCGCGGCCAGAAACAGGCCGGTAAGTCCGCCGATGGTGAACAGCCCGATAAAGCCGAAGGCGTACAGCATGGGTGTCTGGAAAGATATCGAGCCCTTATATAAGGTGGCGGTCCAGTTGAAAACTTTGATGGCCGAGGGGATGGCGACAAAATAACTGAGGAAGCTGAACACCATGCCGGCGTAGAGCGATTGTCCGCTGACGAAAAGGTGGTGGCCCCAAACCAGGAAGCCGAGTACCGCGATGGCCACGCTGGAGAACGCCACGAAGCCGTAGCCGAAGATGGCCTTGCGGGAAAAGGTGCTGATGACTTCGCTGACCACGCCCATGGAGGGCAGCACCATGATGTACACCGCCGGGTGCGAGTAGAACCAGAAGAGGTGCTGGAAGAGCACCGGGTCGCCGCCCCGGGCGGGGTCGAAGATGCCGAGATGGAACACGCGCTCCAGGAAGAGCAGCACGATAGTGACGGCCAGAACCGGGGTGCCGAGCACCTGAATCAGGCTGGTGGCGTAGTTCGCCCAGACGAACAAAGGCATGCGGAACCAGGTCATTCCGGGAGCGCGCATGGTGTGCACGGTGACGATGAAGTTGAGCCCGGTGAGGATGGAGGAGAAACCCGCGATGAAGATACCCAGCGCGGTGGCGATCACCCAGCTATTGGAGTAAGTCGTGCTGTACGGGGTGTAAAAGGTCCAACCGGTATCGACGCCGCCGGCGATCATGGCGAAGAGGCTGAACGCCCCGCCGATCACCAGCAGATACCAGCTCAGCAGGTTGAGTCTGGGGAACGCCAGGTCGCGCGCGCCGATCATGATCGGCAGGAAGAAATTCCCCAGCACGGCGGGTATCGACGGGATCAGGAAGAAGAAGATCATCGCCACCGCGTGCATGGTGAACAGCTTGTTGTAAGTCTCCGAGCTGACCAGGTTACCCTGCGGTGTCAGCAACTCCACGCGGATCAGCGTGGCAAAGGCGCCGCCTATGAAGAAGAACAGGGTGATGGTGGCGAGATACAGCAGGCCGATGCGCTTGTGGTCCTTGGTCAGGAGCCAGCTCTTGAGGCCGTAACTGGCGTTCAGGTAATTCTCGCGTTCTTGTACCGCTGCGGTAATCATATGGTTCTAACGATTAGCGGGAGTAGAGCCCGCGGAGTTCTTTGCTGCCGGCTTCTGCCCGCTGTCCACCGTGCCGGTTCCCGGCTTCGGGCCTAACGATTTCACGTACTCCACCAGTTGCACCAGTTGTTCTTCGGTCACCAGTCCCTGGAAAGTGGGCATCACCGGTTCGAAGCCGGATACGATCTTGGCCTGCGGTTGCAGGATGCTCTCCCGGAAGTAGGCCTCGTCGGCCTTGACCGTGCCACCGCCGGCGAGTTGCACCTGCTTGCCGAAGAGTCCGACGAGAGAGGGGCCGCGGCCGGAGTTATCTTCCTTATGGCAGTTGTTGCAGGCAAGTTGCTCGAAGAGCTTCTTGCCGTTTTCGGCCATCGAGCCCTCGGCGGCGCCGCCGCTTAACCAGTTCTGATAATCCATGGGCTCCATCACGTACACCCAGCCGATCATGCCGGAATGGTTGGTGCCGCAGTATTCGGCGCAGAAGAGGTGATACTTGCCCGGTTTGGTGGCCGTGAACCAGGTGGTGGAATAGCGTCCGGGCACCACGTCCTGTTTGGTACGGAAGGCCGGGACGAAGAAGCTGTGGATCACGTCCTCGCTGGCCATGGTCAGCCGCACCGGGGTGTTCACCGGGATGTGCAGTTCGTTGATCTCGCGCTGCCCCTCCGCATGCTCCAGTTTCCACATCCATTGCTTGCCGACCGCGTAGATCTGGATGGCGTTATTCGGCGGCTTGCTGGCGGTGAAGAAAATGCTCGCCCCCCAGGTGAACATCACCATGGTGATGCCGAACGGGATCACGCTCCACAGAATTTCCAGCGTGTAGCCGGTATGCTGCACGTGCGGCAGTTCGTTCTCCGAGCGGCGGCGGTAGCGGATGGCTAGATAGAAAATGGCCCCGAAGATCAACAGCGTGAAGAACGCGGTGACCGCGAGCATGAAGTACAGCAGGTGATCCACCTCGGGAGCCAGCGTGGAGGCCTGTACCGGAAATAGTTGAAATTGACCCATCGTTTGCTATCCAACCCGCCTGAGAATTCGCCGGTCGCGGCGCAGATCGCGGCGCAGGAAGATGAACAGAAACACGCCGCAGACCAGCGTGAAAGTTGCGCCGGCGAAGCGCACCATGTTCATCACGATCGCGCCGTACTTGCCCGTGGCCGGGTCATAGTGGTAACAGAACAACAGAATTTGATCCACCGCGGAGCCGATCTTGTTTTGCGAGGCTTCCACCAGGCCGAGGCGGACATCCACCGGCGCATATTCCACTCCGTAGAAATAGCGCGAGAGGCGGCCCTCGGGAGTCAGCACCATGATGCCGCTGGCGTGGGCGAACTGCTCCGTGGCAGCGTCGTATTTATAGTGGTAGCCCACGGCGTCCATGAGCGCCGTGATGTTGGCCTGGTCGCCGGTCAGCAGGTGCCAGCCGTTGGCCGTGCCGGGCCGGCCGTAGCGCCGCATGTACATCTGCTTCTTGGCGGCGGCGGTTTCCGGCGTGTCCTTCGGGTCGAAGCTGACGGCGACGATTTCAAAATCCTTGCCGGGGTCGAGCGAGACCGCCTTCAGACTGCTGGCCAACCCGTTGAGGATCTGCGTGCACAGCATGGGGCAGCGATAATAAACGGGCGCCAGAATCACGGGCTTGCCGCGGTGGAAGAACGAGGACAGCGGGACGTCGCGTCCGGCTTCATCCTTGAACATGAGGTCGAGCGAGACCTGCTGATCGAGCCGCTGATCGATGCCGACGCCTTGCAGGGCGCCGGGAAGAGCGGGCCTCAGATTGCTGTCCTGCATTCTGGATTGCTGCGCGGGGCCCAGTAGTTGGCCGGGCTGGGCGAAGGCGGCAGAGGCCAGGCATAGCGCCAGCACGACCGCACGGGCGGAATGGTTGGCAGGCGAAAGCGCCCGCCCCACCAAGCATGCGAGGCATCGTGAACCAAGGTGGGGCAGGCGCTTTCGCCTGCCAACCCAAACGGAGCCGCGACCGTTAGGGAGCGGTTGCAGTGAATGGAGCGTTCTCATTTCTGGGGCACCTCGTTGCGCGTCGGCAGGCCGCGCTTGGCAAGCACTTCGATTGCCCGGTCCACCGGAATGCGCACGATGCCCTGCTTCGGGTCCACCCAGGCGTAGCCGGTCAGCAGTTTATCTTCCTCGGCGTGGATGGCCTTGAGATCCAGAATTGGCGTCTTCTGCAACTGCGGTTGGGGGAAGAGTTTGACCGGATCCACCGTATTGGCGACGCTGGTTTCTTCGCGCGACTGGAAAAACTTCAGCAGCCCGAATAGCAGTGCGATGGAGACGACGCACACGATCACCAGACCGATAGCGAATTTGCCGACCGCCCAGACATTGACGTCCGTGGTTTCATGCCCGGCGTGGGGAGTATGCGGTTGCCTAGTCTCGTCCATGTTCCAAAACCTCCTCCAGGTGCGGGGCGTTCTTCGGCATCAACGGGCGCTTCTCCAACTGCATGAGGAAGTAGGCCAGCCAGAGGCCGGTCAGTCCCACCGGTATGGTCACATCCAGGAAGCTGAGGCCGAAGCTCGCCTTGCGGAAACTCGGCGTGATCAGCCAGTAGAGATCGACGAAGCGCATCAGCAGAATGAACACCGCGATCGAGGCGAGCAGTTTGAAGTTGCGCTTCAGATCGCGCGAGAGCAACAGCGCGAACGGCAGCGCGAAGTGGCCGATCACCAGCAGCAGACCGACGAACTGCCAGCCGTGATTGAGGCGCGTCAGATACCACGGAATTTCTTCCGGCAGGTTGCCGGCCCAGATGATGAGGAATTGCGAGAACGAAAAATACGCCCACACCATGACCAGGGCGAGCAGGAACTTGCCCAGATCGTGCAGGTGGCGCTGCGTCAGCACTTCCGACATCGGCCGCTGTTTGTACAGCAGGACCATCAGGGTAATCAGGAATGCCATCGCGGTCAGCGCCTGGTTGACCATGAAGAGCATGCCGAAGATGGTGGAGAACCACTTGGGATCCACCGACAGGATCCAATCGACGGCCATGAAGGTGACGCTGAATCCCCAGAAGAGAAGACCCGGGCCCGCCATGCCGCTCATCTTGCCGTGCACCGCGTCGTGGCCTTCGAGGTCCTCTTTCAGGGACCAGCGATTGAACCACCACGCCAGGAACATCCAGCCGGCAAAATAGAAGGCGGCGCGCCCCAGGAAGAACGGGACGTTGAGGTAGGGCGCCTTGTGTTTGAGCAGCGGATCGGCGTTGACCAGGGCGGCATGCGCCCAGGGATACAGGTTGTTGATGCCGATCACGATGGGGAGGAACATCACCAGCACCAGCGGCAGCGTGCGGGTGGCGGCTTCACAGGCGCGCCGGATGACCAGGCCCCAGGCGCCGCCGGTGACGAACTGCAGCATGAGCCACGCCAGGGGGCCGATGGTGATGGCGATGATGAAGATGTACGACCACAGGTAGGAGCGGTAAAATTGCGTCGGCCCCGCGGCGAAGAAGCCGGCGGCGCTCACCGCGGTTCCCAGAACGCCGGCGATCAGCGCGCGCCTGCGCCACTCCCGGAGGTCTGTCCGCAATTGCGGGGTGATGCTGTAATCCACGGCGTTGGCCATCATTTCGCGTCTCCCAGTTGGCTGCGCGCCTCGGGGGGCACGTCGTTGATGGAAGCCTGCTGGCTGAGTTGCAGCGCGCGAATGTAGGCCACGATGGCCCAGCGGTCCGGCGGCTGAATCTGCGCTGCGTAGTCGGGCATGGCGCCGAAGCCGTTGGTGATCACGTCGTAGAGGTACCCGTTAGGCTGCTGTCTCAGGCGGTCGCTGTGATACGTGGGCGGGCGCCGGTAGCCGCGGCGCACGATCATGCCGTTGCCGCTGCCGGTGCGATCGTGGCACGGCGTGCAGTAGACGTTGTAGCGCTGCTCGCCGCGCAGAATCAGGTCCTTGGTTACCGGCATCGGAAAGAGGTTCGACAATTTGCCGTCCTCGCCCTTGCCGGTGTAGAGCAACGTGTCGTCATTGAGGTGGCCGCGTGCCACCGTGCCTTCGATGAGGGGGCGGGCGGAGCGGCCGTCGGCGAAGAAATCGCTGGGCCGCAGAGGGACGTACTTCGGCTGGTCGTGCATGTCCTGGCGGCAGGCCGAGAGCAGGAGGAGCGACAGCATGAGCGTGCCAACCGTGAGAGCTGAGAAACGATGCCGTTCGCAGGCGAAACCGCCTGCGCCACCACGTCGTGCCGCTTGCCTGGCATTGGTGGGGCAGGCGCTTCCGC
>PLDO01000729.1 GCA_003136215.1 Bryobacterales bacterium
ACCCGCGGCGGCGATGGCTGGCTCTGGTACACCATGGGCGCCGTCATTCTATTGCCCGGCGGCCAACAACGTTTCCTGGCAGTGGCCGCCGCCGCGCTGGCCGCCGCGCTGGGCGTCCCGCTTTTCCTGCGCCTCAAGAAAGCCGCCGCCCGCCGCCGCCCCTGCGCCTTCGAACCTCACTGCTGGGCCACCCTGTTGCCGCCCGACCAGTTCTCTTTCCCCTCCGGCCACACCATCACCGCTTTCGCCGTAGCCGTCTCACTCAGCAGCTTCTATCCCGAACTCTCGCTCGGACTGCTCTTCTGCGCGCTCAGCGTCGCCGCCTCGCGCATCCTGCTCGGCATGCACTTCCTTAGCGACGTCCTGGCCGGCGCCGCCATCGGCAGCGGCCTGGCCTGCGGTGCCGTGTGGCTGGTCATCCAGGCTTGATTCCGGCCGCCTTCACCCGAGGATGCTCTTCAAAACCGGGCGCATTGTTGTCCAGTCTGAATCTTGAAGGCGTCCCAGCCTTCTTCGAACCAGTTTCTTCTCCACGGTTGCGAGTTTGTGGAGCCTGACTGTCGATGGCGCAAGCAAACCGGCCTCACTCCAGTTGTGGATCACCAAATCGAATCGCGAGGCGTGGTGCTGAGTGGTCACCCGCGCAACCAGAACATCGTCATCCCCAGCATCCAGCAACACCAATGCAGGACGCTGTTTGTCCCGCGCGTCGCCAGTGAACGGGAAGACCAGAAGAACCAGTTCGCCTGGATCAAAGCGCATCGTAGACACTATCGTCCGGGCTGTACCCGCGCAGAAACTGCTCGTGGGTCAGACGCCGCCAATCCGCCTCGTCCTGGTTCTCCGGCACCAGAACGATCACTCGAACAGCCTCTTCGGCGGGGATCTGGGCGGCAAGGTCCTCGGGTACCCTCAGGTTAGCGTCTGCGCCAAGTTTGGTTTCGAATTCTAACGCTTTCACGTTTGACCCTCTTTTCCGCCGGTCCACCTTCAAGCTAGCCGATTCCCCAGCATGGCGCAAGCGCACGTCGGGGAAGTGGGATTGAATGGCCAGCCTTTGGATTCGTTGTCCCGCCGTTCCTATCCAGGCTTTCCCCCGGATATTATTAAGAAGTAGGATTCTCCACAAGTCGCACTCGTCCTCCCATGCTCACGGCCCTCGCCATTTTCGCCGGCACTTACCTCGTGATGGCCGTCGGCCGTCTTCCCGGTTTCCGCGTCGACCGCACCGGCGCCGCGCTGATCGGCGCCGCCCTCATGGTGGCCGCCAACGTCCTCACCATCGAAGAAGCCTGGGCCGCCATCAATTACGACACCGTCATCCTGCTGTTCGGCATGATGATCGTGGTCGCCAGCCTGCGCCTCTCCGGTGGCTTTACGGTGGTGAGCGCCTGGGTGGTCCGGCATGCCCGCCGCCCCATCCTGCTGCTCGCCGGCATCGTCCTCGTCTCCGGGATCTTCTCCGCCTTCTTCGTCAACGACACCATGTGCCTGGTGCTGACGCCGCTGGTGCTCGACATCACGCGCCGCCTGGGCCGCAAGCCCCTCCCCTACCTGCTGGCCGTCGCCATGTCCTCCAATATCGGCTCCGTGGCCACCATCACGGGCAATCCGCAGAATATGATGATCGGCAGTTTCTCGCTCATCCCATACCGCACCTTCGCCGCCGCGCTCGCCCCCGTGGCAGCCGCCGGACTCGCCCTCACCATCGCCGTGATCGCCCTTGTCTATCGCGCGGAATTCCGTGAGCGCGCGCCGCTCCAGGTGCGGCATCGCCCGGTGCGCGTCAACCGCCCGCTGCTCTGGAAGTCGCTCGCCGTATCGGCCGCCATGATCGTCTTCTTCTTCGCCGGATGGCCAGTCCCTAAGGTTGCCGTGATCGCCGGCGCGCTCCTCCTGCTCACCCGCCGCGTCAAACCCGAGAAGATCTACCGCGAGATCGATTGGAGCCTGCTGGTCCTCTTCATCGGCCTCTTCATCGTGATCGCCGGCCTGGAGAAGACGCCGGTGTCGGCCGACCTCTTCGCCGCCGCCAGCCGCTTCCATCTGGATCGCACCGGACCGCTGAGTGTCTTCGCCGCGCTGCTTTCCAACCTGGTGAGCAATGTCCCGGCGGTGCTGGTTTTCAAGACCTTCATCCCCCACCTGGCCCACCCGGCGCGCGCCTGGTTGACGCTTGCCATGTCCTCCACCCTGGCCGGCAACCTCACGCTGCTGGGGAGTGTCGCCAATCTCATCGTGGTGCAGCGCGCCCGCGGCGAAGTGGACATCTCCTTCCGCGAGTACGCCCGCGCCGGCGTGCCGCTGACCGTCCTCACCTTGGCCGCCGGTGTCTGGATGTTGAGCTAGCGGCGCCTGGCGCTCACGAAGAACCACTCCTCGACCCGAAGGAGCCGGAACCAACGAGGTTTCCCCTTCAATGCGGAGACGCAGAGAGCGCAGAGATAAGCGCAGAGAACACAAGAAACAAGGCCGGTGGAACGCGATGGACTCGCGCCATCGGCGGGCAATCGCGGAGAGAGCGGAGAACGCAAAGGATGGAACCTGCGAATTCCGGTTGGTGTCTGGATGTTAAACTAACGGCTTGTCCCCACAGCTCTCGCGCACCGGAGAGTGGTTCCTGCACTCCGGAATTCAACAATCTGACGGCGGCGTAGCCCGCTACTACCTGGTGGATGCCGGCCGCAATCTCCCTGCCTCCACGGAAATCACCGGCTACGCCATCAGCGCGTTCGTCTACCTGCACTCCTTCACCCACGACGCCCGCTACCTGGACCGCGCGCTTTCCGGCGCGCGCTTCCTCACCCGCGCCTGGGACGCGGTATCGCAGACCATGCCGTTCGAAATCGAGCCCGCCGCCTTCAGCTACTTCTTCGATTGCGGCATCGTCGTGCGCGGCCTGCTCTCCGTCTGGCGCGCCACCGGCGAGCAGGAGTTCCTCCACACGGCCATCGCCACCGGCCAATCCATGGCGCGCGATTTCGTCAGCCCAACCGGCGATTTTCATCCCATCCTCGCGCTCCCCGCCAAGACGCCCCTGCCGCGCGATGCGCTCCGCTGGTCGCGCACCGCTACCTGCTACCAATTGAAATCCGCCATGGCCTGGTGGGACCTCTTCGAGGCCACGGGAGATACCGCCTTCATCGAGCCCTACGAGCGCGTACTGGAAGCCTCGCTGCGCAGCTACGCCGGTTTCCTGCCTGGCCACGCCGAACGCACAAAAGTGATGGACCGCCTGCACGCCTTTTGCTATTTCCTGGAGGGGTTATTGCCGCGCGCCGCGGACGCGCGCTGCGCCGCCGCCCTGCGCGACGGCATCGCTCGCGCCGCCTGGCACCTCCGCGATATCGCCCCGGAGTTCGAACGCTCCGACGTCTACGCCCAGTTGCTGCGCGTCCGCCTGTATGCCGACTGGCTCGGCGCCGCGCCCCTCGACCGTCCCGCCGCCGAATTCGAGGCAGCCCGACTGGCCGCTTTCCAGGTGGCCGATTCCGATGCGCGCGGCACGCGGATGAATGGGGGATACTGGTTCGGGCGCAGGAACGCCGGGAACCTGCCGTACATCAATCCGGTCTCGGCGGCCTTCGCCGCTCAGGCCCTGGAACTGTGGGAGACCAGCCGCGCGGGCGGCGCCCAGGCGCACCGCCACCTGCTGATTTGACGTTGAACCCGAAGATCAAGCTCGCCTTCGCCAGCGGCACCGACGCCCTCAACCGGCGTCTCATCGAGCACCTGCGCGCCCTCTATCCCGAATTGCCCCTTTGGGTGGTCTCCAATTTTCCGCCCGAAGATCCCGAACTCAAGTGGATCCGCTACCGCGTCAACCGCTCGTTCGCCGAGAACCTGCGCCACTGCCGCGAAGAGTTGCGCGGCCAGACCATCCGCCTGGCCGGCGTCATGCTGGTCCCCAACGTCCCATTCCGCCGCATGCGACTGCTGGCGCTGGTCCTCTCCCCGCGCGGCTTCCTCGCCTTCAACGAAAACCTCAATCACTTCATGCTGCGGCCGGGGTCGGTTCCCGCCATCGCGCGGCACATGGCGTGGCGGGCCGCCAACGTGCTGCGATGGAGCGTCCGCGCCGCCCGCAAAGCCGACTGGCGCCTGTTGGGGCAATACGGCGCTGCCAGGGTCGCGGGAATGCTGAGGCCGAAGTGGCGTCCGAGCTTCACTCGGATGGACAAGCCGGAGGCTTATCCCACTGGCGTTACCGTGGTCATCCCGTCGCGCACGGGCAAAGACCTGCTGCAAGCCCAACTCCCAGATCTCCTCGCGCAAGCTCCCGAGCAGATCGTCGTGGTGGATAACGGCAGCACCGACGGCACCGCCGAGTGGCTGGCACGCGACTACCCGCAAATCGAGGTCGTCCACTCCCCCGCCCCGCTCTCCTTCGCCAGCGCCGTCAACCGCGGCATCGCTCTGGCCCGCTGCGCGCACGTCTGCCTGCTCAACAACGACATGCTGCTGGAGCCCGGTTTCTTCGCCGCGCTCCAGGATGCCTTCCAACGGGTCCCCGACCTCTTCAGCGCCACCGCGCAGATCCGTTTCCCCCCCGGCGTCCGCCGCGAGGAGACCGGCAAGACCGTGTTTGCGCAGTCCACGCCTACCGACTTTCCGGTGCGTTGCGATGAGCCTCTACCCGGCGAGGACGGCAGCTATGTACTATACGGCAGCGGCGGTTGCTCGCTCTACGACGCCGCCAAATTGCACGCGCTCGGCAATGTCGATGAGGTCTACGACCCCGCCTACGTGGAAGATCTCGACCTCGGCTATCGAGCCTGGCAACGCGGCTGGCCCAGCGTGTACGTGGCCGGCGCTACCGTGGAACACCGCCATCGCGCCACCACCGCACGCTACTTCACCGAAGCACAGCTCGCCTACATCCTGGAGGTCAACTATCTGCGCTTCGTCGCCCGCGCCACGAGCGACCGCAAAGTGTTCCGCCGCCTGTGGACGCAGGCGCTCCGCCGGTTGTGGCTGCTCCGCGGCCCCCTCGGCCCCGCCGCCGGCATCGCCCTCCGCGGCGGACCGCGCGCGCCCGCCGCATACTCCGAGAGTCTCTTCCTCGCTCTCACCGATGGCAGCGTCAGCGTCTTCCCGGGACGGCGCGCCAGCGGCAAACCGCGCATCCTGGTGGCCAGCCCCTACCTGCCATTCCCGCTCTCCCACGGCGGCGCCGTCCGCATGTACAACCTGATGCGCCGCGCTGCCGAAGAGTTCGACCTGCTGCTGGTGGCCTTCACGGAACATGCCGCTCCGCCGCCTGCCGAGGTCCTCGACCTCTGCGCCGAGGTGGTGCTGGTGCGGCGCGCCGGCAGCCACGACCTGCCCTTCACCGGGCGTCCCGAGGTGGTGGAAGAATTCGCTTCCCCCGCGTTCCGCGCCGCGCTCCAACAGACCGTCCGCAAGTGGCGCCCCGCCGTCGCCCAACTGGAGTTCACGCAACTCGCGCAGTATGCCCCCGATTGCGCGCCGGCGCGCACCATCCTGGTGGAACACGACGTCACCTTCGACCTGTGCCAGCAGCTTCTCCGTTTCGACGACCGCTGGGAAGCGCGCCGCGAACTACGCCTCTGGCGCGAATTCGAAACCGCCGCGTGGCGCACCGTGGACCGCGTCGTCACCATGAGCGAGCAGGACCGCCGCATGGTGACCTCCACGCCCGCCGTCACGCTCGCCAACGGCGTGGATCTCGAACGCTTCCGCCCCGAGGTAGGACAGGCCTCCTGGCCTGTCACCCGCCGCATTCTCTTCATCGGCAGCTTCGCCCACCGCCCCAACGTCATGGCGGTGGAGTTCTTTCTCAACGAGGTGTGGCACCTGCTGCACGAGGTCTCGCTCCACATCATCGCCGGCGCGCGCCACGAGCAGTACACGGTCGCCGCCGATGTGGCGCAGCCCGGAATCACGCTCGATGGTTTCGTCGCCGACGTCCGCCCCGCCTACCAGCGCGCCGCCCTCGTGGTGGCGCCGCTGGTCGCTTCCGCCGGCACCAACATCAAGGTGCTGGAGGCCATGGCGATGGGCAAGGCCGTGGTCTCTACGCCAGCCGGCGTCAACGGCCTCGATCTCACGCCCGGTGAGGATTTCGTGCTGGTGCGCACTGCGCAGGAAATGGCGGATGCCATCGAAAAGCTTCTGACCCAACCCGCCGGGCGCGCGCACATCGAAGCCGCCGCGCGCGCCCGGGTGGAGCGCGATTACAGTTGGGACAGCATCGCCCGGGCGCAATCCGCCCTCTACCGCGAGCTGATGGAATTCGATGGGACCAAACCGTAAGCATGTTACGGTTTGGACATGCCAGCTTATCGCTCTCGCACCACCACTCATGGCCGCAACATGGCCGGCGCGCGCAGCCTGTGGCGCGCCACCGGAATGAAGGACGGGGACTTCGACAAGCCGATCGTCGCCGTGGCCAATTCCTTCACGCAGTTCGTGCCGGGACACGTGCACCTGAAAGACCTGGGGCAACTGGTGGCCGGTGAAATCGCCCGTGCCGGCGGCGTCGCCAAGGAGTTCAACACTATCGCCATCGATGACGGCATCGCCATGGGGCACGGCGGCATGCTGTACAGCCTGCCCTCGCGGGAACTGATCGCCGATAGCGTGGAGTACATGGTGAATGCGCACTGCGCCGACGCGCTGGTGTGCATTTCCAATTGCGATAAGATCACGCCCGGCATGCTGATGGCGGCGCTGCGCCTCAACATACCGGCGATCTTCGTTTCCGGCGGACCGATGGAGGCGGGCAAGGTGCAACAGGACGGGATGGCGCGCCCGGTGGACCTGGTGGACGCCATGATCGCCGCCGCCGACCCGCGCATCAGCGACGAATTCTCGAACGAGATGGAACGCTCCGCCTGCCCCACCTGCGGAAGCTGTTCCGGGATGTTCACGGCGAATTCCATGAACTGCCTGATGGAGGCGCTTGGCCTGGCGCTGCCCGGCAACGGGACCCTCGTGGCCACGCATGCCGATCGCAAGCTTCTGTTTGAAGAGGCCGGGCGGCGCATCGTGGACCTGGCGCGCCGTTATTACGAACAGGACGATGCCGGGACGCTGCCGCGGGGCATCGCCACCTTCGACGCCTTCGAAAACGCCATGACGCTGGACATCGCCATGGGCGGAAGCACCAACACGGTGCTGCACCTTCTGGCCGCCGCGCACGAGGCGGAGGTGCCGTTCAGCATGCGCGACATGGACCGCCTCTCGCGGCGCGTGCCGAACCTCTGCAAGGTGGCGCCCTCGTCGGCGGATGTGCATGTGGAGGACGTGCACCGCGCCGGCGGCGTCTTCGGAATTCTGGCGGAACTGGATCGCGGCGGCCTGCTGCATCGCGGCGCGCGCACGGTGCACGCGCCAACCCTGGGCGACGCGATCGTTCAGTGGGACGTGCGGGGCGACGCGGCGGAGAGTGTACGGGAATTCTATCGCGCCTCTCCCGGCGGAATCCGCACCACCGAGCCGTTCAGCCAGAGCCGGCATTATCCGGCCCTGGACCTGGACCGCGCTCAGGGCGCCATCCGCGATGTGGCGCACGCCTTCAGCCGGGATGGCGGCCTGGCCGTGTTGTACGGCAACATCGCCGGGGACGGGTGCATCGTCAAGACGGCGGGCGTGGACCCGGCAAGCCTGACGTTCACCGGGCCGGCGCGCATTTTCGAAAGCCAGGACGATGCCGTCGAGGGCATTCTGGGCGACCGCGTGCAGCCGGGCGAGGTGGTGGTTATCCGCTACGAAGGTCCCAAGGGCGGACCCGGGATGCAGGAGATGCTCTATCCGACCAGCTATTTGAAATCCAAGGGCCTCGGGAAGGCGTGCGCGCTAGTCACGGACGGGCGATTTTCCGGCGGAAGCAGCGGCCTCTCCATCGGCCACGTGTCTCCCGAAGCGGCCGAAGGCGGAGCGCTCGCGCTGGTGGAGGACGGCGACCCAATCGAGATCGATATTCCGCGGCGCAGCATACGGCTGGATGTGAGCGAGGCGGAGATGGCGCGGCGGCGGGAGGCCATGCAGGCGCGAGGGGAGGCGGCGTGGAAGCCGGTGTCGCGCCGGCGCACGGTTTCCAGGGCGTTGCAGGCCTACGCCGCCATGGCCACCAGCGCCTCACGCGGCGCAGTCAGGGAGTTCTAGGGGTACAGATGTGACCTTTGTGGGGCAGCTTGGCAAGCTGCCCCACAATCTGGCGTGACAGGTTTCTCGCAGGCGGAACCGCCTGCGCCACCAAGTCGTGCCGCGTGCCTGCATTGGTGGGGCATGCTTTCAGCTTGCCGGCCGGCCGGAAGGCCGGCCATTGTGGGGCAGCTTGGCAAGCTGCCCCACAAGCCACTGTCTATTGGACGGCTACGGTGGCGGCGCTGGCGCCGGATTGCGATTTCGCCGTGCCAACGGTGACCACGACGGGTTGCGTGCCGGTCGGCGCGGCCAAGGGAATGGTCACGTTGACCTGCATGAGTCCGGAGACTTCGCCCGCGGCAGAACCGGCGTAGGCTACCACGGCATCCACTCCCCCGATGGTAACGGTCACCGGAAGTAGCGGATACTTCAGAGCGGAAGCTACGGGCGGTATGATGGCGCCATCCACCCCGCCGGGATTGGTTTGACCTTCGCCAGTCATATAGATAGAGATCACGTTCCCGCGCTTTTCGGGGTTGGCAGCGCCGTTGAGGGTATTATCCTGATTGAGGATGGAGCCGGGGCCGGTGCCCTGTGAATTCTGCGTATAGATGCCGGGAACCGTGGCCACAACGTTATAGGAGACGGGAGCCGATTGGACGCCGGAGTACTCCACCACGATGTTGGTGCTGGTGCGCCCGTTGACGCCGTAGGGCACCCAGACGCTGGTCTGGCCGGTAGAGGAGTAGAAGACGGGCGCCGGCACGTTGTCAAACAACACGCGGGTGTTGCCGGCGACCGTAGTGAAGGCGCTGTTGACCACGGTTCCGTAGGCGAGCGTGGCGGGTCCGATTCCGACGCCGAAGATCGCGACATTCTCTCCCGGCGAAACCGCGCTCGTGATGTAATTGGCCGCATTGGCCACGGCGGTGATGACCGGCTTGGGAATCGCGGTCACGACGAGGGTGACGGCAGTGGTGGTGGGGGAGAGGGCGTTGGCGGAGCTGACGATCACCCTGCCGGTGTATGTACCCGCCAACAGGCCATTAGTCGACACCGAAACGGCGAAGGTGGCCGGCGCGTTGCCGGTGGCCGGCGCCACGGCGAGCCACGTCTGTCCGGCGATGTCGTACTGCACCTGGGCGGTCAGCGGCACGGCGCCGGTGGCTCCGGTGGCGCTCACCAGGAGATTCTGCGCCGGCGGCACGGCCAAGCCGATGGTATAAGAGAAAGCAAGCGTAGTGGGCGAAGCGGAAAGCACAGCCGGCGCCGCCACGTTGAGGACTACCTGGACGGTGACCGGGCTACCGCTGGCGCCCGCCGAGGTGATGGTGACACTGCCGAAGTACTGGCCCACGCCGAGCGCCACGGTAGCGTCGATCGAGACCTGCACATTAGCGGGCGTCGTGCCGGAAGCCGGAGTGGCTTTGAGCCAGCTGCCACCGTTTTGGGTACTGGTGGCGACGGTGAAGTTCAAGGGGGCGCTGCCGGTAACGGCGACGCTCTGCGCGGCCGGAGCCGTACCGCTCGCTACCTCGGCGAAGGTCAACGTAGTGGGAGTAGCGGCGAAGGTGCCGGGATCAACCTTGAAATGCACATTGATGGTGGGACTGTTCCCCGCCCCGGGCGAAGTTAGTTGGATGCTGCCGGTGTATGTGCCGGCGATGAGTTTAGACCCATCGACGGAAACCGTCAGGGTGCCGCTGGTGGAGGTATTGCCGCTGGCCGGAGAGACGGAGAGCCAGTTGACGGAGGTGTTGCCGTTGGCCACGGCGTTATAGTTCAAGGGCTGACCGGTACTGCCGATGGTTACGGTCTGCGAAGCGGGAGCGGGCCCGCCAAGAATCTGGTCGGGGAAGGTGAGATCGGAGGCACTCACGGTCAGCGACCCGGTGGTCACAGTCAGCGTCACCGGAATGACGACCGGGCTGTTGACGACAGCCCCGCCGGTGGTTTGGTTGGTAACGGTGACGGTCACGGTTCCGTTGTAGGTACCCGCGACGAGGCCGGCGGAATTCACCGAAACGGTGAGGCTGTTGCCGGTGCTGGTGGATCCGCCCACCGTGTTGACGGATAGCCAGCTGCCCTGGGGCTGGATGGCCACTGTGTAGTTCAACACGTCGGAGTTGGTGCTGCCGATGGTAATGGTCTGCGGCGCGGGGGATTGCGAGCCTAACCCAACCGTAAACTGGGGAGGATCGGGCGGCGTGAGCACCAGCTGCGCGGTGGTGGAAACGGTCAGCGTCACCGGAATCGTGATCGGACTGCCCACGGCCGCCGTGCCCGTGGCCGGGTTGGTGGCGGTGATGGTAATGGCGCCGGTGCAGGGTGAATTGGCGGCGGTCAGGCCCGTGGTGGTGACGGACACGGTGAGGGTATCTTTCGGATTCGCCACACCGGTTAAGGAGTTGTTGGCGTTGGCCGCTAGCAGCCAGGTAGAGCCCGTGCACGTAGTGGTGGCCAGGGACGCCGTGTAGTTGAGCGGTACGCCGGTGCTGCTGGTAAGTGTCACGCTCCGCGCCGCCACGGCGGCGGACTGCCCGATCTGGTACGGGAAGCTCAGCGAACTGACGCTGGCGGAGATGGTGGGATTGTTGGTGACCGTCAGCACCACGGGAATCTGCTGGGCGGCACTGCCCGGCGTGGCGGGGGATACGTTGATGGTGGCGGAATAGTTGCCGACCGGCAGCCCCGCGGGGTTGACGGCGACGCTTAAAGGCACGGCGGTATTGCCGGCAGTGTTCACCGAGAGCCACGACGTATAGGCGGTAGGGACATAGTTGCTCGGGGTGACCGTATAGGACAGGACGCTTCCGGTGGAGGTGATGTTCACGGATTGCGCGGCCGGGGCGTTGGTCGTCAACTGGTAAACGAAACTCAGCGTGTTATTGGGCACGATCAGCAAGGGCGTGCTGGAGACGACAAGCTTGACCGGAACATCCTGCTGCGTCGGACTGCCTCCCGGCGTGAGCAGCGTGAGGGACCCGGTGTAGGTCCCGGCTGCCACACCATTTGGGTTCACCGTGACGGCGATCGCCAGCGAACCGGTAGTGGCGCTGATGGCGCCGGTACCGGTGTTGATGGTGGCAAAACTCCAGTTGCCGGAATTGTTGACATGACCCGTAACGCCTACCGTCAGCGGCTGCGAGGCGTAAACGTTAAGTGTTTGGGTGGGGTTAGGCGCCCCAATCCCGGTTTGATAGTTGAAGATGAGTCCTGACGCCGGGTCGAAGGTCACAGGAGGCGCGGGCACGACATTGAGGGTGAGGGGCAGGACCGCCGAGGGGTCCGTCCCGGCTGGCACGGGCGAGAACGCGAGGGAGCCGCTGTAGGTTTTCGGCGCCAGACCGCTGTTGACGAGGTTGGTCATCGATACCGTAAGCGTGGTGCAGGTGGGATTCACCAGGTACGTAAACCAATTGATGTCGGCGGTGGGAGCCACCGTGCACCCGTTGTTGGCGCCGCTGATGTTGAAACTTTGCTGCGGCGGAACCGTGCCACCGACCGTGTAAGTGAAGGTGTACGAGGACGGGTTCACCGCAATGGCGCTTATTCTAAAGGTCACCGCGATGGGGGAAACGGCGGACGAGCCGCCCTGGACGACGATGTTGGCGGTCAAGCTTTCCGCCGGAAGGCCCGTGGGATCGGCGGAAATGACGACTGCCGCGGGGGTGGTGCCGGCGAAGCCGAAGGACTGCCCATTCGCCTTAAGCCAGGGAGAACTCGTGTACGAGAGGGTGAAGGCCAGGGCACTTCCATTACTGCTGGTGATATTGATTGTCTGGGTAACTGGAGAGCCGCCGACCTGACCTTGAAGGGCCAGCGTCGGTTTATCTACTACGATCGTTTGCGCACTCAACCAGGGTGCGGAAGCAAGCGCAAGCAGCGGCAGAATGAGGCGGGAAATCGAAAGAACTCTCTTCAAGGTAAACCTCCACAAAGGGCGGGCAGTTCCGACCGCGGAACGCCACAGCGCAGAATTCACTGAGCACGGCGCGGGCCATGTGGCGTTTCCTCACAAAAGCATGATGGGGCAAAAATGTTTTATACTCTATAAACTTCGAGAGTTACAGGCAATGCAAGGGGGGACCGTCGGGCGATGTTCCTGGGACGGCGGACGGTACACCTCGACACAGCCGCTGTGACAGGGGGCCACGATTTCAAGCGCCGTACAACGCGTGTTCAACTGCATAGTGGAACACTGCCGGCGGAAGCCCGGCGGGGCTTTCATGGCGTGCCAGCGCGCCGCGGATTTCCGAAGAGGAGATGGCGACCTCGATATCGTCGATGCGGTCGAACTCGATGCCCGGAGGCGATTGGTAGTGGTGTCCGGGGCGGCTGACTACGAGGAAGCGGACGCCGGAAGCCACGTCGCGCCAGCGGTGCCAGGTGCGGATCTCGGCGAAGGCGTCGGCGCCGATGAGGAAGTACAACTGGTCGCCGGGGGCGAGACGGGCGCGTAATTTGTCTATGGTATCGATGGAGTAACTGCGCGCCGTGCCTTCTTCGAGGCGGGAGACTTCGAAACGCGCGTCGCCCTGGCAGGCGAGTTCCGCCATCCGCACCCGATCGGCGTACGGCGCGTGGGTGACGCCCGCCT
>PLDO01000228.1:0-12544 GCA_003136215.1 Bryobacterales bacterium
GCCCCACCAATGCCAGGCACGCGGCACGGCGTGGTGGCGCAGGCGGTTCCGCCTGCGGGAAATTTGTCGCGCCAGATTTGCGGCGCAAATGGGGCCTCAGCGGCGCAGATAGGCGTCGTCGCCCGCAATCCAATCTTCGCGCCGCGGGGTGAAAACGTCGGTGACCACGGTATCTTCCAGAGCCACCACGCCGTGCGGCACGTTGGGAGGAATCACCAGGCTTTCGCCGGCGCCCACCACCTGATCGACACCGCCGACATGGAACAGGAGCGCGCCGCGTTCCACGTTGGCAATCTGCTCGTTGACGTGGCTGTGCTCCGGCACTACGGCGTCCTTGCGGATGTTGAGCCGCGCAATCGTCATCTGCCCGCTATGGATCACCTTGCGGACCACCATGGCGTTCATCTGCTCCGCCGGCAGTTGCTCCCAATTGTAAAGTTCCATGCAGCGTATTCTATCAGCTATGATAAAAGCCTATGAAGGGCGTCGTGCTGGCTGGGGGAACGGGAAGCCGCTTGTTCCCGCTCACCAAAATCACCAATAAACACCTGCTGCCGATCTACGACCGGCCGATGATCTACTATCCCATCCAGGCTCTTGTCGACGCCGGGATTCAGGAGATTCTGCTGGTCACCGGCGGCCGGAATTCAGGCGATTTTCTGCGCCTTCTGGCGAATGGCAAACAGTTCGGCCTGAAGCACATCAACTACACGTACCAGGAAGGCGAAGGCGGTATCGCCGACGCCCTGGCGCTGGCCGAACACTTCGCCGACGGGCAGAAGATCTGCGTGGTGCTGGCCGACAACATCATCGAGGGCAGCATCCTGGAGGCGGCCGACCGTTTCCGCGCGCAGTCCGAAGGCGCCCACATCCTGCTCAAGGAAGTGCCTGACGCCGAGCGCTTCGGCGTGGCCGAAATCTCCGGCGACCGGATTGCCGGCATCGAGGAAAAGCCGCTGAGACCTAAATCGAACCTCGCCGTCACCGGCTTTTACATGTACGATGCCAGCGTATTCGACAAGATCAAGACGCTGGTGCCTTCCGGCCGCGGCGAGCTGGAAATCACCGACGTCAACAACGCTTACATTCGCGAAGGCACCATGACGTTCTCCTACCTGGACGGCTGGTGGACCGATGCCGGCACGTTCGACTCCCTCTTGCGCGCGGCGAACCTGGTGGCGCAGTCGGCCACCCCCAAAGACGCGATCGCTCCCGAACTGGCGGCACGTCTCTGATGTCGCAACCAATCGTGCCGCAGCTATCGTCCGCCACCGGAGGGCGGCGGCTGGTTTCGTCCGGCGACCTGGACCTGGCGATCGTCGAGTGCCCCAAGGGAATCGGCTCGGTGATCGGCTCGCCGCAATCTCCGGACCTGATCGCCGGTGTTCGGGTGCAGCCCTTCCCCATTTATCCGGACGACCGCGGCTACTTCCTGGAGGTGCAGCGAATCGGCAGCGGCCTCGCCGCCGGGTTTCCGCCGGAAAGCACGCAGATCTCGGCGGCCTTAAGCTATCCCGGAACCGTCAAGGCGTTCCACTATCACCTCTTTCAGCACGATTGCTGGACACCGGTGAAAGGCTTGTTGCAGGTGGTGCTGGCGGACCTGCGCCTGGGGTCGCCGACGCACGGCGCGCGCAATACGATGTACGTTGGCGGGTTGCGCCCCTGGCAGATATTGATCCCCCCCGGCGTGGCCCACGGGTACAAGATCGTGGGACGCGAAGAGGCTCTGCTGGTCTATCTCACCGACCGCTTCTACAATCCCAAGGACGAAGGCCGCATCCCCCACAACGACCCCGGGATCAACTACGATTGGGAGACGCAGCACAAGTAGTTCCGCGTCTGCGAAGGGACCGACTGTCCATGAAAATTCTGGTGACCGGCGGAGCGGGTTTCATCGGCTCGGCCTTTGTCCGCATGGCGATCTCCGAGACCGATCTGAGCGTCGTCAATCTCGATAAGCTGACCTACGCGGGCAATCTGGAGAACCTGGCGGAGATCGATGGCAACGCGCGCTACCGCTTCGTACAGGGCGACATCTGCGACGCGCAACTGGTCAACGCGCTGGTGGGCGAAGAGCGCCCGGACGCCATCGTGCATTTCGCGGCGGAGTCGCATGTCGACCGGAGCATCCTCTCGCCGGAACCGGTGGTGCGCACCAATTACAACGGCACTTTCACCCTGCTGGAAGCGGCCCGGCTGCATCGTGTGGCGCGCTTCGTGCATGTCTCCACCGATGAAGTTTACGGCAGCCTGCCGGCTCCCGCTGAGGCCGACGAGCGGTATCCGCTGAATCCTAGCAGCCCCTATTCGGCATCCAAGGCCGCCAGCGACTTGCTGGCGCGGTCGTACTTCGTCACCTTCAAGCTGCCGGTGGTAATCACGCGCGCCTCCAACAATTATGGGCCGTACCAGTTTCCGGAGAAGCTGATCCCGCTGATGATCACCAATGCGATGGAAGATCGCTCGCTGCCGGTCTATGGCGACGGCCAGCAGGTACGCGACTGGCTCTACGTGGAGGACCACTGCCGGGGCATCCTGGCCGTCCTGCGCCAGGGCCGCGATGGCGAGATCTATAACATTGGGGGCAATCGCTCGTTGCCCAACCTGGACGTCGTTCACCAGGTGCTGGCGCTCACCGGCAAACCGGAGAGCCTGATCGAGTACGTGCAGGACCGTCTGGGCCACGACCGGCGTTATGCCCTCTCCAGCGAGAAACTGATGCGCGAAACCGCCTGGCGGCCCGTCATGAATTTTGAGACGGGACTGGCACGGACGATCGAATGGTATCGCGGCAATTCGGCCTGGGTACAAGGCGTGCGCTCTGGCGCGTACCGCACCTATTACGAGCGCAACTACGCCAATCGCCCGGCCGGATAGGTGCAAACCGTATGCGCGTGGCGATTGAGGCCGCTTCGCTCTCTCTTTCCAGCGGCGGGCTGGCGCGCTACACTTCCGAACTCAGCCTGGCACTGGCGCGGTGCTTCCCCGAAGACGAGTTCTTCCTGGTCTCAGACCAGCCTTTCCGCATGCCGTCCCCCGCGCCGGGCAACTTGAAGTGCGGCGGCGGCCCGCGCAGCGCCATGGAGCGCCGCTGGTGGCTCTGGGGACTGGCGCGTGAGATGGGACGCCTGGGGGCAGACCTGGTGCATGGCCCCGATTTCGCCGTGCCTTATCTCCTGCGGCGGCCGAGCGTGCTCACCCTGCACGATCTCTCGCCGTGGATGGACCAGCGCTGGCATCATGCCGCCCGGCGCGTCCGCCGGCGTACGCCGGTGCTGCTCGAGCTCGGCCTGGCGACGATGGTGATCACTCCGGGCGAGAAGGTACGGCGGGCGGCCATCGAGCGCTTTCGGTTGCGCCCGGAGCGCGTGGTGGCGGTGCCGGAAGCCGCGGCCCATTGGTTCCGCCCGGTGGAGACCGGCCCGCCGTCGCCCGCTCCGCCCTACTTTCTCTTCGTGGGGACGCTGGAGCCGCGCAAGAATCTCGATATGCTGCTGGAAGCCTGGCGCGAAATGCGGCGCCATCATGCTGTAGACCTCGTGCTCGCCGGCCGGCGCCGCGGCGACGCCCGCGAGATCCGCCCGGAGCCCGGACTCCTTCTGGCGGGGGAAGTCGCCGATTCGGCATTGCCGGCGCTGTATTCGGGTGCGCTCGGGTTTGTCTACCCGTCGCTTTACGAAGGCTTCGGCCTGCCGGTCCTCGAAGCCATGCAGTGCGGCGCGCCCGTCATCGCCTCGCACGCGGTGGAGGAAGCGGCGGGCGATGCCGCGATCTACGCCGATACGCCGCGGGAACTGGCGGACGCGATGGCGCGGTTGGCGTCGCATCCCGAACTGAGGGCCGCGGCGCGCCAGCTTTCCCTGGCGCGCGCCAGGGAATTCTCCTGGGAACGCACCGCCCGACTGACCCGTCAGGTCTATGATGAGGCCCGTGCCCGATTTGGAGCGTAGCAAGTGGCATAAGTGGGTGCCCCCTGGGCAGCCTTGTGCATCCGAGCGAAGCTCGGACGACGCTCGCCAGAAAGACTGTCCGCGCTGCGCGCGGATGCACAAGGCTGCCCAGGGGGCACCCACTTATGCCACCTAGGCCCTCGGCTCTCTTTCTGGCGCCGGAAGCGCCTTACCCGATCGCCGGAGGCGGGTCTTTGCGCTCCGCCTCGCTGCTGGAACACCTGGGGCGTCACTACGAAGTCGATGTCGTCGTCTTCCGCCAGCCGGGAGATCCCGATCCCGCGAGCCGAATTCCCAGCGGCCTTGTGCGCCGCGTCACGGTGCTGGACTTGCCACCCAACCGGCGCAGTTTCGCCGCCCGTGCGCTGCGCAACGCCGGGCGGGCGGTGCGGCGCACGCCGCCGCTGGTGGACCGTTTCGCGGGCTTTTCGGCCCAAATCGCCCGCGCCCTCTCCGGCGCACGGTACGATCTGGGCGTCATCGAACATTCCTGGTGCGCGCCATATCTGGAGCAGGTATCGCCGCTCTGCACGCGCACGGTGCTGGATCTGCACAACGTGGAGAGCGTGCTGCACGCTCGCTCCGCCGCCGTCGCCGCCAGCGGGGTCCGCGGCCGCGCCGCCGCCGCCGCCCACGGCATCTTCCAACACGCCTCGCGGGAGCTGGAGCGCGTCTGGCTGCCGCGCTTTTCGCTGGTGCTGGCGACCTCCCAGGCCGATGCCGAACTGGTCCGCGCCATCGCACCCCGCGCCAGCGTCGCGGTCTACCCGAACGCCCTGCCGCCGACGCCGCTGCCGGCGCCCATCGACGATGAGGCCATCGTCTTCTCCGGCAATATGGAGTATCACCCGAACGTAATCGCGGTGCGCTTCTTCCGCCGGGAGGTCTGGCCGCGTCTGCGCGAGCAGTGGCCGCTGCTGGTGTGGCGCCTGGTGGGGAAGAACCCCGCCGCTGTCCGGCGATTCACCGCCGGCGACCCTCGAATCGAAGTCGCCGGCCCGGTGGCGGACGCGGTGTGCGAACTCGCACGCTCCCGCGTCGCGGTGGTACCCTTGTTGACCGGCAGCGGCACGCGTTTGAAGATTCTGGAGGCCTGGGCCGCTGGGTTGCCGGTGGTTTCCACCACGATCGGCGCCGAGGGTCTGCCGGTCCGCGACGGGGAGACTGCCCTGCTTGCCGACGGCGCGGAAGCGTTCGCCGCTGCCGTGACACGGCTGTTGACGTGCAAGGAGCTGAGGCAGAGGATCGGCAGCGCCGGCCGGATAGTACTGGAAAAGGAGTTTACATGGGAAACGGCCTGGAAAATGTTAGACTTTTGACCCAGCCGTGGGTCATTCCGGTCCGCTATACTGGTACCGTTAATGCGCTTCGCCGTTGATGCTCACGCCATCGGCCGCCACCTCACGGGTAATGAGGTCTACGTTCGGAGTCTCCTGAACGCAATTGCCGCCCAAGATCAGGACGACGAGTTCATAGCCTACGTGTCGGCAGAGAGTGCCGCCCTTTGTATCCCGGCTAACATACGCACCCGGCGAATCGCCACCAATCCGTTCCTGCGCCTTGGGCTGGACCTTGCCATGCAAGTGCGGCGCGATCGCCCGGACCTGCTGCACGTGCAGTACACAGCGCCGCTGGCTTGCCCCGTTCCGGTTGTGGTGAGCGTTCACGACGTGAGTTTTCTGGAGCATCCGGAGTACTTCACCCGCGATCGCGCCTGGCAGTTGCAGTGGAGCGTGCGGCGCACCGTGCGCCGGGCCGCCAAGATTCTGACCGGCAGCGAGTTTTCGCGCTCGTCGATCCTCAAGGTCTACGGCGATCTGGACGAAGACAAAGTAGTGGTAGTGCCCAACGCGGCGGCGTCGGAGTTCCGCCCGATTGCCCGCGAGGCGGCGTCGGCGGTGATGCGCGACCATTTCAAGATCACCGCGCCGTTCGTGCTCTCCGTGGGCGACCTGCAGCCGCGCAAGAACCAGATCGGGTTGATCCGCGCCTTTGCCCGGCTGGTGAACGCCTATCCGCAGCTCAAACAGAATCTGGTGCTGGCCGGCAAGGAGACCTGGTTTGCCGGCGACGTGCATAGGGCGGCGCGCGATTCCGGCGTGGCGGACCGCATCCAATTCTGCGGCTTCGTCAGCGATGCGGACCTTTTGCAGTTGTACAACGCCTGCGATCTTTTCGTTTTCCCGTCGTTCTACGAAGGTTTCGGCCTGCCGGCGCTGGAAGCCATGGCCTGCGGCCGGGCCGTGATCTGTTCGCATACCTCCTCGCTTCCCGAAGTGGTGGACGGCGCGGCCATTCTCTTCGACCCCTACGCACTGGACGAAATCGTTCGTGCGCTGGCGGACCTCCTGTTGGATTCCGAACTGCGCCTCCGTATGGAGCGGCTCGGATTACAGCGCGCGGCACACTTTTCCTGGCAGAAGACTGCGCAGCGGACGCTTGCCGTCTTCCATGACGTACTGGAGAAATCGCGCGCCACGAGTGGCGTGTTTTCTCAGACCGTAGCTCATCGATGACCTCTTTTCGCCGAATCTTCCTGCTTGCCCTGGCTTGCGCTCCGCTGCTTTTGGCGGCCGACCAACTGACCGGTTTTCCATTCCAGAATGAGACCCTGCACTACCGCGTCAACTGGCCCGGCGGCAGCAGCCTGGGCGAATTGGCGCTGACCGCCCATAAAAACGGCGCCGGCTGGGATTTCGAGATGACCACCATCGTGGCCATCCCGGTGGTGCCAATCGCCGACACGTACAAATCGACCGCCAGCGGTGTGGACCTGTGCTCGGCCACCTTGCGGCGCGAAATCAGCCACGGAAGCAAGAGGGTCACCGAGAAGACCGAGTTCGACCAGAAGCAGAACCGGGCGCAGCGGGAGACGCTGATTCCGGCCGGCGGCGGCAAGAGCGAGTTTGACATTCCCACCTGCGGACGCGATGCGTTGACTTTCCAATACTTCGCGCGGCGCGAGATGGGGCAGGGACGGGTACCTCCCGCCGGCCAGGTCTTTTTCGGCTCGGCCTACGATGTGAAGATGGTCTACACCGGGGCTATGGACATTCCCGTGGCGGGCAAAACGGTGGTGACCGATCACCTGAACGTCAGCGTCAAGGGTCCGGCGAGCGATTTCACTTTCGAGATTTTCTACGCGCGCGACGCCGCCCGCACGCCGCTGCTGCTCAAGATTCCGGTGATCATCGGCACGGTTTCCCTGGAACTGGTGCGCTAGCATGCGCGTGGCGTTCTTTTCTCCGCTGCCGCCCGCGCGCAGCGGGATCGCCGATTATTCCCAAGCCCTGATCGAAAACCTCAAGCCGCTGGTGGAACTGGAAGTGTTTTCCGGCCCGCATCAGTCGTTCGACCCGGCTCGCTTCGATATCGCGCTCTACCACGTGGGCAACAACGGCCATCACGGTTTTGTTTACGAAACCGCGCTGCGCCATCCCGGCGTGGTGGTGATGCACGAAAGCAACCTGCACCACCTGATGGCCGATCTCACCATCAAGCGCGGCGATTGGGATGCCTACGTGCGCGAGTGCGAGTACCAGGGCGGCGAGGAGGCGCGGGCGTTCGCCGAGCGGGTCCGCAAGCTGGAAGTGGGCCCGGATTACGAAGGCGTGCCCATGACGAAGCGCCTTCTGGCTTCGGCTCGCGGCGTGGTGGTGCACTCTGGCTTCATGCGGGAGGAAATGCGCGCCGCCGGCTTTACCGGTCCCACGGCCGTAATTCCGCACGGCGCCTGGATTCCGCAGGCGGACCGCAACGGGTTCCGCCACAAGCTGGGGCTGGACGAGGCCACCCCGCTGGTGGGCATCTTTGGATACCTCAAACCCTACAAACGCATCGCCGAATCCCTGCGCGCATTCCGGCGCCTGCTGCGTCTCGTGCCGAACGTCAAAATGATTCTGGTGGGCGAGCCGCACCCGGAGTTCCCGGTGGAGGCGATCATCCGCTCCATGGGCCTCGGGGCCAGCGTGCGCGTGCTGGGCTTCGCGCCGATCGAGGACTTTGTCGGCTACCTCGGCGCCTGCGATATCGTGCTCAACCTGCGCTATCCCACGGTGGGCGAAAGTTCGGGTACGCTGTTGCGGTCGCTGGGCCTGGGCAAGGCGGTGATGGTCTCCGAGGTCGGCTCCTTCCAGGAGTTCCCCGACGATGTCTGTTTAAAGGTGCCGGTGGGCCCCGGCGAGGAAGACCTGATCTTCGAGTACCTGAATCTGCTGGTCTCGCGTCCCGAAGTGGCTCGCCAGTTGGGCGAACGCGCCCGGGATTATGTCGCCCGCGAGTGCAACTGGGCGGCCGTCGCCGCGCAGTACGCCGGCTTCCTGGAGGCAGTGGTTCACGGGAAACAGTGGTCCCCGGCCACGGCAGCGCCGAGCCCCACGCCACCCGCGGAAGAGGGGGAAAGGTCTCAACCTACCCTCGAGTACCTGCGGGGTTGGGCGTCCGGCGAGGCGTCCGCCGGATACCTCAACACGCATTCCACGCGGCTCATCAAGACGCTGGAGATTACCCCCGCGGGCAGCGCCGGTGATCGCGTACTGGAAATGGGCGCGTACCTGCAGATCACGCCCGCGTTACGCAGCAAACTCGGCTACGGCGAAGTGCGCGGCTGCTACTACGGGAAACTGGGCCGCGTCGACCATCGCACCGTGACCTCCGCCGAGGGCGAAACCTTCGAATGCGAGATCGATCACTTCGATGCCGAGAAAGACGTGTTCCCCTATCCCGATGGCTACTTCGCCACGGTGATCTGCGGCGAACTGATCGAGCACCTGTTCGAAGACCCGATGCACCTGATGAGCCAGGTCAACCGCATTCTGAAGCCGGGCGGCCACCTGGTGCTGACCACGCCCAATATCGCCGCGCTGCGCGGCATCTCGGGGATCCTGCAGGGCTATCATCCGGGCTTCTTTCACGCCTACATCCGGCCGGCGGAGGGCACGGGAGAGGTGGACGCGCGGCACAACCGCGAATACGCGCCGCGCGAGATTCAGCAACTGCTGGAGAATTCCGGCTTCGAGGTGACGCGCCTGGAGACGGGCGAATTCCGCGACGAGCCGCATCCCGAGTTTGGCTGGATTCTGCACCTGCTGGAGCGCTACCGCCTGAGCGCCGAGCTGCGCGGCGACGGCATCTACGCCGTGGGCAGGAAGACCGGCGCGGTGCGCGAGCGCTATCCCGCGTGGCTGTACACATGAAAGCCGCGTACCTGGAACCCGATGTCCGGCTGGAAGCGGGTACGCTCCGGCTGCACGCCGCGTTTCTGCTGCGCAACGATTCGCCGGACACCTGGCGCCCGGGCGATGGATTCGGCGTGGGCTATCACCTGTTCGACGCCGCCACCGGCACGCTGATTGTGGACGGCGCGCGCGTTACTCCGGAGTGCGATGTCAGGCCCGGCGAAACCGCGCCGGTGAGGCTCGAGATCGCGCTGCCCGCCGAAGACGGGGTGCATCACGTTCTGCTTTCGCCGATGCGCGAAAACCTCTGTTGGTATTACGAGCAGGGTTGGCCCTTCCTGCTGGTGGAGACGTCCACCGAAAACGGCGCGGCGCGCGTGGACCGCGTGAGGGTGGCCACCCGCGCCACTCTCGCCCGGGAGCGTGCCGTGCGCGGCATCGGGCGGGCGTTCGTCTATCCGGTATCGACGGTGTGGCGCAATCGCAGCCTGATCCGCGTGATGGTGAGGCGCGACATTCTGGGGCGGTATCGCGGAAGTTTCGGCGGCGCGTTTTGGACCATCATCAACCCGCTGCTCCTGATGCTCACCTACTTTTTCGTGTTCGGCGTGGTGCTGCGCGACCGCTACGATCCGCACGCCAGTTGGAGCAGTTTCGCGCTCTACTTCCTGGCGGGCATGCTGCCGTGGCTGGCCTTCAGCGAGGCCGCCGGGCGGGCCCCGGGCGTGATGCTGGAACATCGCAATTTCGTCAAGAAACTGGTCTTCGCGGTGGAGACGCTGCCGGTGAATCTGGTGGTGGCCGGGCTGATCACGGAGATGTTCGCGATTCTGCTGTACTGCGGTTTTCTGCTGGCCATCAACCACACGCTGCCGGGCGCGCTGGTGTGGCTGCCGGTGCTCATCATCCCGCAGATTCTGTTTACCGCCGGGGTGAGCTGGTTCCTGGCGGCTCTGGGCGTGTTTGCCCGCGACCTGGGCCAGATCATGGGCTTCGTGTTGACGCTCTGGTTCTTTCTGACGCCGATCTGTTACCCGGAAAACAAGCTGCCGCATGCCGCGGCGGGCGTGCTGACCAAGAACCCGATCTATACCCTGGTGCACGGCTACCGGGCGATTCTTTTGCAGAATCACGCACCCGCCTTCGGCGCCGTGTGGAAATTGTGGCTGGTGGCGACGGTGGTGTGCCTGCTGGGCCACGCCTGGTTCTACAAGCTGCGCAAAAGCTTCGCGGATCTGCTGTGAGGCCCGCGGAATACATTAAGATAAAGCATTGCTCAAAAGTATCGGCGACGCATTAGTTGCATTTGGACCGCTGGGCGTATTTGTCATCGCGGTGCTGGATTCGCTCGGCGTCCCGCTGGTCGGCGGCGTGGACGCACTGGTGATCTACCTGGCGGTGAAGACTCCGCACATCGCATACATCGCCGCCACCACTGCTACCGTGGGGTCGATCCTGGGCAATCTGCTTCTCTTCCGCGGGGCGCGCTACGGCGTCCAGCGGTTTGCGAGCGAAGAAGCGCCTCTCGGCAAGCGCCAGAAGTTCCGGCTCTGGTTCCAGCGTTACGGATTGCTGACGGTCTTCATCCCGGCGGTGACTCCCTTCGTGCCGCTGCCGCTTAAGGTATTCGTGATTTCGGCCGGCGCGATGCATACGCCCGTGAGCCGGTTTTTGGGTGTGGTGTTGCTGGCGCGGGTGATTCGCTATTACGGCGAAGCGTATCTCGGCATACGCCTGGGCGAGGATGCCCACGGGTTCCTGACGCGCAACGGCTGGAACATCGCCGGCATCGCCGTCGCCGTGGCGTTGGTGCTGGTAGGCTTGATCCGGTGGCGTGATCGGCGCCGGGCGGAGGCGTGAAGCATGCGGTCCTCGAAGCGGAAAATGGCGATCGCAACGGTGGGCGGAGTAGGGCTGCTTGCGGCGGCGGCCTTCCTTCTGTACCGCGCCCAGGAACTCTCCCCGGGTTACGCACCGCTCCACACCTATCTGGATGATGCCGCAGGCCTGATGGACGGCACGCAGGTGCGGCTCAACGGCATCCCCATCGGCTACCTGGACGCGCAGAAACTCACCAACTCGCGCGACCCCCAACGGAAGATCCGATTCGACCTGAAAGTGAGTGAGCGCTACCTGCGGGAGATCCCGGTGGATTCCGTGGTGGGCCTGGCTTCCGACAACCTTCTGGGAGACCAGTTCATCGGCATTCGCCGCGGGCGCAGCGCGCAGCACGTCGAGAGCGGAGCCGAATTGGGCACCTCCCAGAACGAAGACATCACCAGGATGATGGCGCAGATGAGCCGGCAACTGGACCGGTTGCAGGACGTCTTCACGCGCGCCGACAAGCTGTTGTCGAGCGTGGACAAAGGCAGCGGCGCCATCGGCAAGATCGTGCAGAATCCGCGATTGCAGACGGGCGCCGGCGTCAGCGCCGAACTCGACCGTCTGATGGCCGAAGTGCAGCACGGCCACGGCACCGTCACGAAGCTATTCTATGACGATCCACTCGACAAACAACTGGAGTCGCCGCTGAAGCGATTGGACGCGATTATGGCGAGCGTGGGTGGGACGTCCGCCCGGCTGAAGGAAGTTCAGGACGGTCTGGACCGCGCCACGGCGGAGTTTCACGCGCTCCAGACCGAGATCGACGCCGGGAAAGGTTCCCTTGCCAGGCTTAGCCAACTGCAAGCCCGCTTCGACGAGTTAACGTTCAAGATCGACCGCATGATGGACAAGATCAATTCGGGACAGGGCACGGTGGGTCAGTTGATGGTGAACCCGCAACTCAACGAAGCGCTGGCTGGAACGACGCGCGAGTTTCAGGAACTGGCCAAGGGTTTGAAGGCGAATCCGCGGAAGTTCGTCGCGCTCCGGCTGTTCTGAAGGACAGTATGACTGTGGCGGCAACCGGGGGGCGACCAGCGATGGTCGTCCCTACCGCGCCCCTCCTGGCCGGTCTGGGGAGATTGGCCATTTGCGCCGCAATCTGGCGTGACAGGCTTCTCGCAGGCGGAACCGCCTGCGCCACCAAGGCATTGGTGGGGCAGGCATTCAGCCTGCCNNGCGGAGCCTTATGCCACCCTCAACTCCAGGATGAGGGCGTCCAGCGCGATCGTCTTCTGGATATTCCGCCGGATCAGCATGGCGATTTCATCGACGCGCGCGACCGCCTGGCGAATCCACGCAAACTGCACCCTGTCCGCCAGCGCTTCCAGTTCGCGGCGGATGTCCTGATTGCGAATCTCGCCCGTGCCCTCGTGCAGCAGCAGGATATCGCGCAGCAGTTCGTACAGCACCTTCAGATGCAGCTCAAGCTTCTCGCTTTTGCTGCGCCCGATGGCTTCGCCAACGGGTACCCAGGTGGCGAAGGGCGCAGCGCCCGCCGCTACCTGGAGCAGCGCCAGCATGGCGGCG
>PLDO01000228.1:12569-12738 GCA_003136215.1 Bryobacterales bacterium
GCTCCTCCAGCGTCTTGAGGAGGGAGTTGGCCGCCTGGTCGTTGGCGCGGTCCACGTGGTCGATCAGGAACACGCGCCGGGCGCCCTTGTGCGGCAGGAATTGCGCCGCTTCCTTCAGCAGGCGCGTCTGCGGAATCGATATCTGGCGCAGCGGACCATCGGGCGCGAA
>PLDO01000336.1 GCA_003136215.1 Bryobacterales bacterium
GGGTCGCGGTCGAACGCGATCACTCGCGCGTTCGACCGGGCCGCGGTCCGCGCCGCCGCAAACCCCACCGTGCCCGCGCCCACCACCACCACGCGCGCCGAAGGCACGCCCGGCGTTCCGCCCAGCAGAATCCCCCGACCGCCCGAACTGGAGCGCAGCAGGTGCGCCGCAATCGGCACCGTCATCTGCCCGGCGATCTCGCTGATCGCCGCCAGCACCGGCAGCCGACCGTCTTCCTGCTGGATCACCTCGCAGCCAATCGCCGTCAGGCTGCGCTCCGCCAGCGCCTCCACCAGTCCGCGGTCCGCCACCGCCATGTGGTAGAACGCCATCAATACCATGCCCGGCGCGCAGTTGTTGAGTTCCGCGCCCGTCGGCCGGCCGATTTTGGCCAGAAGCTCCGCCCGTCCGATGGCTTCCTCCGGCGAATAGGCGATCTGCGCCCCGGCGCGCTGGTACTCCGTGTCGGTATACATGGCGCCGTCGCCCGCGCTCTGCTCCACCCACACCGTGTGCCCCGCGCTCGACAGGCGCCGCACCACGGGAGGCGTCAGCGCCACCCTCCGGTCGTCCGGCCCCCGCTCGCGGATAATGCCGATGTTCATTTCACTGGCGCCAGGGGCGAGTACACGTCCACCAGTTGCGCCCGGATGGCATGCATCCGCTCCGACATTACTTTCAGAATCGCCCGCATCACCCGGAAGCCGAAGGCGTAGTCCTCCTCGCAGGCATGCCGCAGCCGCGCCCCGTCAAACGCCAGCGCGTGGACTTCTTCCAGCGACCGCGCCTGAAACTGTTTCCCGTCGCCTTCGCCCGTCACCGACGACCATCCCAGCACTTCGCCCGCGTACAGCGTCGCCACCCGCACCGCCCGGCCCGGCGAGATCACTTCCAGCGCCACGTTGCCGCTGATCAGAAGGTAGAAAAAGCTCGAATGATCGCCCTCGTGGAAGATCAATTCTCCCTGGCCAAACCGCACCTCGCTCGCCAGGGCGGCCAACCGCGCGATGTGCTCGGGCCAGAAGCCCTCGGTAAATGGATGAGATTGCAGGATGGCGGTGATGGCGTCGTTGCTCATAAGCACCTCTAGCAGGTGGTGGCGTGGTATAGCCCCACAGTTCTATATTCGGACCTTTTGTACCGGAATGCAACAGGAACGGGGGGAGTGGGATACTTCCCGATCCCAAAGCACCAGCCGCCCAAGCCCCGTGAGCGCGTTGGATGTTGCTAGCGATGTACAATTTATGGTACATGTATGACAGAAGGTACAAGGAAAGCGGGAAATGACGGAACCGCCACCGCCACAGAAAATCCCACTCATCTTTTTCCGGTCCGAAAAAGGTACTGAGCCCGTGCGGGAGTGGCTGAAGGAATTGCCGGAAGCCTAGCGTCACGCCGTCGGGAAAGACCTTTTGAGGGCGCAATGGCGCTGGCCAATCGGAATGCCTATGTGCCGGCCCATGGGCAGCGGTCTTTGGGAAATCCGCACCGATTTGCCGACGAAGCGCACGGCGCGCGTGCTGTTGTGCCTGTACCACGAGCATTTGGTGGCGCTGCACGGCTTCATCAAGAAAACGCGGGCAACGCCAGACGAGGATCTGGCGCTGGCGCACAAGCGCCAGAAGGAGTTAATGAGATGAGCAAGAAACACATGGGATCCAGCATTGATGACTTCCTGAAGGCGGAGGGAGTCTTTGAAGAGGCTCAATCGCAGGCAGTGAAAGAGGTTGTCGCCTGGCAGCTCGCCCAGGCAATGAAGGAAAGGAAGATATCGAAGAACCGCATGGCCACACTGCTCAAGACGAGTCGCACCCAGGTTGACCGCCTGTTAGATGCCAAGAACGACATAACGCTGTCGAGCCTCGAGCGGGCTGCGGCCATGGTTGGCCGGCGAGTGACGATTCAACTTGTATAGCAACGACAAGCGAGGGCGTGTGCGCTCCGGGTGCGATGGCGACTTGTGAGTACCTATGCGGTCTTCTTCCCTTTGTCCGAGCGGGCGACGATCCATCCGGAACGCCAGTATTCGGTGTGCGGACTTCGCATTCTCTGACGGCGCATTCTGGACGGATCGTCCTCGCGATACCTCAGATTGCGACGACAGCGACTTCGCGGCCAGAAGCCCTGACGAGCCGTTCCATGTCGCCTGGGTCGCCTGTGAGAATCGTAGCTTTTTGCCGAAGGGCTGTCGTCACCACAACGGCGTCAACGACATCCGACGTTTTGGTTATGCCCAACAGTCGCCCGGCTTCGTGCGCCTCGGTCTCGCCGAGAGGAACGACCACGCACCCAGTCAAGAAGCGCCGGAGTTGTGCCTGTTGTGGGGACCGGCTGACCTGGGCGACCACCGGCGCGGGAACCAATGGAACAACGCCAAGTTCCAAACGGGCCTTGTGTTCAGCCCATGCTCGCCGCTCGTTTCTATCGGCGGCCACGAGAACGGCGGCGTCATAGACGACGGCGCTCATGCCGAACGCCGGACCGTTCGCGATGTTCGGAGCTGAGCGCGCACGCTGCGGCGAGCTTCATTCATCTCTTCTGTCGTGAGACGTCCGTGCTGCTCTTCCCACAGCGCGACCGCCGCCAAACCAGCCCGCCGCTGCAGTGCTTGGCGCGCCGCATCGGTCATCCAGGCAGAGACGCTCACACCGTCGCGGGCGGCCGCCGCGAGGACGTTTTCGTGAATGTCGGGGTCTATCGTGATGGCAAGCTTCGGTGATGGGTTTCCGCGCGGCATACAAAGTATCCTACTACAATAGGATACCACGCGGAGGTCGCACCGAAACCTGGCCGCCGCTTATCGGCGGCTCTAGGTGGCGCGATAAGTTGCTCCGAGCGTATCACGCGCCACTCGGAGAAAGGACGACTTCGGAGCTCTTCGACGTATCGGTAACCAGAAACGCGCCTGGGCGGCGACGTCCGTGGGCCACCGCAGTGATTTCCACGCCAGCGTCGCCGCCCGCCCTCACATCTCCTTGCGTTCCACCTTTTCCAGGTGCGCGTCCGGCGTCATCGGCGAACCGTGAACCCAGAAGTCCTCCACATTGAGCAGCACGAAGACCGGAACCCCGGCTGCCTTTTGCGCCTTGACATGCTGGAAATCCGCCGCCTTTACAGAGTCCAGCACGAATGCCGGACGGCGGTCTTCCTTCAGGAATCCCACTTCCACGTTGTGCAATTCGATGCCCCTGGCATGGCGGATGAAGAAGCCATAAGCCGGCAGCATGCCGAACATGGAGGGCTCGGGATACTCCTTTTCCCGCTCCGGTGTGGCGTAGGGCGCGCGCGGCGGAACCCCGCCGGTGGCCCGGAAGAAGAAAGTATTCACCAGGTCTGCCGGCTGCTTCGCCACTTGATCCAGCGTCAGACCGCCCCGATACACGACGCGGATATCGCTCAGCTTCACGTCTTCGATATCGTGCCCCGGAATGCCGCTGAGAATCGAACCGTACCGCGGATCGGCATCGTACGCCACCACGTTGCTGATATTGACCCGGCGGATCGACCCCACCGGCGTCCCTTCGGGCGCCCGCATACGGTTGCCCAGCCGCAGGAAGATCGGCGCGTTGGAAACCTCCCGCATCGTGATGTTCGTGATCGCGATGTCTTCGATATGAGCCCCGTCCACGCTCTCCAGCGCCAGGCCGCGGGAACGGTCGAAAACCACGTTGGAAATCGCGATATTGCGGAAATCGCCTTCCGACTCCGTGCCGATCTTGATGCGCCCGGTGGGTCCGTCGCGGTCGGGTGCCTGCTTGACGGTCCGCTGATACGTGCCGTCCACCAGCGACCCCACGTCGAATCCGCTGACCAGGCTGTTGGCGATGGTGACGTTCTCCGTGGCGCGTGCGAATCCCAGCGCGTGCGTCCCTTTCAGGACGATGGCGTCATCATTGGGTGCGTTGACGCTGCTGTTGGACACCCGCACGTTGCGGCACGAGTCCAGGTCGATGCCGTCGCGGTTCGTGTCGATGAGGACATTGTCGATCGTCAGATTGTCCACCCCGGTGGCCAGGATTCCAAAGTGGCCGCCGTGCAGAATCGAAAAATCGCGCAGCCTCACCCTGCGGCACAGCTTCAGGGCGATGGCTTTGTCGCCGCCGCCGCCGCGTTCCCCGCGCATCAGCGCCTTGCCGCTGATCAGTCCTCCGCCGACGATCGACACGTTCTCCAGCCCCTCGCCCCAGATCAGACTGTTGTGGAAATGGCTGTGCCCGAAATCCTGAAACTTGTCCCACTGGTTGGGCTCGGCCGCGTCGTAGGCGGCCGGGTCGGCCGACGCTTCCAGCGTCGTGCCGTGCTCCAACTGCAAGGTGAGATTGCTGCGCAGGCGAATCGAACCCGTCACGTAGGTGCCCGCCGGGAAATACACCGTCCCGCCGCCCGCCGCCGCCGCGGCATCGATCGCCCGGTTGATGGCGTCCCGATCGGGAGTCTTGCCGTCTCCCTTCGCGCCGAACGCCTTCACGTCGAAGACCCCGGCGCGCAGTGACTCCGCCAGCAGCCACGGCGCGAGCGCCAGTACCGCCCAGCATGTTGCGCGGCCCTTGGTCATTCCGCCTCCTTACTCGATGCCATTGGACCACAAGTTATAATGTGAACGCCATGAGTCCGACTCCGCCGATATCCGTCGCCCTGAACGATTTGCTGCGGCAGACAACGGCGCTTCAACACGAGCTCGCCGCCAGTGTGAATCGCGTGCTGGCGAGCGGCTGGTACATCCTGGGGCGCGAATGTGCCGCTTTCGAAGCGGAGTTTGCGGCGTATTGCGGCGTGCCGCACTGCATCACCGTGGCGAATGGCACCGACGCGCTGGAACTCGCGCTGCGCGGCTTGGGCGTCGGCCCGGGCGACACCGTGGCCACCGTGGCCAACGCCGGCGGATACAGCACCACCGCCATCCGCGCCGTGGGGGCCGAACCGCTCTATATCGATATCGACCCGTCCTCCATGAACATGTCCGCTGCCGATCTCGCCGGCCGCTTGACCCCGGCCGTGCGCGCCGTGATCGCGACCCATCTTTACGGGCGCATGGCAGACCTGCCCGCGCTGCTGGCGGTCGCCGGCCGAGCGGCAGTGCCCCTGGTGGAAGATTGCGCGCAAGCTCATGGCGCAGCCATCGGCGGCAGAAAGGCCGGAAGTTGGGGAGCGCTCGCCTGCTTCAGCTTTTACCCCACCAAGAACCTGGGCGCGCTGGGCGACGGCGGCGCCATTACTACCAATGACCCGCAGCTCGCGCAACGCGTAAAATCGCTCCGCCAATACGGATGGAACGGCAAGTACCGGTGCGCGGAGTATGGCCGCAACAGCCGTATGGACGAGATGCAGGCCGCCATCCTGCGGGCCAAACTGCCGCACCTCGACGGCTGGAACGCCCGCCGCCGCCAGATCGCCGCCACCTATTCGGCAGCCCTGGCGGCCAATGGCGTGGATTGCCCGCGGGACTTTGGCGAAAACTATGTCGCGCATCTCTACGTCGTCCGAAGCCAGGCGCGCGACCGGGTTCGCGCCGCGCTCGCAGCCCGCGGCATCGCGACGGATATCCACTACCCCGTGCCGGATCATCTCCAGCAGGCCGCGCGCGGGACACCGGCCGCCGCCGCGCAACTGCCGGCCACCGAGCAGGCGGCTGGCGAGATCCTCACGCTGCCCTGTTATGCCGAATTGAAGGACGAGGAAATCTCCGCCGTCGTGGGCGCGTTGCAGACCCTCGCGCAGGAGGCCCGAGTTGGCTGAGGGAGGCTTCTTCAAACACGAAACCGCCATCGTCGAGAGCTCCACGGTGGGCGCGGAAACGCGCATCTGGGCGTTCGTCCACATCCTGCCCGGCGCCGTCATCGGCGCAGCCTGCAATATCTGCGACCATACGTTCATCGAGAACGATGTGCGCATCGGGGATCGCGTCACCATCAAGTGCGGCGTCCAGCTTTGGGACGGAATCACTCTGCAAGACGACGTCTTCGTCGGTCCCAACGCCACTTTCTCCAACGACCACTTTCCGCGCAGCGGGCAGCATCCCCTTCGCTACGCCCGCACCCTGGTCAAACGGGGCGCGTCCATCGGCGCCAATGCCACCATTTTGCCGGGGCTCACCATTGGGGAGAAGGCCATGGTGGGCGCCGGCGCAGTGGTCACCAGCGACGTGCCACCCATGGCCATCGTGGCCGGCAATCCGGCGCGCATCGTCGGCTACGAAGGCGCCGGCTCCCTGTCCGCGGGAACCGTGTCCGCCACTCCCGCCGAAGTCGGCGTGAACGCAACGCGCGTGGCGGGCGTCACCCTGCATCGCCTGCCGCACGTCCACGACTTGCGCGGCAATCTGAGCTTCGGGGAAGTCGGCAACCCGATCCCCTTCGAGGTCAAACGCTACTTCCTGGTCTACGGCGTCACCAGCAAAGAGATCCGCGGCGAGCACGCCCACCGCTCGCTGCGCCAGTTTCTGATCTGCGTCCATGGGCGCTGTCACGTGGTGGCCGATGACGGAACCAACCGCCAGGAATTCGTGCTCGACAGCCCCACGATCGGCCTCCACCTGCCTCCCATGGTCTGGGGGATCCAGTACAAGTATTCCGAGGACGCCGTGATGCTCGTGCTCGCCTCCGATAAATACGACCCTGGCAGTTACATCCGGGATTATTCCGAATTCCTGGAACTCGTCAAATGAACTCCCTGGTCATCCCGGTTTACCGGAACGAGGCGAACCTCGATCGTCTGCTCGCCGAACTGGTCCAGCTCGCGGCGCGCGCGCCAGGGGAATTGGAAGTGGTCTTTGTGGTGGATGGCAGCCCCGACCGCTGCCTCCAGATGCTTCGCGAGAGACTGCCTTCGCTGCCGTTGCGTAGCCAGTTGCTCTCGCTGAGCCGGAATTTCGGAAGCTTCGCCGCCATTGCCGCCGGCCTGGAGCGCGCGCGCGGCGATTGCATGGCCGTGATGGCGGCGGACCTGCAGGAGCCGCCGGAACTGGTGCTCCAGTTCTTCGAGGTTTTGCGCGCCGGCCGGGCCGATATCGTCTTCGGCGTGCGCAGTGGCAGGTCGGACCCGTGGCTCTCCGAAGCCGCATCCAATCTCTTCTGGTTGCTTTACCGCAGGCTGGTGATCAAAGACATGCCGCGCGGTGGCGTCGATGTATTCGGATGCACGCGCGAGGTGTGCGACCACTTACTCCGGTTGCAGGGCATCGATTCCAACCTGATCGCCCTGCTGTTCTGGCTCGGCTACCGCCGCGAGTACATTATCTATCGGCGCCAGGCGCGGCTTGAGGGCAAGAGCGCGTGGACCTTGCGGAAGAAACTGCGCTACGGCCTGAACAGCATCTTCAACTTCACGGACCTCCCGATCCTGTTGCTGCTCTACGCCGGGACCATTGCCCTGGTGCTCGCCGTCGCCGCCAGCGTTCTGGTGCTCGCGGCCAAACTCCGCGGCGATATCCAGGTGCCCGGCTACACCCCCATCGTCCTGGTGAGTTTGTTCTTCGGCGCTTTGACCAGCCTCGGCTTCGGCATCGTCGGCCAGTATCTTTGGCTCGCCTTGCAGATCAGCCGCCGCCGCCCCAGCTACGTGGTCCGCTCCGCCGAAGACCACGGGGCGAAAGATTCTTGCGTCCGGCAACCGCTCCCTGACGGTCGCGGCTCTGATTCGGAGCCGCGACCGTAAGGGAGCGGTTTTTTGCTGTCATCCGCTACGCCCGCCACGCGCTGCCGCCGCGAACCTTCTCCAGGACATCCTTGGCCACTGCCGCGGTGTTGGCGTGGATGGTGATCGTGTCCTCCACGCTCTGCGCGTAGCCCCCGGCCAGCACGATTCCTACCGGCACCCCTTGCGTCAGCGCCGTCCTCAGCACCAGGCGGTCGCGCTCCATCAACCCTTCAAAAGTCAGCGAAAGCCCGCCCAGCTGATCTTCCATATATGGATCGGCTCCCGCCAGGTACATGATCAACTCCGGGCGGAACATGGCCAGCGCCGCGCGATATCCGTTGCCCAGCCGGTGCAGGTACTCCGCATCGCCGGTGCCGTCCGCCAGGTGGATATCCAGGCTGGAAAGCGGCTTCTCGCTCGGATAGTTATTGAACTGATGAATGGAAAGCGTGAAGACCGTCGGATCGTCTGCGAACACCGCCGCCGTGCCGTTGCCATGGTGAACATCGGCATCCACCACCATGGCCCGCTTGATGCGCCCGTCGGCCTGCAACCGCCGCACCGCAATGGCAATATCGTTGATCGCGCAGAACCCCTCTCCATGGCCCGGGAACGCGTGGTGAAATCCGCCGCCGACGTTGAACCCGACGCCGTCCTCCATCGCCAGGCGCGCCGCCAGCATGCTCCCGCCGGCAGCCAGCCAGAACGCCTCCACCATCTGGCGCGAATACGGGATCTCCAGGCGCAGGATGTCCTGGTAACTCAGCGTGCCGGAGCGCAGTTTGGCCACGTACTCCGCGTCATGCACCAGGCGCACGTCGCCGTCCTCGGCCGGTTCGGGCTCCACAAAGTCTTCCGGCGCGGCGAAGCGGCAGCGCAACATGCGGTCTTTCAGCCAGGCGTATTTCTTGGCGGGAAAGACGTGTTCCCCCAGGTGCAGATCGTAGCGTTCGTGGTACACCAGCCGGTAAGGCAACATGGCCCAGGCCCGTCAGTCCGTCTCCGATTGCAGCGCCGTCACCACCGCGACATTGAAAATGTCCTCTGCCGAGCAGCCTCGCGAAAGATCGTTGGCCGGCTTCGCCAGCCCTTGCAGGAACGGCCCGATGGCCATGGCGCCACCCAACCGCTCCACCAGTTTGTAGCCGATATTGGCCGATTCCAGGCTCGGGAACACCAGCGTATTGGCGCGTCCGGCCACCTTCGATCCCGGCGCCTTGCTCTTGCCCACTACCAGGTCCACCGCGGCATCCGCCTGCAATTCGCCATCGGCGTTCAGCTCCGGCGCCCGCGCCCGCACAATCTCCAGGGCCTCCACCACCTTGTCGACCATCAGCCCCTTCCCGCTGCCCTTGGTGGAAAAGCTGAGCAGCGCCACCACGGGTTCCGCGTTCATCAGCACCCGCGTGCTCTCCGCCGTGGCGATTGCGATATCCGCCATCTGCATGGCGTCGGGCTCGATCACCACCGCGCAATCGGCGAACGCCATCAATCCGTTGTGCCCCAGCGCGCGATCCTGCAGCGCCATGATGAAGACGCTCGAAACCAGCCGNNTCGGCATCGCCCGCCCCCACCATCAGCGATGCGAAGTACAGCGGCTTCTTCGCCACCGCCGCCGCTTCCACCTGCGTCATCCCCTTGGCTCGCCGCCGCTCGTAGTACAGTGCGGCGTACTTCTTCACCAGCGGAGAATTCGCCGGATCCACGAACTCCACGCCCTCCGGCGCATTGGCCGGCCGTGCGCCGAGCAGCACCGGCTTGACTACGCCTTCCCGCGCCAGGCGCGCCGCCGCCTCCAGTACGCGCGCGTCCGTCCCTTCGGGAAACGCGATCGTCTTTTTCAGCTTGCGGGCCCGCTCGATAAGCCCGCTCATGAAGAGCTTCGCCGATTCAGGTATAGTTGCCATTTGCCGGAATCCTGAGTCTAGCAGGTGGCGGCGCGGTGGGGCCATGCCCTTGCTCGCCTGCGGCCGGCATTTCAGCGAGCCACGCGAACTGCGGCGCCGTACGCCGCAAGGGTCTCGTCGGCGGTCAGCAGCACCAGTTTTTCGACCTGTGCTTGTGCCACCAGCATCCGGTCGAAAGAGTCGCGATGGCACCATGGAAGCATGGAGACCTGCCGGGTCTGCGATGCCAGCAGGGGCAGGCTCTCGAAGGACTCGGCCGCCAGCCTCTCCGTGAAGTCGACCGGCAACCGCAATTTGCCCAGGCTTCGCTTGAGCCAGATCTCCCATAGAGAGACGGCACTCACGAACACAGTGTTCTCCGGGTCGCCGATCATCTGCCTCGCTTGCGCCGGGAGCATCGGACTGCCTTCCAGCCACCAGAGCAGGAGGTGCGTGTCGAGTAGAATCCTCAACTTCGCGGTTCCTTGATTCCGAAAGCTTCCGCAATATCGTCCGGCAGGGTGTCGAAGTCCGGAGCGATGTGGATTTCACCCGCCATCGAGCCAGGCGTCCGGGGCCGGGCGGGACCGCGAAACGCTACCAGCCGGGCGACCGGCTTGCCGGCCTTGGCGATGATGACTTCGTTTCCGTTTTGCACCGCTTCGATGAGCGCGGAAAGCTCAGCCTTGGCTTCGGAAATGTTACGCACTACCATACTTGAATCTTAGCACGGACCAGATCTGGTCTGGTCTGGTCTGTTGGAGAGGTACCAACCCGCTCCGCCTCCCTCAATCCCCCAGGAACTTTCCGAATGCCCGCAAGCCCCTGACGTTATCGCAGACCGCCTTGATCCCGGCGGTCAGCGGAATCGCCAGCAACAGGCCCGGAGCGTCCCACAGGAAGCCCCAGATCATCAGCGAAAAGGTCACCACCAGCGGATTCAGGTGAACCCGCGAACCCACAATCTTCGGATACAACACGTTCAATGCCACCAGGTGCAGCATGGCCACCGTCACCACTACCAGCACGTACACCGGCACCGCGTTCAGCGGCAGGGCGGCGAACAGCGGGGGAATCATGGCCAGCGGCAGGCCGATGTACGGCACCAGGCTCATCACCCCGCTGAGCGGACCCACCAGCAGGGGATACGGCACGCGCATCGCCCAAAACAGGACCGAGCTCAGCACCGCCAGCAACACGCCCAGCACGAAGTTGCCCACCACGAAGGCCCGCACCATGTCGGCAATCCCCTGCACGCTGCGCGCCGCCACCAGACGATCTTCGCCCCGGAAAAATTGCAGGAACGCGCGGTTGATGTGGTCCCGCCAGCTCAGCATGAAGTACACCAGGAACGGGATAAACGAGAACATCAGCAGTACCTGGTAAAGCGAGCTCAGGCGCGAATAGATGTAATCGCCGATGGGTGTGCTCTCTTCGTGAATCCTGACTTCGGGGATAGCCCCCGCCGCGGCCCCCGGTGTGGGCGCGGACTGCGCCGCCTGAGGGGCGCCCTTCTTGGTGCTTTTCCGGGCTGCCGCCAGAAGCTGTTCCAGTTGCTTGCGGCGCTCTTCTTCCTGCCGCTGCCGCGCCGGCACCAGCATCTTGTAGGTCTGGTCTTCCATGCCGGAGATCTTCTGCTGGACCCCGTCCACCAGGTCGGCGATGCTCTGCCCGTACTTTGGCAACTCCTCGTAGAGACCCGACAACTGCGAATACGCCCCCAGCCCGATCACATAGAGCAGCGCCAGCGCGAACGAACACACTACGAAACTTGCCAGCGAGCGCGGGAAGCGAATGCGCATCAACAGGGCCACGAACGGTTCCAGAATGAAGGCGATGGTGAGAGCAATCAGCGAGGTGATAAAGAAAAGCCGCCCCAGGTACAGTATGGCGATCACCACGCCCAGCGCGAGAATCGGCAAGGCGATGTGGCGCGCCTCCTGGACGGCGCTGGTGGTGCTGGATGACGTGTGCGTTACGACGGCCACGGCGCGATTGACGACCCTTGTCTCGACTGTAGCACGCGCGCGTCTATAATGAAATTACTTGACCCCTGCCTTCACCCGCATTCTCGCGCTCGACCTGGGCAAGCGCCGCATCGGGCTGGCCATCAGCGATCCCCTGGGCATTACCGCGCAGGGTCTCCCCAACCTCGTCCGCACCCGCATCCGCACCGATCTCGACGTCCTGGAACAACTGATCCGCCAACGCGAAGTCGGCTTGATCCTGCTGGGCAACCCCATCAATATGCGCGGCACGGAGGGCCGGCAGTCGGTCTGGGTCCGCGAGTTCGCCGAATCGCTGGAAAAACGCACCCGCCTGCCCGTCAAACTGTGGGACGAACGCCTCACCTCCGTCGAGGCCGGCCGCGTCCTGCGCTCCAGCGGCATCAGCATCGAAAAGCGCGCCGCCGCCGTAGACCGCCTCTCCGCCGTCATCCTCTTGCAGAGTTATCTGGATTCCCTATGAGCTTCCTGCGCCGGTCGGGCTTGCTGGTTCTGGCGGGACTCGCCGCCGGCGGCTTCGCCGTCTACCGCCTGGAGCAGCCCTATCGCAATTTCCAGGGCGAAACCTTCGTCGAATTCCCCCACGGCACAGGCACCGGCGGCATCGCCGACGCCCTGGTGAAGGCTGGCGTGGTACGCTCCCGCTGGGATTTCCTCCTCGCCCGTTTCGCCAGCCGCACGCGTGTCCTCCAGGCCGGGGAATACCGCTTCGACCGCGCCGCCAGCCCTATGGAAGTCGTGCGCCGCATTGAGCGCGGCGATGTCTTCTACTACGAACTGGTTGTCCCCGAGGGGAAAAACCTGTTCGATATTGCCGCCGCCAGTGAGCAACTCGGTCTCTTCGCCGCTTCCAGCTTCCTGGAAGCCGCCCGCGACCCCGCGCCGATCCGCGATCTCGACCCGCAGGCTCCGACGCTCGAAGGCTACCTCTTCCCCGACACCTACAAACTCAGCCGCCACACTACCCCGGACCGCCTCTGCCGCCTCATGACCGGCAAATTCCGCGACGCCTGGCGCAGCCTCCACACCACCGCCGATGTGCACCGCACCGTCACCTTGGCATCGCTGGTGGAAAAGGAAGGCAAACTGGCCGGCGAGCGCCCGCGCATCGCCGCCGTCTTCGAAAACCGCCTGCGCATCGGCATGAAGCTCGATTGCGACCCTACCACCATCTACGCCGCCCTGCTCCAGCAGAATTACCGTGGCGTCATCTACCGCAGCAATCTGGAAAGCGAGCACCCGTACAATACCTACCGCCACGCCGGCCTGCCGCCCGGCCCTATTGCCAATCCCGGCCTCGCCTCCATCCGCGCCGTGCTCGCCCCCTCGGATAGCGATTCGCTCTACTTCGTGGCCCGCGCCGATGGCTCCGGCGGCCACGAATTCTCCTCCAACATCGCCGCGCACGAGAGCGCGGTGGAGCGCTACCGCCGTGCCCTCCGCAAATAGATCCGTCAAGCGGCAACTGCGCGACTGCCTTGCCGCCGACCAGCCCGCCGCCATTACCGAAGCCGTCTGGCAAGATCTGTTGCGGCGCCTCGCGCCGGTATCGGAAAGCTATCTCCGAGACCTGTTGCGCGCTACCGGCCTGCCCTTCGACCAGCCTTACTCCGGCATTCGCCAGCACACTTTCGAAGAGTTGGAGCACTCCCTCCGTGCCATGCTGCGGGTGTATAGCGATTCGCTGGCTGCCGGCCAGCGCGACCGCGCGCGTTATTGCCGCCGCCAGGTCATCGCCGCCAGGGATCGCGCCAAATTCCTCGCCGTCACGCCGCGCGGCACACCCGAAAAGCGGACGCAAAAAGAAGAGATGGCGCGGTGGATGCTGGTCTGGCTGGAGAACCCCGAAGTTTT
>PLDO01000285.1 GCA_003136215.1 Bryobacterales bacterium
CGTGAAACCGGAATCCGACGCCTCGCTCAAGGAAGTCGCCAAGGTGCTGCAACAGAATCCCGCACTCAAGCTCTACGTAGTGGGGCACACGGACAACGTGGGAACTCTGACGTCGAACGTGTCCCTGTCAAACCAGCGCGCGGCCTCCGTGCTGAAAGTTCTCACGACGCAGTACAACGTGGCCCCCAGCCGGCTACAGGCTTATGGCGTCGGGCCCTATGCGCCTGTGGCATCGAACGATTCCGATGACGGACGAGCGCGAAATCGCCGCGTCGAACTGGTAAAACAGTAAACCGCGGTGCCGAGAGACTGTCGAATGAGAGACGGTCGGCTTCCGCATAGTCTTAATCTTGAGCCCGGAATGACTAGTCAGTCTCACTCTGCGGAACCGCGCGGCATGCAGGCGAATCTGACCGTCGCCGCGACGAGGGCGCTTGCCGCCTACCACACATGATTTCCAAGGGAATTCATCCAGTCCGTTGGCAGCCAGTCTGCCGTTGGCGGGACGTACCAGGGAATCCAGGTGTCGCCCAGCTTCACCCAAATCTTCGGCTTGGAGCACGGAGCTTTATTTCCCGAGTTCTTCGCCGGCGCGGGCGGCACGAGCGGCCCATTGGGATCGTTTACCGGGAAGTGGGCTCCGTGCTGCGCGGCATTGTTTATCGCCGACCAGAGCCACCCGAGATCGGGTATCCCTATCCCGCCGGTTGACACCCCACTGAAGCCCGAATCCGCACCGCGAGGGTCGAGATGATTCACCGGGTCGTTGCCGACGTATGCATAGAGGTTGGTGTCTCCGCCGGCTAATCCCTTAGGGTCCTTCGCCGTCCATCGTCCCGCGGCCGCATCATAATCGCGCGCACCGAAGCGAACCAGGCCGGTATCCGGATCGTATAACCCACCCGCGAAACCGAAAGGCTGGAACCCGGGATCGCTGTCCGCGGTCACTCCACCAAAGGCATCGTAGTCGATGCGTTGCGCGATGGCGCCCGTAATGCTGTTCACCACCAGGCGCGGGCTGCCGATCTGGTCCACCAGAATGCGGTACTTCACGCCCCCCTTCACGAAGTAGAGCGGCGCGAGAGCAGTGTCACCGTAGACAAACAGGCTGACCAGGTTGCCCGAGCCATCCAACTCGGCCGCCGGCCGCAAGCTGTCCTGGTAAACGAAACCCTTGGCAAGCGTTCCGTTGACCAGCTTGCCGGTGCGGCGGTTCTCGCCGTCCACCACATAGCGGATTTCTTTGCCGCCAGGGAGCAGCACGCGCCGTAGATTGCCCAAGGCATCGTATTGATATTGGGTCTGCTGGCCCGCCGCGGCCGTCTGGCTCAATTCGCCGGTGGCGGCGAATTGATACGCGATGGCGCCGCGCGTGGCGAGACGATCCTGAGCGTCGTAGGCGGCAGTTTCGGTGGTCCCGGACGCCGTAACCAGGGTGCGGTTGCCGTTGGCGTCGTAGGTATAGCGGGCGGCTGCCGCGCCGCCTTTATCGACGGAAACCAAGCGGCCCGCGGCATCGTAGCCATAGTGCCAGGCCGTGGCGGTGCCGCCGATGGTCTCCGATGTATTCGTGACCCTGCCCAGTTTGTCGCGCGTGTATGCCTGCGCCATCGGCGCCCCGCCGGGGCCGCCGGCGGTATACTGCGTCAATTCGCCGAAGTTGTTGTAAGCGAACGATTCGGTAATTTTGTCCAGCGAGGTGCCCGAAACCAGTCCGGTAGCCGCGTCGCGGGTCAACGTCATATCCCCGGCGCTCACCACATAGCCATCCAAATCGTAGGCGATGGTCAGTGGATTCCCGCCGTTCACGGCTACGCCATTCACCCGGAAATCCGCATCGTAGGTGCGCTGCACCTGGCCGCCGACTGCGCCCGACCATTGATTGGCCAGCAGCAGATCGCCGTCGTAGGAATAGGACAGCGAATTGCCGTCCGCATCCGTGACCTGGGTCCTCTGGCCGGTCTTGCTGTCGTAGCCATAGTTCAGTTGTCCGGTGGGGAGAGTCAGGCTGGCCATGCGTCCCAGCGAATCGAAATTGCTGCCGATCACGCCGCCATCGGACCGCGTCTCCCGCCACAGTTCCTTCTCCCCATTCCAGAGAAACCCGGCTGGCATGCCGGAACCGTTCACCATGGGCGGTATATAGAAAGCCGGCAGGTTGACCGCATTGAAAAGGAAGCTGTGCGCCTGGCCTCCGGGCGGGGTGACGGAGGTCATGTTGCCGGCGGCATCGTAGGTGTAAGCCACCACGCCGCCATCCGGCAGCGTGCCGCTGAGGATGCGGCCGGCCTTGTCGCGCTTAAATGAGGCGACCCCTCCCAGCGCATCGGTGAAGCGGCTCAGGAAACCGTCGGTTCCGTATTCGTACTTCAGGGTGCGCTGCTGGTCGCCAGAGCCGCGCGTAAGCGTACTCAAACGCCCCTGGGCGTCGTAGGTGAACTGCCACGGCGCGAGACCATTCACCTGCCGCGAAACCGTTCTCCCCTGCGCATCCAGCGTACGGACAATCTGCCGCCCGGCCGCGCTGGTGCCGGTCAGGGTCCGGGTAGAAGAAGAATATGCGGTATTGGAAGTTCGCCCGTTGAGCTGCATGGTGTCCTGCAATGCGGACAACGACAGCGGGTTTGCGGGATCGCTCAGCGTCACCGTGCGGTTCAGGGTTCCGAGGCTCGCGATGCCGCCGGGCGTGGTGGTGCTGAATGCCGAAAGCAGCCCGGCTTGCAGGCCCCAGCGAGGGTCCTGTCCGTAACTGTTCTGCGTGACCATTCCGGTAACCCCCGTGAGGTTGGCGAAGAACGGGCCGGACTGCGTTCCCGTGGTGAGCGACCCGTCGGGGAACTGTGTTTGGAAAACCGTCGTGTTGGAATTGGGGCCGAGGACCGCGTACACCGTGGTCAGATCGTCGGACGTGGTGCTCTGCACGAAGTAAGCCCCGTCCACGCCTGTCAGGGTCAGCGCCTGGAAGTCGCCCTCGGGATCGGTGTCCTGGGTGAGACGGCCATTGGAGCCGAAGGTAAACCGGTGCTGATTCCCGTTGGGGTCGGTCAAAGTGCTCATGAGACCGGTGGCATCGTAGGTCAGGGCCGTAACCGCGCCGTCGGGCGCCTGGATGTTGGCCAGATACCCGTTGGAATCGACGGATAGCGTGGTGGTATGCCCGAACGGGCCCACGATGGCCGCCGGCTGATTGCCGTTGCGTTGAATGGCGGTCAGGTTTCCGGCATTGTCTTTGATGCCCGTCAGCCGGCCCTGATCGTCATACACAAACTGATAGACCGGGGCGCCGGTGAATTCGTCCAGCGTCGCGGTGTGGAGGCCGTTGGCGCCGAACTGGTAAATCAGGTTGGCTGCCTGGCTGGGGATGAGGAATCCGCCATCGGAGGTAGGGACCGGCTGCGCGCTGGCTCCGCTGCGCCGGTCGCCGGAGCCGAGGTACAGCACGCCGCCCTTTGAATCGTAGGCATGCAAGACGTCGATGGTCCAGCCGCCCAGGGCCAGGTTGTTGGCCGTCCAGGCGGCGGTATTGCCCAAATACCCCGGTGTGCGGTCGCTCTGATAGCGCAGCGCGAAGGGTGTACCGGCGACGGGCACCACCTGACCGAGGCTCTGGTCCTGCGCGCCGATGATGGAACCCTCTTCCTTGCAGTTGCAATCGTTGTTCGTGACGGTAGGCGGTGGAGGAGGGGGATCGCTTACGGAGAGAGACACCGAGATGTCGATCTGCGTGGAGCCACTCTGCGTCATCCCGGTCGGCCCGGCAAACTGGGGAGCGCCGTCGTGGTTGAAGGTGAATGAGGCCTTTTGGCTGACCGTGGCCTGTTTTGCTAGGTTCGCGGTCCACAAGGCTTGATATTTCGGATCGTCCTGTACCGCGTTCCAATCCCTACTCGCGAACTTGCCGGCGCTCGAATAGACATCCCAGGTATCCCACTTACTCGTCCTGGTCCCGGAGCAGGTGGTGGCCACTTCCGTCCCGGATCCGGGAGGGTAGTCCAGGGCGATAACCAGGTAATTAATCCATGGGTCAATCCCGAAACTGCCGTCGAGGGCCCCAAAGGTTAAGCTGAAGTTCGAAACAAATATCAGGCCGGACGCCGGGTATTGCCAACTCGCCTGGCCGTAGCCGCTCCCGTCGGCACACGCAGGAAAGGACCACGCTTCGGAAGCGCTGCCGTCCCCGTGGACACTGGCGCCGTCGACCACGGCCGAGTCGCCGCACATGAGAGCGGTTATGCCCGGGGCGACAAGCCAATTGCACTGCCAGGTTTCGGTATGGTCCGCGCTCCAGGTCACCTGATCGATGGACTGTAACGTCTGCGTGCCGGGGGCTGCGAGGATGCTTCCAGGCCCCGACCAATTCCAGTTGTAAGCCATCCTGGTGGTGGAGTTGACGTGAACCTTCATCGTCAATATCACAGGCGTCCCGTCGTCGTCGGCGGGCAAGACCGCCGATTTCAGTTTGACCTTCGCCGCATCGTAGGCTTTGATCTTTTCCATGCGCAGTTTGTTGTACTTAGCTGCAGGGTCCTGTGCCCCCGATTGGGCGAGGCCGACCGGCGCGACGGCCGACAGGCAGATGAGCGATGCGACAAGAATCCGTTTGAGAGACATTTTATGCACGACCGCGGCGCTAGAGAATCGAAACACGACGCCCACGAGAGAATAAGCGAGATTCGCGGGAATTCTGGTTCAGCGCCGGTTTGCAAGACGCGACCGGCAGAGTGCCAGTTGACTGGTTGCGCGCTCGATCAGCGGGGCGGGCCCGATGCCGTCGTCAAAACGCGCCCCGGCCGGGATGCCGCTCAGAGCGGCGATGCTCTTGGTGTAATCCTCCGCCGCCTCCCGCCAGTGATCGCGTGCCTGTTGGCCGCCGAGCGCGGCGCGGCGCGCCCATGCGTCGCCGAGTTCCACGAGCGCCCACCCGTGGTGCAGTCGCGCATCCAGGTTGTTGGGATCGCGGGCCCGCGCCCACTCCAGATAACCCAGCGCCTCCCGCAGACGAGCCATCACTTCCGCTTCGCGTCCCAGATGCTGCCAGGACGGCGCCGCGGTAATCAGCAGCTTGGCCAGTTCCAGCCGGGCTAGAAAGTCGTCCGGATCGGAAGCGCATATCTGCCGCAGAAGACGTGCGGCCCGCTCGAACTCCAACACCGCGACCCGCTCATGGCCGGCGGCGTGATGTTCCCAGCCGGACGCCACGAGGTCAAAATAGAGATCCATCTTGGGCTGGGCCGAGGCAGGTTCGGAGGACGCACGCTTGTCGTCGATGGCCACCGCCTTCCGGTAGCTCTCCAGGGCAGCGGCGCGGTCGCCAGTGTTCTTGTAGGCATCGCCCAGGTTGCGGTAGCAACGCGCCAGGTAACGGATCGATTCGGGTTCGTCCGGTTCGAGCGCCAGGACATCTCGTGCAGCCGAGAGCGCGTTCTGCCACGCCCCCAGGTTTTCGGTGGCTTTCCGGCCTTCGGCTCTCCCGCCTTCACCTAACGTCCAGGCCCTATCCCACAGGGCCAGAAAGCGCAGCTTTCGATCCTGGGGATGCCGCGCGGCCAGGCCGGTCGATATCGTATCGATTTCCGCCCGTAACTCGCGGTGCGTTTTGGTGTCGCCTTGCTGGCGGTAAACATCGCTGAGCCCGATGTCGATCTCCCTAAGCTGTTGCGCTTGCCGTTCCTGACCTGGGTTCGCCAGCCCGGCTGAGACGGCCAGACGCCGCGCGTTTAGCTGGCTTTGCATGGCGGCGGCAGAATCGCCGGTGTTCGCCCGCCCCAGGTTGGTCTGCACGTCTCCGACCCGCATGTAGGCGGCCGCCAGTTCCAAGTCGAGTTCGCGATTGTTGCCGCCCGTCGCTTCGAGCTCCCGGAGATACTCCAGCGCGTCCTGCACCAAAAGCCGCCGCGCCGCGGTGGAACCTGGCAGGTCTCTGATGGCATCGTGCAGTTCGAAAAGAACCGAGTGCGCCAGACGCTTCACCTGCTGGAAGCGCATTTCGGCGCGCCGCCGCTCCTGTCGGGCCTGTCGCGCCTGCCAGAGGGCAACGCCGGAGCCGCCACTCATCGAGAGCATCGCCAACATGATCGCGGCACTCAGCGCGCGGTTCCGGCGGACCAGTTTACGAGCGCGCCGGACCCATCCGGGCCGGTGCGCGCGGACTGGCCTGCCGTCGCGCCAGGCGGCGATGTCTTCGGATAGGTCGTGCACCGAACGGTATCGTTCTTCCGGGTCCTTGCGAAGGCATTGCAGCACGATCGCCTCCAGCTCGCCCCGCAGGGCTTTCCGCCAGGGAACCGGCGCCGAACTCGGTGCAGCCGGCTCATCGGAGCACACAGCCCGCATCACTTCCAGGGTATCCTCGCTCCCGTTGGCAAAAGGCTGCCTCTCCGTCAGCATCAGATAGAGCAAGACCCCCAGGGCATGGACATCCGTCGCGGTGGTCACCGCCTGGCCGCGAACCTGTTCGGGACTCGCAAAACGGGGTGAGAACAGACGTGTGTGGGTCCGGATGAGCGTGTCCAATCCCGGGCCGAGCAGCCTGGCCACTCCGAAATCGAGCAGCATGGCCTCGCCCTCGGGCGTAACCATTATGTTCGCGGGCTTCAGGTCGCCATGCACGATCAGATGCCGGTGGGCGTACTCAACGGCGGGACAAATCGACAGAAACACCCGCAAACGCTCGCCGAGGGACGGACTGTGCGCCAGCCAAGCGTCCAGCCGCTCTCCCTCCACAAACTCCATCACGAGGTACGGCGAGCCGTCTTCCATCGATCCGCCGTCGAGCAGGCGCGCGATACCCGGATGGCTCAGGTCAGCCAGGATCTGGCGTTCTTCGACAAATCGAGCGATGCCCGATGAGGATTGCAGGCCGGCCGATAGGATCTTGATCGCGACGCGCTGCTGGAAGGTCTGGTCGTCGCGGAGTGCTTCCCATACAACACCCATGCCGCCGCGGCCAATTTCGCGCTCCAGACGCCATGGTCCCAGTCGCCGGCCCACTAGCGGAGAAACCGGCACATCACTCGCGACAAGCTCCAGTGCTGCCGATTCTTCCAGAAAATCGGGCCACTGCTCGTAGCAGGAGATCAACTGGTACACTTCGCCGGCGACTTTCTTGTCCGGGGCGTGCTGGTCTATCCACGACTGGCGCTCGGCGGCCGCCACCGCAAGCGCGCCCTCAAACAGAGCCCTGACGCTTCCCCACTCTTCACTGGTCAATGGGGGCCCGCCCTTCCAGCAGCCGGCGGCGCAACCACGTTTTGGCGAGAAGCCAGTCGCGTTTTACCGTGCTCAACGAAAGGTTAAGCGCTTCGGCGGCCTCTTCGATCGACAGGCCACCGAAATAGCGGAGTTCCACAACACGGCTCTGCACCGCGTCCAGCTTTTCCAGATCGTCGAGCGCGTCGTTCAGGTCCACGACATCCGCGTCCATCGCGCCTTCGCCCGGCCTGCTGTATAGGGCCACGCGCAATTGTCCGGTATCGCGTTTGGCGGTGCGCCGCGCGCGCCCGTAGTCCACCAGAATTCCACGCATCACGCGCGCCGCAAAAGCGAAAAAGTGGGTGCGGTCTCTCCATTCGCGCCCGTTTGGGTGGCGGATCAGGCGCAGGCAAGCCTCGTTGACAAGCGCGGTGCACTGCAGGGTGTGGCCGGCGCGTTCGTTGCGAAGACGTTGCATCGCTATGTCCTTCATGGACGGATAGGTCGCTTCCATGAGACGATCAAGCGCCCCGGGCTCGTCTTCCCGCCAGGCTCTGATGAGACCCGTGATGTCGGCATCCGGACTGCGCATTTTCATGACAGGCGTTCTGCCCCGGCCACCAGCACCATGATATCGGTTGTGGTTCGACGATCGGACATGGCCCCATTCTCTCGCAACGGAACCGAGAGAAGGGGGTGCTCCCGGATCGTCGGCCAACCGGAAGTTGGCCACGAGCGGGACCTCGGCGGGCACGCGAGCGGTCTCGCGATAGCTGGCGATAAATCCCCAAGTAACCAGGGAGGACCGCTACTGGCAGCCATCGTCCGGTTCAGCGCGGCAATCGATATGGTTGATGTGCATGTTCCGGATGTGTCAAGAGAATCGATAATCGCCACACGCTGGTGACGGAACTCGCCGAGTTCGGCCTTGGCGACGAGGTGATCATGAGCATTGCCGGGCACGTCTCGCGGGCCATGCGGTCGCGCTACTCCCACGTTCGGATGGAGGCGAAGCGGCGGGCATTGGACGAGATTGCAGTTCGGCAGTGCGCGGCCGATGAGAAGCACCTCAAGGAAGCAGAGCAGAAACAGCAGACCCCAATGGCATCTTTGCGCACCAAGGGTGCAGTAGCCGGCCGGCGAGGAAACGGTGACCCAGGTCAAAGCATTCCGCGCGCCGGCGTTCGGGCTACGATGTGAGTATTGACAATGCCAGGAATCGCGAGCCTCGATGTCACAGCATTCCACGATCGAATACTCAGGATGACCGGATGACCGAGGGCTATGTGAACGATTGGCAATTATGGATCGGTGTGCTCAAGGACCAACAGAATGTAGCGGGACGTCTCGGTCAGACTTTGAGGAAATGGCAGGCTTGTCGCCCCAATCGAATGAGACGCCCCGCATGCGAGGCGAATCACGATCCGCCATACCTGGAAGACCTGATCGCTCAAGCTCACCCTTTTGTTCAGGCAATTCAGGCACTGCAGGGCTTCGATACCAGGCACCTCTCCTCATTCACTCCTAAGACGGAGGATGCCCTTCATCGGCTGTGGTGCATATTTGAAGGCCTCTCATATCATGGCAGGGCGAACAACGGTCAAACTGGCGTAGTCGGTATTTCAAAGGCCGTGATGCTGCTAGCGGAAGGGCGCGTCGGGCCCGCTTTTGACTCAACCGTTCGGAACAACCTCGGAATTCGTGCGCCTGAAAACCCTGACGAATGGATACGGGCTCTTCAGTTTACTACTGAAGATATTCGAGCGTTTGAGGTGGCAAATCAATGCACGCTGCAAGCAGCCGCCCCTTTGCGCTTCGCGAATTTCCACAGCGGGCGCCTCTACGACATGGCCCTCGGACCAGGCGGCACGTAATTGGGCGTGATCTAATCCCTCGCTTGGCTACCGGTGATAGCCCTATTGCCACTAACGATCGGGCGCCAGGCGACGAGGTGAGCACGAGCATCGCCGGGCGCGTCGCGCGCGCCATGCTTTCCCGTTACACCCATGTGCGGGTGGAAGCGAAGCGCCGCGCTTTGGACGAAATCGCGGAGCGCCAGTGCGCGGCGGAGGAGAAGCGCAAGGAGGACGCTCAGCGGCAGGAGCAGGCGGCGGCTTCTCAATTGGTGGTGGCGGTTCAGTGATCACCACGGGCTGCGGCCGCAAACTGATCCGACTGCTGTCGTAGTGCGCTATTCGTCAGGTGGCCCCCCGGACTGGGCTGCCGCGGCAAAACATCCCATGGTTGACCACGGTAAACCAGAATCGGATCCGGAAAGTGGGCAGCAGCAACGGGCGGTGGCAGCTGCCCCGCCGCCCTAGTGAACGTTGGTGTTGATGATCGCGCCGATCTTGGTGAAGACGTTGCTGACGACGGTGGTCAGCGAGGGCATGCAAGCCACCGCCGCGACCGCAACCATTCCGGCTGCCAGCGCGTATTCCACCAAGTCCTGCCCTTGGGTGTCTTGCCAGAAGGGCTTGCAGAAGTCCTTCACAATTAGTGCTCCCTTCTCATGTTGGATCTTATCTTCAGAGGTGCAGACCTTAACATCGGCTTACGCACCGGGAATGCCCGGAATTCCGTTGAAAGTAACGACTCCCGCGTAACCCACTCTACGACGCCTTCCTCGCCTTGACAACTGCTTTCTTAGATGGCGCCTGGACTGCCAATTCTTTGATGAGCGCTGGGATCTGTTTGTAGCCTATGATGCGACGGAACTGTTTCTGCGCAACGAGGAGTCCGGAGCCCACCCAGCGCTCCCGCTGGTCGCCACCGTGCCAACGTTTCACGTTTCTGCAAACCGTCTCCACGATCGAGAACGCGGCGGACTCGATCACGTTGGTGCTTGCTAGGGTCTTTCGCAGTTGCATCGGGATGTGAAGGCGATGCATCGTCAAGGTCTCCTCCATCCCTTCACCCAAACTCCGCGCCGCACTGGGATTGAGATCCATCGGTTCGCGATGCAGCACGTTGAGCGCTTGCTTGGCGGCGGCGTAATCTTCCAAGGCATAGGCCGCGTTCAGCTTCTTCTCCGGGAGCGCGCACCGGAAAGGAGGGGCAGCGATGAAAGGAACCTCGGCGTTCACCCCGGTGTTTTTATCTCGCTTGGCGCCCGCCTTCGCTCGGTATGTGGATCTGAAGCGGGCGTTGGGGCGGCGTTTCGATCTTCCGGCCCGCACGATGCAATCCCTGGATCGTTTCCTTTGCGACCAAAGCGCAAAGTACTCGGACCTGAATGTTGCCGCGTTTCAGACGTGGTGTCACACTCACGAACACGTTACTTCGGGGGTTCGGCGGGCTCGCATGCTGGAGGTTTGGAGCTTCTGCTGTATCGCCGCCGTACCGAACCGAAGTGCTTCGTTCCGGACTCCAGTTTCTTTCCGCCCTATCATCAGCGGCTCAAGCCGTACATCTTTTCCCCAGCCGAAGTCGGGAAACTGCTGACTGCGGCCGCGCACTTGAACCGGAACCCTGCATCGCCGCTTCGCCCGGAACTGACTCGGCTTGCGATAGTCCTGTTGTTCACCACGGGAATGCGGCGCGGGGAACTGTTGAAACTGACGCTCGGTGACTACGACCGCCAGGAAGCGACTCTGCACATTCGGGAGACGAAGTTCTATAAGTCCCGCTTGCTTCCGATCAACGGCGAGATCGCGGATGAGATCGAGCGTTATCTGCGCGTCCGAGCCCGGCGGCGGCTCCCTGCATCAGCGGACACACCACTCATGTGGAATGCGACCAGGGGAGGCCGGGCCTACACCAGGGATTGGCACGCATTGGCGGCGCGCCAATGTCAAGGACGCCGTTTCTGTTCGCGGTCCCCTTTCGGCGTCCTTGAGTCGCCCAGTTCTTGGCAGCCAGCGTCCATTCCGGTTTCTACTTCCCGGACTTGCCGCATCTCACTTCGAACAGCGCCTTCTCGCTCTTCACCTGGACCGGCGACGTGATCTCGATCTGCTCCCAGCCTTTGTAATTGCGCTCAAGTGTCCAGGGCTCACTCACCTGGTGTTTCCCGGCCTTCTCGAAGTGCTTCGTCTTTTCGTGCGTCGCACCGTCGCTGCGCCGCCAATGGAACGTCACATCCATCGGCTTGGCAGTCTCGATTTGGCCATGGAAGACGACCGTGGCGGGACAAGCTCCGTTGGCCGCGGGATTCGGGTCGAGGTGAACCTTGACCCCCGCCTCGCCGGCCAACACCGGCGCGGCCGCCATGATCAATAGCGCGCTCGCGACTGCAATAAAAATACTCTTCATGTTATGTCTTGCTCCTTTTTCCTACCCATGGCGCGCCGCCCGGTAACCGAAGTCGCGCCTGTTCCGCCTGCCCGGGCGACAGCTTGTGGCCGCACACCGGGCAGGTGTCCAACGTTCCGGAGGTGACGCCTCCGAGCCGAACGGTCGTTTCCTCCCGTTCCACCGTCACCTCCGTGCGAATGGTGTGGCCTTCGCCGTGCCGGCATGTTTCGGCACGAGAAAAACCAACCCGCTCGCAAAGCGTTTGAAAAAGCCGGCGCATAAACCCGCCCTTCACCCCGTTCGATTTCCCCTGCTTCCGTTTGGCTTGTCCATGATGCGATCCTCTCGCGCCGGTGCCTAGTTATAAACGGCCGCAATGCCGGTGGTCGCGGATCCTATCGCGACCGCGAGATCCAACCCCGATACGCCGAAGTTCTGCGGCAGAGTGTAATTGCCCACCGATAGGCTCCCGCTGCCCACCGGCAGCGCCAGCAGGACCGATGCCGGAACCGTGAACGTTCCCGCGCTCGCCGCCGCATTACAAGTGAAGCTGGCGTCGAACGTTCCGGATGCGGATGTGGCGATCGAACCGCCGCTGATTTGAACGAATCCGTCGCCGCCACCGGTCCAATCGACCGTCACGCCCCGGCTGCGCGTGACGGTCCCGGCCGAGCCAGCATTGGTCCACATGAGGGGCGCCGGAGCGCTCAATGCCTGCGTGAAACTTGCCACGCCGTTAGCTCCGCTTGCGCCCGTGGCAGTGAAGGTGAAGGCGCCGCCCGTCGCGGGAACGAAGCCCCCCGGCAGCGACTCGGCTACATAGGCCCCGGGGACCGACGGAACCGTCGTCAGCACCTGCACCCCTCCGACGGGCCCTTGTACGGTGACCGTGCCCGCATTCAACCCAACCGGCGCGAAGAGGCTCAGCACGCTCGATGCGTTCTGGGTCACCACGCAGCTACCCAGCGATGGATGCGTACCGCTCTCATACCCGGTTAGCGAAGCCCCGCTGAAATTGTAGAAAATCGCGTCCGCGCTATCCGTGGTCGTGGTGCCGGAGCCGGTCGCGGCAGGCCCGGTACGTTGGCCCACTTGGATCACGCCAAACGCGACGCTCGCCTGGCTCGATAGCCTCGCCGCCGTCGCCGGACTGACGTAGGCCATCGAATCCGCACATACTCCGCCGCCGCTCGAGATCGGGATTGTCACCAGGTTGCTGACGGTGGACGCGCCCCCGCTGCCGATTACGGCTACCACCGAAACCGCGCACCCGAGCGGTACGTTGGATGGGAGGGTCACGGCGACTTGGTCCACCCCCTGATACCCCGATCTTCCCTGATAGGCGATCGGCACCGGAACGCCGCCGATATAGAGCGCCGTGATGCCGCCCAGGTTATCGAAGCCGGTGGGTGGGCCCACATCGGTGTTCTTCGTATCGGCGCCATCGCCCGCGCCCCAGAAATCGATGGTTTCGCCCGGCATTGCCGAATTCGCGGTGGTTATCAGGTGACCGTCGTGGTTGTCGGTCGCCACGCCCAGCGCGCCGTTATAGTAATCGAATCCAAATGCGCTCGCCACCACTGTAATCGGAAATGCGGCGCTGGTCTGCCCGCCATAGGACACCGTGATGGTGCCCGTCCCCAGCGGCGTGTTCGAAGGAAGCACTACCGCAAGCTGGCTGGGAATCGCGAAGTAAAACGCCGGCGTCACGGTCGTCCCGCCGATGGTGACTGAGACGCTGGCGCCGTTCAGCGTCTGCGGCAGGTTGCCGGCGGGGTTCTGCAATGGCGTGGCCGAACTCCCCGGCGCAGACATGTTGGATCCCCAGATCTTCATCAGCATTCCCGGCGCGATCGCGAAGTTCGGCGCAGCCGGATTGATGTTGCTGTAATTGTTAGCCAGTGCGCCGATCACGGGCGCCGAGGACGGTGTTCCAGCGGGATTCACGGTGAAGCTCTGGTTGACCGGAGTGGCCGCGGTGTAGGTCACGCCGTCGCCTGTCTGCGCCGCCTGAATCGTGCATGTGCCGGCGGCGACCAGTGTGACCTGCGCACCCCAGACCGTACAGATGGACGGTGTCAGCGAACTGAAGCTCACTGGTAAGCCGGAAGTGGCCGTTGCGGCGAGGGTGAACGGCGTAGCGCCGAGCGTCTGGTTCGGCAGCGCACCGAAGGCGATGGTCTGCGCCATTAGGGCGGCTGCCGTCACCGTGAAGCTCTGTTGAACCGCGGGGGCTCCGGCATAGCTACCGTTGCCGCCCTGGTTCGCCTGAATGGTGCAAGTGCCGGCGGCGAGCAGGGTCACCTGCGTGCCATTGACCGCGCAGACAGCCGGAGTCAGGGAGACGAAGCTGACCGGCAGATTGGAAGTAGCCGTTGCACCGATCGTAAACGGCGCGGCGCCGAGCGTCTGGTTCGGCAGCGCGCCGAAGGCGATGGTCTGCGCCGTTAGAGCGGCTGCCGTCACCGTGAAGCTCTGGTTGACCGGCGGTGCCGCGGCGTAGGTGACGCCGTCGCCCGCCTGGGTCGCCTGAATGTTGCAGGTGCCCACGGCAACCAGCGACACCGACGAACCGGAGACGGTGCAGACGGCCGGAGTGGTCGAGGCGAAGCTCACGGTCAAACCGGAACTGGCCGTAGCGCCGATCGTGAATGGCGCGGTGCCGAGCGTCTGGCTCGAAAGCGCGGCGAAGGCGATGGATTGGGACTTTCCGGTGACGGTGAAGCTGCGGTCGACCGGCGTGGCCGCGGCGTAGCTGCCGTTGCCTGCCTGCGTCGCCTCAACGGTGCAGGTGCCCATGGTGAGCGCAGTGACGATTGGCCCACCCATGTCCTTGCCGACGGAGCAGACGGTGGCCGTAAGCGTGGTGGGGGTTACCGGCAAGCCGGAGGAGGCGCTCGCGATGATGACCTGTTTACCGCCAACCCCCAAGCCCACCAATGCATTGAAGGTGATGGTCTGGCTCTCTCCGGTCACTTGGAAGCTCTGGTTGACCGCCGTGGCCGCGGCGTAGTTGGCGTTGCCCGCCTGCGACGCCTGGATCGTGCAGGTACCAATGGTGACCCCGGTTGCGGCCATCCCGCCCGAGGGAACGGTACAAACGGAGGGCGTCAACGATTGGAAGGACACCGCCAATCCGGACGTGGCGGTCGCCCTGAGGTTTTCGACGTAGCCGACTGGTTCGCTGGTCAGAGCCGGAAATGAGATCGTCTGGGCGCCCGGATGCACCGTGAAGGGCGCACCGACAAGCGTGGCCGCAGCCCAGTTGACGTTGCCCGCCTGCGTCGCCTGAGGCGTGCAAGTGCCGACGGCGATCAATATGAGCGTCGATCCGGAGGCCGTGCCGGAGAGCGTGCACACCGATGGTGTTTGCGAAGTGAAGCTTACCGGCAAACCGGAGGTAGCCGCGGCGCCGATTGTGTACTGGTCACCGACCTTCTCGGTGGCCGGGCCGTTCAGAGTGTAGTTGACGATCGTCTGCGTGCCCTGCAGCACCGTGCCCGACTTGGTAACCGGCGCGGCCGCGGCCCAGAGGTAGCCATCGCCTGGCTGCGTCGCCTGGACGGTGCAGGTGCCGGCGGCAACCAGACTCACCGTCGACCCGGAGACAGTGCAAGTGTTGTTCGTCTGCGAGTTGAAGCTCACCGGTAAGCCGGAAGAAGCCGTGGCGGAAAGAGTCTGCGAGTCGCCGACCTTGCCACCCCCGGTAGCGGTGATGTTGCCGATCGTCTGGGTCTTTCCGTTCACCAGAAATATCTTGCTGACAATCGGGGCGGCGGCGTAGGTGCCGTTGCCTGGCTGCGACGCCACGACGATGCAGGTGCCAATCGTGAGCGAGGTTACTGCCATCCCGCCCGAGGGCACTGTGCAAACGGAGGGTGTCGACGATCCGAAAGACACTGGCAATCCTGAACTGGCGGTTGCGATGAGGTTCTCGACATAGCCGACTTGTATGCTCGTTGGCGCCGTGAAGGTAATCGTCTGGGCTTGCCCCACCACTTGGGCGGTCTGGCTGACATCCGGAGCCGCTTTATAATTGCCGCCGCCTGCTTGCGAGGCAGTGACGCTGCAGGTGCCGATGCTGACCCCGTACAGCACCGGCACCGAGCCCGTCGGCCCGAGGACGGTTTTTACGGTGCAAACGGAGGTTGTCGTCGACGCGAAGGTCACTGTCAGCCCGGAAGAGGCGGTCGCACTGAGCCCCTCGTTCTGGCCGGCTTCCCAGTTGAATAATGGGTTGAAGGTGATGGTCTGGCTCAGCGTCGCCCCGATGTTCGGCGTCGCCGCGTTCCGCTGGCCCGGCGCGGCAGCGGCGGCAGGACCCGAAGCGGTGCCTGACCAGGCCGCTATCGGCAGCGCCAAGGCGGCGACAGCAACGATAAGAACCGTTTTAGACATGAATCACTCCTCCGACGATCGTGTTTCCCGCACGCGTTCCCTGGTGCGAAACTCCGCTTTACGTTTCCGAACGGCGTTGTGAATCGTCTTTCAAGGTCCGATTCTCTCCGAAAATGTTCTATAATTCCAATGACCCGTCCTGACAAGTTTTGACAAGTTCTGAATTGCCCTATCTCAATGAAAACAAACCGCTTGTTTAGGTTTGGAGAATACGAGGTAGACGCTCTGGCGCGCACCGCGCAGCGCCAGGGAGTCGCGCTTGCTCTCGGCCGCCGCGCCTTCGACGTGCTCCTGTACTTCGTCCAGAACCCTGGCCGCGCCATCTCCAAGGAAGAACTGTTGAAAAGTGTCTGGGCGGATGCCACAGTAGACGAGAACAGCCTCGCCCAGAGCGTCTCCGTGCTGCGCAGGGCGCTCGACGAGAAGCGCGGCGAGAACAGTTACATCGTCACTCTGCCGGGACGCGGGTACCAGTTCATCTCAGCCGTGGAGGTCGTTCCGGAGGAGGATACCAGGCTCGCCCCGGCGAGCGTCACCGCGGTGGCGTCATCCGGCGGCGACGGCACCGGGCTGGTATTTCAAAAACGCACTGTTCGCACCCGCGTGATCACAGAAGAACACCAGGCCCTCGCGCCGCCGCAACGCCCCAACCGGTTCCGCACCGCCCTGCCCGTGGCGTTGGTCCTGGCCGTGGCCGCGCTGGCCGCCTATCTCTGCTGGCGTCACTTTCGCCCGATCCCTCCCGCGATGACGGTAGTGCTCGCCGATTTCGAAAACACGACTGGCGAGGCGGATGTCGACCGCGTCCTGAGCCGCGCGTTGCAGATCGATCTGGAGCAGTCGCCATTCCTGAACCTTCTTGCCAAATCGAAGGTACAGGAGACGCTGGCGCAGATGCAGCGCCAACGCGACGCCGCACTCACTCCGCCGCTGGCGCGCGAAATCTGCCAACGCAACAACGGGCAAGCGATACTCCGCGCCACCCTCTCGAAACTCGGCAGCGCCTATCTGCTGTTGCTGGACGCCGAAGGTTGCATCAGCGGCAGCCGGCTCGGGGGCTACAAGGCGGAAGTCCAATCCAAGGATCGATTGCTCGGGGCGCTGGATACGGCGGCCGGCCGCGTGCGCCAGCAATTGGGAGAATCGGGCGCTTCACGGGAGCGGTTCCAGATGCCCATCGCCCAAGCCACGACGTCGTCATTCGACGCCCTGCGAGCCTACACCCAGGGGCTGGACAGTCTGGAGCGCGGCGATTTCCGGACCGCCGAAGATCTCTTCAAGCAGGCCATCGCCCTGGATCCAAACTTCGCCAGCGCCTATAAATCGCTCGGCACATCCTATTTCAACCGCGCCGATTCCGCCCCAGCCATCGCCTGTTACAAAAAGGCCTTTGAACTGCGAAATCGCGCCACGGAGCGTGAGCGCCTCTCCATCGAAGTGCTCTACTACGGCGGCGGACTCCGCGACTACGAAGAGTCCATACGGATCCTCAAGCACCTGAACCAGATCTACCCCAACGATGCCAGAGCCTGGGGCAACCTCTGCAATCTATACACCCAGCTTGGTGAGTACCCGCAAGCCATCGAAGCGGGCCGCGAGGCGCGGCGCCTGGATCCTCAATCGGGTTACGTCGCGGAAGTGCTGGGCCGGGCGTACAAGCGCGCGGGCGCCTTTGCCGAAGCGAAGAACATCGCCGATGCCGCGGTGGCGGCGGGGAAGAGTCGCGGAGGCACGCACAGCGTGCTGTTTCAGATCGCCTACGCCGAGCGGGACGAAGCCCGGATGAAGACCGAGGGCGAGTGGGGGCTCACCCATGGAAACGTCGCTGGGGCACTCGACGATTTGGGCTCCGCCGCGGCTTCCGACGGCCGGTTGCACGCGGCGATCGACTATTTCTCGCGCGCCCGAACCGAAGCCGTCCGCAGTGGCGACGCCGATTTCGCCGCCGGCGTGCAGTTGGATCTGATCGACGCTCTGATCGCTTTGGAAGAGCCCGCCGAGGCCGTGGCCCGTCTGCGGGAAGTGCAGGGCGACGGAGGCAACCAGTACCTCCTCGCCCTATTCAAGGCCGAGACCGGCGACCTGGCACTCGCCCAGCACATTGCCGTCACGGCCGATCCCCTTAAGTTGCGGGACACTGTGCACGTCTATTACAACCTGCCGATGCTGCGCGCGCTGCTCGCCCTCGCGGCCCACCGACCCGCCGATGCCGTGCGACTGCTGGAGCCGGCGCGTCCCTATCAGTTGTGCACGTTTCGGGCTCTCTATTTGCGCGCCCGCGCCGAGACGGAGGCCGGCCTGCTGGATGCCGCCGCGCAGGATTATCGCGTCATCCTCGCCAATCAGGGTGTCGACCCCATCTCGCCGCTGTATTCGCTTTCGCACCTGCGCCTGGCGCGCGTCCTGACTTTGCGGAAAGAGTTCGATCTGGCGCGCGCGGAATACGGAGCTTTCTTCGCCGCCTGGAAGAATGCCGACGCCGATCTGCGGCTGCTCATGCTGGCGCGGCGTGAGTTTGCGGCACTGGCCAGGGGCCCTTCGTAGAGCACTTGGTATCGGTTATGCCGGCCAAGGGCGTCACGCGGCACTTGACGGCGAAGCACCATCCGCTTGGGAAGACTCCGTCTCGCCAAGAATAGATGGATGGCTCTTTTGATTTGGTACCCAGCGGGGTACCCCCAAAGTCCCCCCAAATTCCGCGAATATTCGCTTTTCGCGTGTCTAAGTCTTGTGTTTGCAATGTGAGGCAGCCATGGGGCATTCGGCTGTTAACCGAAGGGTTGTAGGTTCGAATCCTACCTGAGGAGCCAATTTAACTCCTTTATTTTCAACGTATCCCCTACTGAACACGCCAGTTGCCAAGCCCCGTCCGTGCGGTGGCTCAAATTTGGAATTACCCATCCTTACCCAAATTTACCCATCCGTGGACGTCGGAATCCCCCCAGTTTCCCCCCAGTGGGGTACGAAATGACGGCGGGAGAAACGGGCCAGAAACCAGCACCTCCGCGAAGATCTCAAGCGCGGAACGGTCGATCTGATCGCGAAGACGCTTGAGGATGCGCAGAGGAACAGTAAGGACCGGAACGGTGCATCTAGTGCGCACCTACTGCACACGGGCTCAAAAATAGAGAAAAAGCGGACCGGGAAGGACTCTAAGTGATTGAAAGGAATGGCGGGGACGACGGGGCTCGAACCCGCGACCTCCGACGTGACAGGCCGGCGTTCTAACCAACTGAACTACGTCCCCGCGAAAATGTCACGCAGATACTAAAATCGTAACACGGCTGGTGCGCCCTCGCCAAATCGCAGACGCAAAAACGCTGCGAGCAAGGTGAAGGCATGAAGATTCGTGCAGCAACATGCATCGCGTGTACCCTCGCGGCGCTGGCATTGGCGGCGGACCCTAAGGCAACCCCCGAAGAGGCCCGCAAATTCGTCAACGATGCGGAACAGAAACTCCTCCTGCTGGGTGTAGACGCCGCCCGCGCCGACTGGATCAAGTCCACCTACATCACCGACGATACCGAGGCTGTCGCCGCCAAACTCGACGAAAAGGCGATCGCCGCCACCGTCACCTATGCCAAGCAGGCCACGCGCTTCGACGGACTCAAACTCGACGCCGAGACCGCCCGCAAACTCAAACTGCTCAAGCTCTCCCTCACCATCGCCACTCCGGCCGATCCCCGGGAGAGCGAGGAACTGACCCGCATCGTGAGCGGCATGGAGGGCACTTACGGCAAGGGCAAATACTGCCCTAGCGGGCCGGCAAGCTGCAAGGATCTCGAAGAGTTGAGCAAGATCCTGGCCGAAAGCCGCGACCCCAAAGCCCTGCGGGAGACCTGGATTGGCTGGCACGCCATCGCCAAACCCATCCGCCAGGACTTCGTTCGCTACGTCGCTCTTGCCAACAAGGGCGCCCGTCAACTCGGCTTCAAGGACAACGGCGCCATGTGGCGCTCCAAGTACGACATGGCGCCCGACGATTTCTCTAGAGAACTCGATCGTTTATGGGAACAGGTCAAGCCGCTGTACCTCTCGCTCCACGCCTACGTGCGCAGCCGCCTGCACGAGAAATATGGCGACGCCGTGCCCGCCGGCGGCGCCATTCCGGCCGACTTGCTGGGGAACATGTGGGCGCAGGAATGGGACAACATCTACCCGCTGGTCGCCCCCGCCAATGCCGACCCCGGATACGACCTCACCGCCTTGCTCCAAAAACACAACACGGATTGGAAGCAGATGGTCAAGTATGGCGAGGGCTTCTTCACCTCACTCGGCTTTGCGCCGCTGCCCGAAACGTTTTGGGAGCGCTCGCTTTTCCTCAAGCCGAAAGACCGCGATGTGGTGTGCCACGCCAGCGCCTGGGACATCGACACGCTAAACGACGTTCGTCTCAAGATGTGCATCGAGATCACTGGCGAAGATTTCCTGACCGTTCACCACGAACTGGGGCACAATTTCTACCAGCGGGCGTACTCCAAGCTGCCGCCCAGCTTCCGCGACAGCGCCAACGATGGTTTCCACGAAGCCGTCGGGGATACGATTGCGCTCTCCATCACGCCGGAATATCTGGTCAAGATCGGCCTCCTCGACCAGGCCCCGGATACCTCCAAGGACATCGGACTACTGCTGCACAAGGCGCTGGAGAAGATCGCGTTCCTGCCCTTCGGGCTGGTGATCGATCAATGGCGCTGGAAGGTATTTTCCGGCGAGATCCCGCCCGAGAAATACAACCAGACGTGGTGGCAGTTGCGGGAGAAATACCAGGGCATCGCGCCGCCGGACCCAAAGGGCGCCCCCCGCAGCGAGGCCGATTTCGACCCCGCCGCAAAATATCACGTGGCTGCCAACGTGCCTTATATGCGGTACTTCCTGGCCGACATTCTCCAGTTCCAGTTCCATCGCGCGCTCTCGCAGGCTGCCGGATGCACCGGGCCCCTGAACCGCTGTTCCATCTATGGAAACAAGGAAGCGGGCGCCAAGCTCAACGCCATGCTGGAAATGGGCCAGAGCCGCCCCTGGCAGGACGCGCTGGAGAAAATCGCGGGCACGCGCCAAATGGATGCTACCGCCATCCGCGACTACTTCGCGCCTTTGCAGAAGTGGCTCGACGAGCAGAACAAAGGTAAGCCTGTAGGCTGGTAGGCCTAGACTAGAACTAGATCTTCGCCTTTGGGTAGCGCGCGCGCATCCACTCGACGAAACTGGCCGGGGCTTCCATGGTGGAAAGGCGCGACTGCCGCACCAGCGCCCAATCTTCGAACCTGCCGGACTGCTTGACCTCGGCCAGCGACGTGGGTGGATCGAACCGGCCGCCATAGGCTAGATCGACCACCGCCGACTTGGGATTTCTGGCATCGTCGCGCCCGTCTGAGAGGACGTCGGCGAATCCGACCACCGCCGAAACGCCGCCGCTGTGATAGAAAAAGACGCGGTCGCCGGGTTTCATGGCGCGGATGGCTTTCACCGCCTGCGGATTGGTGACGCCGTCCCAGACGGTCTTCCGGTCGCGCTCCAGATCGTCGATGGAATAGACCGAGGGTTCGCTTTTGGCCAGGTAATACTTCATAGGTCGTTCTTCAATACGACACGATACCGCGCCTTGCCCGCCGCCAGGTGTGCCAGGGCTTCATTGGCACGGCTCAAGGGAAACTCTTCGGTTACCGGGCGTATCCCGTGGCGGGCGCAGAATTCCAGCATGGTGGCCACCGTGCCCGGCGCACCTGAGGGAGACCCGCCCACGGAGCGCTGTGCTACCAGCAAGGGGAATACGCCGATTTCCATCGGCGCCGGCACCACTCCCACCACATGCAGATGCCCTTTGGGCGCCAATGCGTTGATGTACAGCGACCAGTCCAGGGACACGGCCACCGTGGAGAGGATGAAATTGAACGAGCCGGCCACTTGCGCCAATTCCCCGGCGGAGTGTGTGTCCACCACATGATGGGCGCCCATCCGGCGCGCCTCTTCGGCCTTGCCCGCCGAACTCGTGAACGCCGTCACGTCGCAACCCCACTTATTGAGGAACTGCAATGCCATGTGGCCCAGTCCGCCGATGCCGATTACGCCGACATGGTCGGTCGGCCGCACATTGTGCTGCACCAGCGGATTGAAGACCGTGATTCCGCCGCAGAGCAAGGGGCCGGCCACTGCCGCGTCCACCCCTTGTGGGATCGGCGTGGCCCAGCTCCAGTGACAGCGCACGCGGGTGGCGAACGCGCCGTGNNATTCCAGCCCAAACCCACGGTCTGACCCGGGCTGACCAGTTTGGCGTTTCGCCCGACGGCGGACACGGTTCCGATGGCCTCATGGCCCGGCACGAAGGGGAATTGCGTGATCTGCCACTCGTTGTGGAGCATGGAGAGGTCGGAGTGGCAGATACCGCAGTACCGCACTTCGATTTCTACCTGCTCGTCACCGAGAGGGCCCGGATCGTAAGTAAAGGATTGCAGTTTTTCGCCGGCGCCGGAGGCCGCCAAGGCATGAATCGTAGACATGCTCCCAGGATGACATGATATGGTGAAGCCGTAAACGGAACACGATTCGATGAACCGGCGACAATTTCTCTGCGCTTCGCTGCCCTTGCTGGCGCAGTCCCGTGCCGGCGCCGCCGCGCGCCTTCCCAACATCGTCTATATGTACGCCGACGATCTCGGCTACGGCGACGTCAGCTGCTACGGGGCGACGCGGGTCAGTACGCCGAATCTGGATCGCGCGGCGGCCGCCGGCGTGCGTTTCACCAACGCGCACTCCTCCTCGGCCACCTGCACGCCGTCGCGATACTCGCTGCTCACCGGTGAGTACGCCTGGCGCCACCAGGGCACCGGCGTGCTGCCGGGCAACGCCTCGCTGATCATCCAGCCTGGCCGCTACACGCTTCCCGCCATGCTGAAAGAGGCGGGCTACCGGACCGGTGTGGTGGGCAAGTGGCATCTCGGCCTGGGAGCGCGCGATCTCGACTGGAATGGCGAGATCACCCCCGGTCCGCTCGATGTCGGGTTCGACTACTCCTTCATTTTTCCGGCGACGGGCGACCGCGTGCCCTGCGTGTTCGTGGAGAACCGTCGCGTGGTGAACCTCGATCCCAACGACCCCATCCGGGTGGATTACGACCACCCGTTCCCGGGCGAGCCCACCGGCGCCTCCAACCCCGAACTGCTCCGGATGCACCCCAGCCACGGCCACGACAACAGCATCGTCAACGGCATCAGCCGGATCGGCTACATGACCGGCGGCAAGGCGGCGCGCTGGGTGGATGAGGATATGGCGGACACCATCACCGGCAAGGCCGTGTCGTTTTTGGAGCAGAACCGTGCGCGGCCGTTTTTCCTCTATTTCGCGACGCACGATATCCACGTGCCTCGGGTGCCGAACGCGCGCTTCGTGGGCAAGACGGGGATGGGTCCGCGCGGCGACGTGATCGCCGAACTGGATTGGTCCATCGGGCGGATTCTCGACACCTTGGACCGCTTGAAGCTGACGCGCGACACGCTGTTCGTCTTTTCCAGCGACAACGGGCCGGTAGTAGACGACGGCTATCGCGACCAGGCAGTGGAGAAGCTGGGCGATCACAAGCCGGCCGGGCCGCTGCGCGGCGGCAAGTACAGCGCCTACGATGGCGGCACGCGCATACCCTTGGTGGTGCGGTGGCCCGGCGCCGTCAAGCCGGGGGTTTCGGCGGCGCCTCTCAGCCAGGTGGACCTGCTGGCCAGCTTCGCCGCGCTCGCCGGGCGCAAGCTGCCCGAAACGGCCGCGCCCGACAGCTTCAACGTGCTGCCCGCGCTGCTCGGCAAGAGCAGACACGGACGGCCGTACATCGTGGAAGACGCCTCGGCGCTGTCGCTGATCCTGGGCGACTGGAAGGTGATCCAGGCGCACGACGGGCCGAAGCGCAACCAGACGGGCAACGAGACCGGCAACGACGCCCAACCGCAATTGTTCAATCTGGCGACCGATCTCGGCGAAAAGAACAATGTGGCGGCGCAATATCCCGGCAAGGTGAAGGAGATGCTCGCCATGCTCGCGCAGATTCAGCGAGACGGCCGCTCGCGCCCGCGGTGAGCTTTGCGGCGCGCTAATCCAGTTGGGCGGCGTTGATCTCGATCACGTTGCGGTCGGGGTCGAGAATGTAGATCTGCGGGAACCCCGCGGTGGCGTGCGGCTGCAGGATCATGCGATGGAACTCGTCACTGGCGGCCTGCTCGCGATAGCCCTTCGAACGCAGGTAATCCACGGTTTGCCGGTAACTGGCGACGCGTACGGCGAAATGCCCATCGCGGGTATCCAGCCCCTTGCCGGCGCGGAACGTGGAGTGGGGGTGGACGATCAGGTGCAATTGTTGAGACGCGCCGGCGGAAAACCAGGCCCCGGGGAAGTCGAAGGGAGGACGGGTGAGTTCCTCCAGCCCCAGAATGCGGCTGTAAAATCGCCGCGAGTTCTCCAAGTCTGTTACTCCCAGACTCACGTGGTGGATGGCTTCGATGTTCATATATTGGATGCCGACTCCTCTGAGCGGCCATTCCTGTTGGCCGGTCTGACGAATCCAGTCAGAGGGAACTGCCCCCATTTTACGGCACGAAGGTGTGGGTCCGGGCGTGCGGGATACCGGCCGGGAGAACCGGCTCCGCGGGCAGCCAGCGGAGCACGGCTGCTCGCAACTCTTCGATGCGCACCGGTTTGATGAGAATGTCGTCGATACCGCTGGCCAGGCAATCATCGAGACAGGCCGCACCGGTTTCCGCCGTCATGGCGACGATCGCGGTGCGGCGGTCCGGTGGTTCGCGTTTGCGGATCTCGATGGCTGCCTCCACGCCGTTCATGAGTGGCATCTGGCAATCCATCAGAACCAGATCGTATGGCAACGTGAGCAGCATGTCCACGGCTTCACGGCCGTTTGCCGACGCGTCCGCCCGCAGGCCGAGGCTGTCCAGCATGCGAACCGCCGCCCTCTGGCTGATGACGTTATCGTCGGCCACCAGGACGCGCGCCGGGGAATGGTCCGGCACTCGCTGAACCGGATTGGGCGGCGGTTGCGGAGCGGGTGTCAAAGGCATGTTCAACTGGCGCCTCCTTCGCTTATTCACGAGGAAGCAATCGGCAGTTTTCAGGTTTTGGTTTAGAGGCGACGTCGGGAAATTCCGGAAATACCGGGCGCTTGCGCGCTCCGATTCCCGGCATCGGACGCGGGGAGTTACATCACCCGTCGAAGGGAGGCCGGCTGCGATCTGAAGTGGAGCAGGCTGTCAAGCAGGTCGGCATCCTCGCTCCCGGCTTCCTCGCATTCCTCCGGGGCAACGCCCTGCGTGAAGTCCACGAAGTGCAGCTTCACGACTTCGCAGTCCTCCGAGACCCAGACCTGATTAATCAGTTTGAACTCGACGGCATCTTCCGAACCCTCGACGGCGACGCGAACCAGGCGGTTCCCGAATGCGAGCACTACTCCCTGGAGCACTCGGCCGTTGTTGTAGTGGATGCAGATCATGTTGTTCTTATCATGCCTGACGGAAACGCTTTCAGGTAGACCAGACCGTACCAGCGGTGTACTAGTAGCCAGGCATAGCCAATTGGCACTAACACCTTGGATCATCAGGGTTTTGCTTAGGCCGATTGGCGTATTTGGTGAACTTATCCGATACTAGGCGCGTATCCACCGGTGGGAGTGAACCGATGAACAGTTTTTCTCACGGAGTCCGGGTGCTTGCCAAGAAACCGGGGTTCACGGCAGCCGCCGTCCTGGTGCTGGCACTGGGGATCGGCGCCAACGCGGCGATCTTCAGCCTGGTGAACGCATTCCTGCTGAAGCCGCTGGCGATTCACAAGGCCGAGGAACTGGTGGGGCTATACAGCCGCGACATGCGGAAACCCGACAACTACCGGGCGTTCTCCTACCCCAACTATGTCGATCTTCGCGGGCAGGGCGGCGTCTTCTCCAGCCTGGCGGCGCACAACCTGGCGATGGTGGGCCTGACCGAAGGCGACACGACGCGACGCCTGTTCGCCGACATAGTCTCGTCGAACTACTTCGACACCATGGGAGTCGGCTTGCTACGGGGCCGGGTGTTTACCCCCGAAGAGGAACGCCCCGGCAGCGCGCGGCCGGTAGTGATCGTGAGCTATTCCTTCTGGAAGCGGCACGGCGCCGATGCCAGCATGCTGGGCCGGTCCCTCCGCCTCAACGGGCGCATGTACGCGGTGGTCGGTATCACACCGGAAGGCTTTACCGGCACCACCGCCCTGATCAGCGCCGAACTCTACGTGCCGCTCGGTGCCTACGATGCGCTGGTCAACGATTTCGAAGGCCACGGGCACGCGCTGGCCTTGCGCGATACCCATGCCCTGATTGCCCTGGCGCGATTGCATCCTGGAGTCACGCCGGCGGCAGCCGATGCGCAACTGGCCGGCGTTGCCCTGGCGATGCAAAAAGCCTGGCCCGTGGAGAACAAGGACCAGACGCTTTTGGTGCGTCCCCTCTCACGGCTCAGCGTCTCCGACGGCCCCACTTCCGACAAGGAATTGGCCGTGCCCGCCATTCTTCTGCTGGGCATGGCGGCGGTAGTTCTGCTGATCGCCTCGCTCAACGTGGCCAACATGATGCTGGCCCGCGGCGCGGCCCGGCGCAAGGAAATTGCTATCCGGCTGGCACTGGGCGGAGGACGGAGGGATATCATCCAACAACTGCTGGCGGAGAGCCTGATGCTGGCGTTGATGGGCGGCGCCGCCGGAATGTGCATTGCCTGGTGGAGCACCAGCGTGCTGGTGAGTTCGATGGCCCGCCTGGCGCCGCTCGACCTGGTCTACAGCGCGTCGCCGGACCTGCGCGTGCTGGCCGC
>PLDO01000643.1 GCA_003136215.1 Bryobacterales bacterium
CTGGGATGGCGTCCGCATCGCCGGCTGACCGAATTGCAAATTCCAGCTTTGGAACACCGATTCCTGACGACAATCCCACCAGGAGCGGCCTAAAATTGTTAGTGGATGCATCTGGCGTTCCAAGTCGCGGCGTACGTGATCGGTCTGCCGTTAGGCCTGATGATCATGGCCGTGTTATTGCGCGGCCAGTGGAAACAGTATCCGTTCGTCTTTGCGTACGTGCTCGGCGACTTTCTCACCACGGTGCTGGAAATTCAGCCTGGCTTGCAGTATGAAAACGCCACGGCACAGGCCAAGAAATCGTTCGCATTACTGTACTGGTGGAACGAGCGGATCATGCAGGTGCTGGTGTTCCTGCTGGTCTTCAGCTTGATCTACCGCGCCGCGGCACACCAGAAGACAAGGCATCTTCTCCTGTTGGGCGTCGTCTGCGGAATCCTGTTGTTTGCGGGCATCACGCTTATCATTTATTACGATCCGAGCAAAGCCACCGGCCGGTGGATTACTCCCTGGTTGAGGAACCTGAACTTCTGCGCGGCCATTCTGGATCTGGGCCTTTGGGCGCTGCTCATCGGAGCCCCGCGAAAGAATTACACGCTCTTGATGGTGAGCGGGGCGCTGGGTATCCAGTTCACCGGCGGAGCCATCGGCCAGGCAGTGCGGCAACTCTCCCATTCGTCGGTCGAAGTCACGGCCTATTTCATGCCTGTGTCGACTCTGATCTGCCTCTACATTCTCTGGCGGGCCTTCCGCACATCTTCTGCGCCGGTGGATTCGAGCCCGCGCGGCCCACGTATTCCCCGAACCGCGGAATAGTCACTCGACGGCCATGGTCACAATAGAACGACAAAAGAGCCGCTGCGCCCCGGGGGGCGCGCGGCTCTTTTGTTGGGTTGTGTAGCGCGGCGGCTACTACTTCTTTTCCGGCTGCTCGTTGCTGGCCGATGTCGCGCCAACGGAGTTCAGCGAGGCGGTCGCCTGATCGGCGCTAAAGACCTTCACTTCGACGCGGCGGTTCTTGGCGCGCGCGTCGCGGCTGCGCGCGTCGTCGACCGGTTTCTCCTGGCCCAGGCCGATCATGTGGATGCGGTAGATCGGGATATCGTGTTTGGCCACCAGATACGCCACCACGCGGTCGGCACGGCGGCGGCTCAGCGCTTCGTTGTAGGCTTTAGACCCCGTCGAATCGGTGTAGCCTTCCACTGCGATGAAGAAACGGCGATCGCTCTTCACGTCCGTGGCAAGTTTGTCGAGATCCGTCTTGGCGTCGCCGCTCAAGTCGTACTTGTTGAATGCGAACGGCACCGCCACAGACGTCTGCAATTTATAGTCGTCGAGGTTGGCAACAACACTGCGCAGGCTGCCCAACTCCTGCGTGTTCTTTTCGCCGAGTTGCTCGGCCTGGTCGGCGCGGCTCTGGGCTGCGCCGGCGTGCTGATCGGCCGTTGCCGCGTGCTGATCGGCGGCGCCGGCACGTTCCTGCGCCGCGCTGATGCCGGTCTGTGCCTTCTCGTCGACCTGTTTCAACTGGCCGCGAGTGTCTTCGATTTGCTGACCGTTACGGCTTGTCTGCTCGCCCACCTGATCCACTTTGGCCTGGATGGGAGCGGCCGTATTTTGCACGTATTTCTTGGTTGCACACCCACCGGCGAGCAAAGCGCCCGTCACGATGCAAGTAGTAGCAAGGAAAGCTCTCATAGCGTCAAGACCTCAGCGGGGAAGTTGCAATCTGAGCGCCAATGCAGGCAAATGTCTATGTTTCAATAATATGAGGACCATAATGCGGCTCCCTGGGAGACCCCCCAGCGTGTAAGGTTTACGTGTTTGGCCGATTTCTACCATGTATGCCATTTAGTCTCTAAGTTTTTCAGTCCAGTTCGTGACCACCGTAATCGGGGCCGCGCTGGTCCATTCCAAGGGAGTATTCAGCAGGAAACGCTGGCCGTCCGGCGAAACATCGTAGAGATTCCAACTCTTGGGGATGGGCCGGGTCTGGAAGAGCATTTGCGGCCGGCCGGCCTCTACGCCGCCGTCGATGCCCGGCTGAATCGAGACGCTCATGATGCGGCCGTCCGGCGTCATGTAGAACAACTCGCCGCTGTCGGAACGCCAGCGTGGCAGACCGCCTCCATTGGACACCGTCCAACGCCGCTTGGTGCCGCCGTTGAGCCCGTCGAAGGCCTGCACGAGTACCTCGTTGCGGCCGGACTGGTCAGACTGGTAAGCGAACCACTTCCCATCGGGCGACATGGTGGCGAAAGCTTCCGCGTAGACCGTATCGAGGATCGGCGCTGCACGGTGATCGCCCAGCGAAAACCCCCAGATGTCCAGCCGGGTGCCCGCGCCTTCCAGGCTGTAGGTGATGTACTTGCCGTCGTGCGACCAATCCGTGGGGAACTTCTGGCCGGTGCTCTTCAGCAGCAGTTCCGCTTTGGAGCCGGGCTGGGCGGCGCGCACAAAGATGTCGTAGGCGTCTCCCTGCTTGCCGAAGTGGGCAATCCGCGACCCGTCCGGCGACCAGACCGGCGACCCTTCGTGCATGGGTCCGTCGGTTATCTGCTGGGCGGCGCCACTGCTATCGAGCAGCCACAGGTGGGCGGTGCGGCCATCCGTTCCGGTCTTCGCCACAACGGCGCGGCCCCCGTCCGGCGAAATCCTGGGCGGTCCCCAGGTTCCCGGTGTGCCGGCAACCGCCAGTTGCTTGCCGCTGCGATCCATCCACACCATCTGGCGGGTGGGCTGTCCCACGCCCTGATAGACCAGCACGCCGGTGGTTGAAACCGAGATCGGCGCCAGCGCCAGGCTGCGCACGGCTCCGATATCGTTGGCCAGGGTGATCGGGTCTTGCACGGTTTCCAGGCGGCTCGCGTCGAACTGCTGCGCCATCAGGTTGCGCTCGTTAATGTAGAGCAGGTGGCCGCCTTTCGGCGTCGCCGCCGAATACACCGCATTGGTCTGGCTGGTGAAGAGGCGGTGATACTCCGGCGGGTTGATCGATCCCAGGTAGACCCCGGAGGTCTCGGTGAGATCCGTCTGCAGATAAAACACAAAATGTTTGCCGTCCGGCAGAAACTGCGGCCAAAGGTCGGCGCGTTCGAACTTGGATTCGTCCAGTTTGAGCACTTGCTGCGGCTTTCCGCCGCTCGCCGCCACGCGGTAGAAGCCGTCGGAGAGACTCGGCGCGAAGAGAATCGTGCCGTCCCTGTTCCACGAGCCGCCGCCGGGCGAGGCTTCCGACGGGCAGATGTCTTCGGGCGCGCCGCCCGTAATCCTTACCTTCTTCAAATACCTGCCGCCAAAAAACGCAATCGCCTGGCTGTCCGGCGACCAGAAAGGCGCCGATGCGCCTTCCGAGCCCTGTATTACGTTGGCGTGCAGTGCATCCAGCGGGCGCAGCCACAACATGCGCTTGCCTTCCGGCCCAACCGCGGAGAACGTCAGGTAGCGGCCATCGGGAGAAACCGAGGGCATTCCCGGATAGCTGGTATTCTCCGGTTGGGTGACGGCGAACTTAAGAACCGCGGGCACCGGTTTCTGTTGGAGCAGCAGCACCGCCGCCACCGAGGTCGCGGCCAGCGCGAACAGCGCGCCGGCAATCACCCAGAACCGCCGCGTAAACATCAGACCGCGGGTCGTGGCGCTGCCCTGTGCCGCGTATATCGCTACGCTCGGTCTTGCCGCCGTGAACTGTTGAGCGAGATGCTCTACCGTGGGCTTGGGCCAGTTCGCCGCGGCGGCTGGGGCCGGCGCCGGGAGCGCACGCACGGGCATACGCCGGAGGTCCTCGCCGGCGCGGAGCAGACTCCGCCCCGCCAGTTTCAATTCGATCACCGCGTTCTGCACGCGCTGGCGCCGGTGGGCCGGATCTTTCTCGAGGCAGCCGGCGATCACGGCTTCGATCGCCGCCAACATGGGAGACTGGTCCGGTAACGGCCCTGGCGAGTCCGTCAGAATCGTCTGCTCTAATCCCGCACTCGCGCGAGGAAACGCCCGCTTACCGCTGGCGATTTCATATACCAGCGCGCCGTAGGCGAATATGTCGCTACGCTCGTCCGGCTCTTCGCCGCGAATCTGTTCCGGGGCGCGGTATCCGGCGACATCTTCCGGTGACGGCGTGGCGCGTAGAATCCGTGCTCCGCCGGCTGTCAGAGCGATGCACAAAGGGGAGAGCGCGCCGTGCACCAGGCCCCGCGAATGCGCCTTTTGTAGTGCGGCGCCGATCTCGATGGCATAGCGCAGAGCTTCTTCCTGAGGCAGGAAACCGCGCGCGAGTCTCTCCGAGAGCAACTCGCCTGAAACCGCCTCGTTACTGAGAAAATCCAATCTGGTATCTGCCACGTCGGCTGCAAGTTCCTTCCGGCGCCAGGAATTTTCCGGAATATTCGCCCCGCAACTCTGAATTTTACTATAAGCGGGCTGGATGACAATTAGCCCATGGTTACTATTCTAGAGTGCTGGAGGTACTGGGGACTATCCGCAGGCCCCCCGTACGGACCTATCCAAAGGAATCAGTGCGAGGATCCAAGCGGCCGGCTGGTCCAGCTGGCCCTTGGCGGCATCGCAACGCGTTATGTCTTCTGCTATTCTGTTGAACGCGCCCATTGACACTGCCGTTGGCGCATGTACAATCCAAATTGGCACCTATTTTCACACCCCGAACGGAAGTGGCGCAAAATGTTGAAAGCCAGGAAAACCCGGCCGGCATCGTCCCCTGAAGCGCAGGGATATAACTCGAGCGACGTGGCTCGCATTTGCGGCGTCAGCCTGCGTCAACTGCAGTGGTGGGACGAACGCAGCGTCGTCTCCCCGCGGCAGGACGGGCACAAGCGAATCTACATGGCTGAGGAAGTGGTTGAGATCTCGGTGATTGCCGAGTTGCGTCGCAAGGGCTTTTCACTACAGAAGATCCGCCGCGTGCTCCGCTTCCTGCAAAAAGACATGGGAAAGCGGCTCACCGAGGCTCTCGCCGGATCCGCGGACGTTCATCTGCTCACCGACGGCAAGTCGATTTTCCTGGAAGAGGCGCCCGACCGCATCATCGATCTGCTCAAGAACGCCAGCCAGCCCATGTTCCTGGTTTGCGTCACCGACCAGGTCCGGCGGCTCACCGCCACCGCCGAACGCAAGCCTGCGCGCAGCGAAACTACCGTCCCCGGCGGCCGCAAAGCCCGCGTCGGATAACCGGCGTTGCGCGAAGACGCCTGCCGTTGCGCGCTATGCCCCACCCACCAGTGCGTAGCTGTTGCGTTTTGCCTCCTGTTTTCTTCCTTTTGGCGCTGGCATCGCAATTGCAGTTCGAGCCAGCATGGCATACGTAATTACCGATACCTGTACCAAGGATGAATTGTGCGTGCAAGCCTGCCCGGTGGACTGCATCCACCCCAAGCAGGATGAGGCCGGTTTCGCCGAAGCGCCGCAACTTTACGTCCAACCCGACGATTGCATCGATTGCGGCGCCTGCGTCCCGGTTTGCCCGACCAATTCGATTTACGTGCTCGATGAACTGCCCGAGGAATTCTCCCGGTTCGCTGCCATCAACGCCGCGCACTACAACTAGTCCCCAACACGCACTGCCATTTTTGTTGCCGCTCTGCGGGGCGACCCCGTGGTCGCCCCAGGCGAGCATGCAGTGGGATAAGGCTTCGCCTTGTCCATCCGAGCGCAGCTCGGACCCTCTTCCCACTTAGCACCCTCCCGCGCCGCCCGCCCCTCCTGTTATCCTCAGAAAAGCACCTTTTTCCGCGCGCGCCGCCCATGAAAAAACTCCTTGCCCTGAATCGCAGCGAAATCGCCATCCGCATCCTCCGCGCGGCCAATGAACTGGGCCTGCGCACCGTCGCCATTTATTCCAAGGAAGACCGCCTCGCGCTGCACCGCTTCAAGGCCGACGAAGCCTACCTCGTCGGCGAGGGCAAAGGCCCCGTGGAAGCCTACCTCGATGTGGAAGGCATCGTCGCGCTCGCCAAGGAGAAAGGCGTCGACGCCATCCACCCCGGCTACGGCTTCCTGTCCGAGAACCCCGCGCTGCCGCGCGCCTGCCAGCGCGCCGGCATCACCTTCGTCGGACCCTCAGCCGATCTGCTCGACCTGCTGGGCGACAAAACCGCCGCCCGCCGCCTCGCCCAACAAGCCGGCATCCCGCGCGTTCCCGGCACCGAGGAAGCCGTCAGCAACCCCCAACAGGCCGCTCGGATGGCCGGCGAGATCGGCTACCCGCTGATCGTCAAAGCCGCCTTCGGCGGTGGCGGCCGCGGCATGCGCGTGGTGGACAAGCCGGAAGACTTCGCCGGCAAACTGGAAGAGGCGCGCCGCGAATCGGCCGCCGCCTTCGGCAACGACGCCGTATTCCTGGAACGCTTCGTGCGCCGCGCCAAACACATCGAAGTCCAGATTCTGGGCGACATGCAAGGCAATATCCTCCACCTCTACGAGCGCGATTGCTCTGTACAGCGCCGCCATCAGAAGGTGGTCGAAGTGGCGCCCGCTGTTTCGCTCGCTCCCAAAATCCGCGCCGAACTGGCCGATGCCGCCGTCACCCTGGCCCGCGCCGCCGGCTACGCCAACGCCGGCACCGTGGAATTCCTGGTGGATGCCGACACCGGCGAATGGTTCTTCATCGAAGTCAACCCGCGCATCCAGGTGGAGCATACCGTCACCGAAATGGTCACCGGAATCGACCTGGTGCGCTGCCAGATACAGGTCGCGCAAGGGCTCGCGCTGCATGGTCCCGAGATGAACCTGCCGCCGCAGGACCGCATGCCGCTCTATGGCTACGCCATGCAGTGCCGCATCACCACCGAGGACCCGGCCAACGGCTTCGTCCCCGACTACGGCAAGATTCACACCTACCGCTCGCCCGCTGGATTCGGCATCCGGCTGGACGGCGGCTCGGCCTACTCCGGCGCCGTCATCACCCCGTTTTACGATTCCCTGCTGGTCAAAACGACGGCCTGGGGACGCGAGTTCCCCCACGCCTGCCAGCGCATGGACCGCTGCCTCCGCGAATTCCGCGTTCGCGGTGTCAAAACCAACATCCCGTTCCTCGAAAATGTCGTCAACCACCCGGATTTCCAGGCCGGCAACGTCACCACGCACTGGCTCGAGGAAACCCCGGCGCTGTTCAAATTCGTGACGCGCCAGGACCGCGCCACCAAGCTGTTGGGCTACCTGGCCGATACCATCGTCAACGGCAATCCCGCCGTCGCCGGCAAGCCCGCCCCCACCCGTATCCGCCCCGCGCCCCTGCCGCCGCACGACGCTGCCGACGCTCGCCGCGGCACCCGCCAACTGCTCCGCGATCTGGGCCCCGAAGGCTTCGCCGCCTGGACCGCGTCCCAGCAGAATCTCCTGCTCACCGACACTACCTTCCGCGACGCCCATCAGTCCCTGCTGGCCACCCGCGTCCGCACCTACGACATGTTGGGCATCGCCAACTTCGTGTCGCACAAACTGCACAATCTCTACAGCCTGGAAATGTGGGGCGGCGCGACCTTCGATGTCACCATGCGCTTCCTCCACGAAGATCCCTTCGTGCGCCTGCGCCGCCTGCGCGAAGCCATCCCCAACATCTGCTTCCAGATGCTTTTGCGCGCCTCCAACGCCGTGGGGTACACCGCGTACCCCGATAACGCCGTCGCCGAGTTCATCTACGAAGCATCGGCCCAGGGCATCGATATCTTCCGCATCTTCGATTCCCTCAACTGGCTGCCCAACATGAAGGCCTCCATGCAGGCCGTCCGCAAGACGCACTCCGTGTGCGAAGCCGCCATCTGCTACACCGGCGACATCCTCGACCCCAAACGCGACAAGTACTCCCTGGCCTACTACGTCAAGATGGCCAAGGAACTGGAGCGCATGGGCGCGCACGTGCTCGCCATCAAGGATATGGCGGGGCTCTGCCGTCCCTACGCCGCCGAAAAGCTGGTCAGGGCGCTGCGCCAGGAAATCGGCATTCCCATCCACTTCCACACGCACGACACCAGCGGCCTCAACGCCGCCTCCATTCTGAGGGCCGCCGACGCCGGCGTGCATGTGGCCGACGCCGCCATTTCTTCCATGAGCGGCGCCACCAGCCAGCCCAATCTGAACTCCATCGTGGCCGCCCTGGCGCATACCAAACGCGCAACCGGCCTGGATCTCGACGCGCTCAACCAGTGCGCCGATTACTGGGAGGTGGTGCGCGAATACTACGCACCCTTCGACACCGGCCCCAAAACCGGCTCGGCCGAAGTCTACCTCCACGAGATGCCCGGCGGGCAGTACACCAATCTCAAGGAGCAGGCGGAATCCATGGGGCTGGGCGCGCGCTGGCATGAAATCGCCCGCACCTACGCCGACGTGAATATGGCTTTCGGCGACATCGTCAAGGTTACCCCGTCCAGCAAGGTAGTCGGCGACATGGCCATCTTCCTGGTGAATCACAACATGACCGTGCACCAGTTCGAACAGTGCACGCCGGATCATAATCTGACGTTACCTTCCAGCGTGATCGACATGTTCATGGGCTCGCTCGGGGAACCCGCCGGCGGCTGGCCCAAACACATTCAGAAAATCATCCTCAAGGGAGCCAAACCGCGGCGCGGCCGCCCCGGCGCCCATCTGCCCCCGGTCGACCTGGAAGAGACCGCCGCCGCGGTGGAGAAGAAGATCGGACGCAAGCCTTCGCAAGACGAGGTGCTCAGCTACCTGATGTACCCCGACGTCTTCCTCAAATTCGCCAAGGCCCGCCAGAACTGGGGCGACGTGGACGTGCTGCCCACGCCGCAGTTTTACTACGGCATGGAGCGCGGCAGCGAGATGGCCGTGGAACTGGAACCCGGCAAGGCTCTGGTCATCAAGTTCCTCACCATCGGCGAGCCGCATCCCGATGGCACCCGCACCGTCTTCTTCGAACTCAACGGCCAGCCGCGCGAGGTCACCATCCGCGACCGCAAGTTGCAGGTGACCGAGCAGGCCAAGCCCAAGGCCGACCCCAATCAGGCCGGACAGATCGGCGCCCCCATCCCCGGCGTGGTCTCCACCGTGGCAGTGGAATTGAATCAGAAGCTCAAAAAGGGCGACCGCCTCCTGGTGATGGAAGCCATGAAGATGCAGAGCACGGTTTACGCGCCCATTGGCGGCGCCGTCACGCAACTGCTGGTCACACCGGGGCAGCAGGTGGAAGCCAAGGATCTACTGCTGGTAATCGAGTAGGCATAGAGGCTCCGGCTTGTGCATCCGCTTCGCGGCTCGGACGGCCCGGCAGCACTAGATGCGCGTTCAACTCAAGAGCTTCCCGGCGGTCGCCATTGGGAGAAACAAGGTCCGCGGCTGACTGGCGAGAGGCCGGAAACCGTAGCGTCGATAAAAAGCCACGGCGTCATCGTTCTTGGCATCCACCAGCAGCGCAAAAACCGCCGGCGGCGATTGCAGTGCCCGGCTCGCAGCGTCGGCCAGCATGGCCCCGCCCAGGCCGCGTCCCCGATACCTGAGATCCACCGCCAGACGTCCGATGCGCACTGCCGGCAAAGTTGGATAACGGGGCAGGCGCTTGATCGTCTCGGGCGGAAGCTGGGGCGTTGGGATGCTCGCGGCAGCAATCGTGTAGTAAGCGGCAAGCCAGCCAGTGGCCACCTCAATCGCGACGAAACAGCTGGCGACGCGCCGGCGGATGTCCTGCGTGGCTTGCGTCCTCAGATAGCGGTCAAGGGCCTCTTCGCCGCAGCCGAACACCGCGCGATCATGCTGCTGGTTCAGCAACTCAACCCGGAAAGGAGGCGTCACACGGAACCAAATAGCTCACGGCGGCGCTTGAAGGCGCGCCGGAGCGCTGGCGCGGGTTGGGGCGGATGGAGAATCGCCTCGGCGATGTGGCGCTGGTCTTCCACCGAAAGACGGATGATTTCGGTCTCCTCAATGGTTCGGCATGCGGCCTGGCGCGCGGCCGTCACCACAAAGTCCGTCAGGCTGCGCCCTTCGATCTCCGCGGCGCGCTTGAGCAGCGCATGGATGTCGGCCGGTAGCCGGGCTTCGAGACGGGCGCTGGTGGAAACTTTCTCCATACTCTAAGCATACGGCAATTTGCCGTATACGTCAAACGCTTTGCCCTTCCGGCATGCCCACCATCCCCAGAACCGCGTTGACTAGCACGCTCGTCATGCCCACCGGGATTGCGATCTTCCGCAATGAGGCGAGTTCATTGACGTTGCACAAACTGCGGGATGCGCCACATGCCCCGGGTTTCGCCCACCGGGCGGATGTTGGCGGCGCGGACCGCCGAGACTTCCGTCAGAATGCGCGTTGCCAGCTGTTCGATGGAGTCGAGAGCTTCGGGATTGTTGTGCAGTCCGTCAGCGGGGAGTGCGGCGAGCCGGAGAGCAATCTCGGCAGCCTGCTTCGCTAGTTGATCCACCCAAGCGTTCCTGGTTGGCTGGGAGCCGTGCTACTCCCATCCTATCCTCCGTCACCGCGCGGCCCCATATGTCTTTGGTTAGCAGTGATCCAGTTTACTGCTGGGGAACGGCTCCATCCAGTCGTGGGCCGGAGCTGGAAGGCATCCCGGTGCGTTTGGCTAAAGGACAGTTCCGGGAGGCTGTGGCCCCGCCGCACCGTCCGCGCGCCTCAAAACCGCCGAACCACTAGCCCGGAATCATCTTGAAGTGGCGCGTATTGCCGGTCGCGACGGCGTGGTCGAGCACCAACGCCGTCGTTCCGATCAGTAAGTCTGCCAACGCGACGCGCGTGCCGGCAGCCTGCAATTGCCCGTCGATTTGTCCAGCGCGCAACGCGACCGGCACGGTCACGGGATGCACCGGCATGCCGATCAGCAGATCGTCGAGAAACTTCTGCCGGGCGGCACGCTGTGCTGGGGTGTTCGCTCGCGCGATGCCGTGCGCCAGTTCCAGCACCGTCACCACGGACACCGCAATCTCAGGGTCGGCGGCCTGAGCGCCAATCGCCTCCAGCATCTCGTAGGCGGTCCGGCCCTGGCGATCCGCGGCGATGACCACGGAGGAATCGAGGATCAGTCCCACGCCGGGGGGTCCAGTGGCTCGCGATGGCTGTCGATGGCGGCTTGGATATCGCGGGCGAAACCGGCATCCATGGTCGCGGTGGAGTCCTTCGGCATGAGCGCCAGTACCTCGGAAACCCGGCGCCGCGGTGGATCGCTGGCGCGCAAGACGGCCACCGGTTGGCGGTCCTGCTCCACTACCACTTCTGCGCCTTGCCGCACTTTCTCCAGCACGGCGTGCAGGTCGCGCGCCAGTTCGGCCTCGGTCATGTGAAGCTGCGCCATACCTTCGATGATACGTCAGAAGAGCGGAGCGAGGCGTCCTAGCTCTAGTGACTCCCCAGCATACCCAGCACCGCGTTGACCATCACGCTCGCCATGCCCACCGGAATGGCGATCTTCCACCCGATGTCCATCAGCTGATCGTACCGGTAGCGTGGGAACGTGCCGCGGAACCAGATCATCATGTAGACGATCACCGAAACCTTCACCAGGAACCAGAAGAGTCCGATCATGGCGGCGTTCACCAGCGGGATGGCCATGATCCCGCCGATGGCCACGAGGATCACCACCACGCCCAGCAGCACCTTCTGCTGCATCGAATCCTTGAGCTTCCTGATCAGCGGGAACGTGGCCAGCCCCGAGCCGGCGAACAGCAGCAGCGGCGTGCCGTAGTTCAACGGCGCGTCCAGCCATTTCACGCTCGGGAAGGGGCGCAGCCAGCCGCCCCAGAACAGGGTCACCGCCACGCTCGAAACCACGAAGATGTTGGCGTACTCCGCCAGGAAGTAGAGCGCCCAGCGGAAGCCGCTGTACTCGGTGTGGAAGCCTGCCACCAGTTCCGATTCCGCTTCCGGCAGATCGAAGGGCGCGCGATTGGTCTCCGCAGTGGCCGCGATGAGGTACAGGGTGAACGGCACGATCATGAAACCGTAGTTGGCGAAAATCCCCCATACTCCGCGATGCAGTTGCGACTGCACGATGCCCTGCATGCTCAGCGTCCCGGCCACCATCACGGCGCTCACCAGGGCGAAGGCGAGCGCCACTTCGTAACTCACCAATTGGGCCGAGCTGCGCAGCGCGCCCAGCAGCGGGTAGTGGCTGTTGGAAGACCAGCCGCCCAGGATAATGCCCAGAATGCCCACCGCCGACGATGCCGAGATCACCAGCAGGCCGACATTCACATCCGCCACGAAAATCGCCTTGGCCCACGGGATCATGGCAAATGCGGTCAGCCCCGTGATGGTGGATATGCAGGGCGCGAACCAGAAGATGGCCTTGTCGCTCCCCTCCGGAATGATGTCTTCCTTGAGCAGCAGTTTCAAAGCGTCGGCGATGGGTTGCAGCAACCCGTGCGGGCCCACCCGCATGGGGCCCAGCCGCACCTGGAAATCCGCCAGCACCTTGCGCTCCACCAGCACGATATAGCCGGCGACCAGCGGGAACGCCCCGATGATGACCAGCGTCACCAGGATGGGCATGAACAGCGGATGGTTGAGGACCGTCTGCATAAGCGTTTACCGGAACAGCGAGGTCTGCGCAAACTTCAGGAACGGCTCCGGGTAGAGCCCGATGCCCAGCGTCGCCACGCCGCTCACCGCCAGCGCGAAGCGCAGGCCGAAGCTGGCGGCGAGGGCCGGCGCTTTTTCGTCAGCCTCGCGATTGAACATGCTGCGCACAATCTTGAAGTAGTAATAGATGGCCACCGCCGCGTACAGCGTGGCAAACACCGCCAGGGCGTAGTGCCCGGTCTGAATCAGCGCCAGGAAAATGTAGTACTTGCCCAGGAAGCCCGCGGTCGGCGGAATGCCGGCCAGCGAGAGCAGGAAAAGCAGCATCAGGAACGCGTACCAGGGATTCTTGTGGACCAGGCCCGCCACATCGTCCAGGTCTTCCCCGATGATGTTGGCGCGGCGCATGGCCACTACCACCAGCAGCGCGCCGATATTCATGAAGGTGTACACCATGATATAGACCGCGATGCCGTTGATCCCCGTGTCATTGCCGGCGATCAGGCCCAGCAACATGTAGCCGGCGTGCGAGATGGAGCTGTAGGCCAGCAGGCGCTTGATGTTGGTCTGATTGATGGCCGCCAGGTTGCCCACCGTCAAGGTAAGCACCGCGATGATGGAGAGCAGCGGCTCCCAGACGTCGCGCGCCGAAGCCAGCGGGCCCAGGAAGATGCGCAGCAGGAAGGCGATCGACGCTGCTGTGGACCCCACCGAGAGGTACGCCGTAACCGTGGTCGGCGCGCCTTCGTAGGCGTCCGGCGCCCACATGTGGAACGGCACGGCGGAGATCTTGAAGAGCAGACCGACGGAGGTCGTGGTCAGCGCCAGGAATACCACGGGGTCCCACGCCGGACGCTGCTGGATGGCGCTCGCGATGTTCGCCAGCTTGGTGGAGCCCGCCATGCCGTACATCACGGAGAATCCGTAGACCAGAAAACCGCTGGAGAACGCGCCCAGGATCAGGTATTTCAGCGCCGCCTCGTTGGAGCGCCGGTCGGTGCGGAGGAAACCCACCATCACGTAGAAGCACAGCGCCATCAGCTCCAGGCCGATGAAGAGCGTGATCAGGTCCGTCCCGGTGGCCAGGAAGTACATGCCGCACTGCGCGAACAGCATCAGGGCGTAGTATTCGCCGTGGTGCTCNNTGCCGAACCGGCTGTTTTGAAACGAGACCGAACGGGCAAACAACACATTCTCGAAGATGGCAAAACCATCCACCGTGATGGAGCCGCCAAAGCCGCTCAGTTCGCTCACCCCGTAGGACCCGAGCCACGCATGCTGCCGGTAGAGCCCCAGGCCGGTAAAGAACTCCCCCATCACCACGAAAATCAGCAGGAATTTGCGTTGCCGCGGATCCGGAAAAACCACGAAGTCGAACAGCAGGATGGCGCAGGCGAACATCACCAGCATCACCGCCGGGATGATGGAGAAGTAGTCCCCTGTCGTGTAGAACTG
>PLDO01000440.1 GCA_003136215.1 Bryobacterales bacterium
ATGCACAAGGCGGAGCCTTATGGCACTGTAAGATATGGGGACAGTGAGCCGGCCGGTGGCAGGGGGACGCGTCGCGTTTCAGTACCCGAATTTCCGCTACTACATGACCGCGCGGATGCTGGCCACCATCGCCAGCGAAATGCAGGCGGTGGCGGTGGGCTGGCAGATCTACGCTTTGACGCACCGCGCGCTGGACCTGGGACTGGTGGGCCTGGCGCAATTCCTGCCGGGGATTCTGCTGTTTCTGGCGGCGGGGCAGACGGCGGACCGTTTCCCGCGGCAGCGCATCCTACAGTGCTGCTACGTGGCATTCGCGTGCGTATCGGCGGGGCTTTTGACGTTGACCCTGCGCGGCCTCACGTCGGTGTGGCCGGTGTACGCGGCGCTGGTTTTGAACGGCGTGGTGCGCAGCTTCAACGGGCCGGCGGCGCAGGCGTTCCTGCCGCTGGTGGTGCCGGAAGAGGTGTTTCCGAGCGCGGTAGCCATGGGGTCGGGTGTGTTCCAGGGGGCGATGGTGGTGGGACCGATGGTGGGCGGGTTGGTTTACGGGCTGACGGGGAGCCCGGCGCCGGTGTATGCCGGGTCGGTGGCGGCGTGCCTGAGCGCCATGGTGTTGATGGGGCGGGTGCGGGTGCAGGCGGCGCAGCGGCCGCGCGGCATCGCCCGGCCGGGCGTGCTACTGGATGGGCTGCGCTATCTCTGGCGCACCAAGATGACGCTGGGCGCGGTTTCGCTGGACATGTTCGCGGTGCTGCTGGGCGGGGCGGTGGCGCTGATGCCGGTGTACGCGAAGGACATTCTGGGAGTGGGCGCCACGGGGTTGGGACTGCTGCGCGGCGCACCGGGGACGGGCGCGGTGATCATGGCGATGACGCTGGCGCACCGGCCGCTCAAGCGGCATGCGGGCGCCATCATGCTGTGGTGCGTCGCCGGGTTCGGCGCTCTCACGGTGGTGTTCGGGTTGTCTCGCAATGTGGCGCTATCGGTGGCGGCGCTGGTGATGCTGGGCGCCTGCGACATGGTCAGCGTGGTGGTGCGGCATACCCTGGTACAGATTTCGACGCCGGACGAGATGCGCGGGCGGGTGAGCGCGGTCAACATGATGTTCATTGGGACGTCGAACGAGGTGGGGCAGTTCGAATCGGGGGTCACGGCGGCATGGCTGGGGGCTGTACCGGCGGTGGTGGCGGGCGGGGTAGGGACGATTCTGATTGTAGTATTGTGGAGCCGGATATTTCCCGAATTGCGTAGAGTCAACGAGCTGCAACTAACCCGGCGGGCGTGACATCTAAGAGGAAATCTTCGTCGAAGCACAGAGAGGTTAGACCTATGCGAAACAACTGGAAATCGGGAGTATTAATAGTGGGCCTCGGGCTGGCGCTAGGGGCCAACGTATTCGGGCAGGCATCGGCCATCAACGGGGAGATCACGGGGACGGTGACTGACCCCTCGGGCGCCGCTGTTTCGGGCGCGACGGTAGAGATCAGCAATACCGACACCGGGTTCAAGCAATCGGCAAAAACGGGGGACACCGGGCTGTACCGCTTCACGGTGCTGCCGCTGGGGACCTATGAAATTGCAGTGCAGGCTTCCGGGTTCGGCACGACGCGGCGAAGCGGCATCGCTTTGAGCGCGGGCGCGACGGCGACGGTGGACATTGCGGTCAACGTAGCCGGCACCACCACAATGGTGGACGTAACCGCGTCGGCGGCGATCACGGAACCGAGCCGCATCGACCTGGGCAGCACGCTGGATGAGAACATGACGCGCAATCTGCCGCTGGTTTCGCGTAATCCCTACAACTTCATATTGTTCCAACCTAACGTGAGCGGCCGCGCGAATACGGAATTCGGCGTGCCGCGAAAGATCAACGCCAACGGCTTCAATGGCCGCATCTATTATGAACTGGACGGCAGCAATAACACGGAGAGCGACCGTGTCGGAATCCGCCTGATTCCGGTGTCCGATATCTACGTGGCGGAAGTGCAGCAGGTGTCCAACGGCTTCGCGCCGGAGTTCGGCAACACGGTGGGAGCGGTATTTAACACCATCACGAAGAGCGGCGCCAACGATTTTCACGGCGAAGGCGCGTACCTGTTCCGGCGCACCGACTTCAGCGCGCGGCCCAAGCTGCTGGCCAGCACGGCGCTGGTTCCCGACGTCAACGTGGATTCCTACTCGGTGGATGGCGGCGGGCGCATCATCAAAGACAAGCTCTTCTTCTTCGGCGCCTTCGAGCACGTGAACCGCGACCTGCCGGGCGTGGTGACGGTGAGCGCCGCCAACATCGCGGCTTTGGGGCTGCCGGCCAGTTACGGCGACCCGATTCCGTTCCGCCAGAGCGTCTACTTCTACATGGGCAAGGGCGATTGGCAGATCAACGCCAAGAACCACCTCTCGGTTCGATACCTGCACCACGCCAACGATTCACCGTATAACAACGGCACCATCGGCGGACAGAACCTGGTGTCGCAATCGTACTTCTTCGTGGACCGTTCGCACGTGGGCGCGGTGCAACTGGTTTCCAT
>PLDO01000039.1 GCA_003136215.1 Bryobacterales bacterium
AACTCAAGGTCCAGGAAATCGAGGGCAAGCTCAGCATTCTCGATGGCGAAGTCGGCCGCCTCGTGCTAGCGGCCGCTCGGGAAGAACAGTATGTATGAGTACGCTTGCTTTTTGATTGCCCTTGGGCCCCGGTATTGGACTAGCCAGTCCAACTGCGTGTCAGAGGGACTATTCCCCGAGGCTGCGCAGGTCTGCCGACTTCGCCGCCTCCACTAAAGTTAAGGCTAAACAGACTTTTTCGGGTGTTATTATCTGAATCGAGGTCTCTAATGGCGATTGAGGAGCCAGCAGATCAGTCGGGCTGGAGGACTGCCCTTATTCGCTGGCGACGAAGTCTTGTTATTACTCTGATTTTCGTCGTCATCGCGATTTCCTGCTTGCGGCTTGCTGCGCAAGAGGAAGTCGGTTGGCGGATTTCGCCGAAGAATATCAACATTCAGACGGGAGCCGATCGGCCCTTACAGGTACTCGACGACTCCGCACAAGAACTCCGCGGCGCGGAGTGGTCCGTCGATGATTCAGCCCTCGCAGACATTCGCGAAGAAGATGGTCGCGCGGTGGTGCACGCAAAGGCGGCCGGTACTGTCAGAATAATTGCCACCCTACATGGGGAGCAGCGATTCCGCGAGATTAAGATCTGGTCCCAGGACCAGCCGCTGGCGCCCGGAACGACGAAATGGGGGACGCATCCAATCGGCCGTGAAATTGGCGACATATCTGCCGTACCCACGCCTGGCGGACCGAGCGTGTTTTCCTTAGAGCAGACCGCCAACGGCAAGACATATCTTCGAGGCGTCAGAGACGATGGCATCCAGATCTGGAACTGGCTCATGCCGGAAACGACCCGAGATGTGGACTTGGTCTGCGGCGACTGGCTCGGAGGGGCGTTGATCAGCGCCAACCGGAACGATTCTTACACCCTGTACACCGTCGGCAATGACGGCAAGTTGCGCTGGCAGCACATGCTGTCCGGCATTCGCAAGGCTCACGCTTACAATCGCGAGCACGTGATGAACGTGCTTAGTCAGTCCCCGGATGGCTTCGCTGCCACAGTTAGCGGCCTCGACCAAGCGACGGGAGAGAAAAAGTTTGACCTCACGATCCCTGCGTCGCATGAGCAGCTCACGAACGTGCGCAGATCGGGAACGCAGATCCTGTGCGCGCAAGATCCCTCCAGCTCGCCTGTACGGATACTGACCAGCCGCCTTTTCGTGAACATCGATGATTTTGCTTATGTGGCGTTCACTGAACATGAATCGACGCTAACGGCGCCAACCTGTACGCTGGGAGCGGCGATTGCAGCACGCGATGTGAGCGTCGTACGGGAGGACAGAGTGGTGCTCTGGCAGATTCATCCCGACGGCACGTATCGTAGGACCATTGTGGAAGAGTCAAAAGGCACCCGTGCGTTGTCAGTGCCTGTTAGCGCGCCTTCGCCTACAGGGGGCATAATCCCTGACGATTCGGGTGGCGTACTGCTTTCAATCCGCAAGCCTGCCCCTTCGACAGGGAACGATGTGGCTCGCTCAACCGAAGAGCATGTTTACCGATTGAATCAGAACGGCGATTTTGTCTATAAGTTTCTTCTTCCTAAGTATGATGGCAAACTCCACGACGAAATGCTGCTCGGCCAAGACAACGTCGTCGCCTTTGCGACTCGCGGCGGCACTCTGGTGGCTTTCAATGTCCAAGATGGGAAGGAAGTGTGGCGCTGGGACACACCACAAGAAATTGAGGCCTATGCAGCCCTGGCAAATGGCGGCTGCCTGGTCCAAACACCGACTGCGGTAGTAGAAGTGGAAAACTCCACGATATCCAAGAAGGTCCTAGACGGCAAGGTGATGATTGACTGGCAGGGGCACATGTACAGGAAGCACAACTGATCTTCCCAAATTGCGCGCGGGATCTCCGAAATAGAGCCACGGGAACCCGAAGTGCGGTTCATGAAAACTCAACCGCCGCTTCCAATTGAATCGCGGTGGACTCGGAAAGAGCTATCGTGGACGGGCAGCGCCCAAAGCCGGAATCTTGGCGGCTGGTCTGATGGCGCCCAATTCCTGGCGCGAACAGCTCCAAGGCCTGGGATGTCCGTCGTGGGAAGTTGACCAGCCCACCTCTGAGCGAGTCACAAACCGGAAGTTGAGCTCGTCAATTTCGCCGGCCCCGAGGCGATTCATGGCGATAGCAGCCCTTCCGTCCGGTAATCAGCCGTCCCAGCGGAGATGACCCGTTATTACACGCATCTGGGATCGAACGCCAAGCACGACGCGGTGGCTGCGGTCCAAAGAAGGAGTTGGGGCGTGTTAGAAGTTCTCGGACCTGGCCTGTAGCATCGAAAGGGCCCGTAACCTGCTGATAAGGTTGGTTGCGGGGGAAGGATTTGAACCTTCGACCTTTGGGTTATGAGCCCAACGAGCTACCAGACTGCTCCACCCCGCACAACCATCCTACCGCACACCAACTCTCCGGTCAAACTTCCGTTACATAATTCTCCTGCCCACCCTTAGTACAATGAAGATGTGCCTCGCCTCGTAGTCCCGGCAGCCCTCGCGCTGGCCGCCGTTTTATCGGCTCAAACTGCGCTCTTTCCCCTCAAGGACCTCAAACCGGGGATGCGCGGCACCGGACGAACGGTCTTTAACGGCAACAAAATCGAGGACTTCCAGGTCGAAATCCTCGGTGTGCTCGATAATATCGGCCCCAAAGAATCCCTCATCCTCGCCCGCCTCTCCGGCGGACCATTGGAACATACCGGCGTCATGCAGGGCATGAGCGGCAGCCCGGTCTATATCGACGGCAAACTCGTGGGAGCCGTTGCCATGGCCTTCCCGTTCGCCAAGGACCCTATCGCCGGAATCCGCCCGATCGAGGCCATGCTGCGTACGTCTTCCGCCGCCGCGCCGCCATCCCCCACTCCCTCGCCCGCGCCTCCCGGCCAGCGCGCAGCCATGGAACTCAACGAGCGCGATCTCACTCGCCGGATTCCCCGCCCCGAGCCGGTGCTGGGCGGCGAGACCCGCATGATCGACATCGCCACCCCGGTCTCCTTCGGCGGATTCAGCCGTGCCACCCTCGACGCCTTCGCGCCGCAACTCCGCGCCATCGGACTGGAGCCCCGCCAGGGCGTGACCAGCGGCGGCAAAATCGATCCCGCCATGGGCAATCCGGCCGACCTCAAGCCCGGCGCCATGATCAGCGTCCAACTGATGGCAGGCGATCTCTCGGTGGGTGCCGATGGCACCGTGACCCACATCGACGGCAATCGCATCTACGCTTTCGGCCACCGCTTCCTGGATATCGGCTCCACTGCCCTCCCGTTCGCCCGCGCCGAAGTCCTGACGCTTCTCGCCAGCACCAATACTTCCTTTAAGATCTCCACCGCCAAGGAGTGGATGGGGACCATCTACCAGGACCGCAACACGGCGGTGGCCGGCGAACTGGGCAAGCGGCCGGCCATGGTCCCGGTGTCGGTCAGCCTCTCGCGAGCCGGCAAACCCGTGGAGAGTTACCAGATGCAGATGGTCAACGACACCCTGCTTTCGCCGCTGCTGCTGCAGATGGCGGTGTTCAGCGCCATCGACGCCACCGAACGCACCGTGGGCACCAGCACTATCCGCGTCACTGGCCAGATCGAATTCCAGAACGGGAACACTCCGTTGCGCATCAACAATATGTACGCCGCCGATAACGGTAGCCCCATGCTGGCATCGCTCTCCGCCGCCGTCCCCGTCGCCTTCGTCATGCAGGGCGGTTTTGAATCCCTCCAACTCAAGAGCGTCTCGCTCAACCTGGAAGCCTTCGACCAGAAGAAGCAACTCACCATTGATGGAATCACCACCTCGCGGCACGACGTCCGCGCCGGTGAAAAGGTGCAGCTCAACGTCTCTCTCACCGGCGAGAATGGCGCCGAAACCGTCCGCCGCGTGGAATACCAGGTGCCCATCGGCGCCGAACCGGGCATGCTCTACTTCACCGTGGCCGATGCCAACACCGCCAATATTGCCGATTTCCGCCAGGTGCTGACTGCCACGGCGCGCACGCCCGGCCAGCTCGTTTCCATTGTCAACAACCTGCACCCGAATACCAGGGCCTACATCCGCGTCTGGCGCGCCGACCCGGCGTTCCAAATCGAGGGAACCGATCTGCCCGACCCGCCCGCCTCGGTCTCCCTGATCCTCGCCGGCTCGCAATCCAGTTCCGCCGGAATCACCCAGACCCGCAACTCCAAAATCGCGGAGATGGAGATCGACATCGGCGACATGGCGGTGACCGGCTCCAAAACCGTCCAGGTGGAAGTAAAGGAATGACTCTCTCCATGCGCCACTTCGCACGCGCCGCCGTTTTGTGCGCGGCGCTCGCCCCCACCGCCTTCCCCAGCGGCACCGCCACTTGGGAGCTGAACTCCTATTCGGATTTCATCCGCGGACGGTTCAGCGGCCTCTCGCTGAGCCGCGAAGGCCGGCTCTCGCTCTCCCCCAAGGTCGATACGCTCTTCACCAGCGATCAGCCCGTTATCTGGGCGCTGGCCCAAGGCCCCGATGGCGCCATCTATGCCGCTACCGGACATCGCGGCCGCTTGTACAAGATCGAAGGTCCCGGCAAGAGCGAGTTGCTCTGGACCGCGGCCGAGCCCGAGATTTTTGCCCTTGCCATGGATCGCTCTGGCGCGGTTTTCGCCGCCACCTCGCCCGATGGCAAGGTCTACCGCATCGCGAATGGCAAGGCAACCGAGTACTTCGCGCCCAAGGCACGCTACATCTGGTCGCTGGCCGTCGGCCCCGATGGCGCCCTCTACGTCGGCACCGGCGAGCAGGGTAAGGTCTTCCGTGTGGATACCGCCGGCCACGGCGAACTCTGGTATGAGACCGGTCAATCGCACATTACGGGACTCGCCGTGGACAATCAGAACCGCGTGCTCGCCGGCACCGAGCCCAACGGCATCCTTTATCGCATTACCGCCAAGGACAAGGCGTTCGTGCTTTACGATGCCAGCCTGCCCGAGATCCGCGCCATCGTCCCCATGCCCGATGGCACGGTGTACGCCGCAGCCCTGGGTGGTTCCACCGCCAAGCGCGCCCAGGCGGCTAATCAGGCGGCCCAAAGCAACTCCGGCAGCGGCGCCGCTGTCACCTCCTCGGTCACCACCGTCACTGTCGAAGCCCAGGCGGCCGAAATCAAACCGCCCGACCCCACCAAGCCGCCGCAAACCCAGCCCTCCTCCGCGGCCACCTCCACCCCCCAGGTCAGCACCCAATTCACTCCCGTGGTGGATGCCAGCGGCGTCGAAAAGAGCGCCGTCTACCGCATCAATCCGGATAACACCGTCGAAACCCTGTGGAGTTCCAAGGAAGAGAACGTCTACGACCTGTTGGCGCTGGAGAAGCAAATCCTCTTTTCCACCGACCAGGACGGGCGGATCTACGGCCTCGCGCCCGATCGCCGCGTCACCCTCGTCACCCAGACCAATGAAGGCGAAACCACCCGCCTCCTCCCCGGCGATCATTCCGTGCTCGCCGCCACCGGCAACATGGGCCGACTGTACCGCCTCGGCGAAACTCCCGGCCCCTCCGGTTCCTACGAAGCCCCCGTGCACGATTCCAGCACCGCCTCGCGCTGGGGCAGCATCAGCTGGCGCGCCGAACTGCCCCCTTCCAGCACCATTCAATTCCGCACGCGCTCCGGCAACTCCGCCAAGCCGGACCGCACCTGGAGCGATTGGAGCGAGCCCGCGACCATCGCCGCCGGCAGCCGCATCACCAGCCCCAACGCGCGTTATATCCAGTGGAAAACCGAGATGACCGGCGCCGGCGGCGTCACGCCTACCCTGAATAGCGTGACCCTGGCGTATCTGCCGCAGAATTCGCCGCCCGTGCTCAAGAGCATCAGCGTCGTCACCCAAGCCGCCGCAATTACGCAAGCCGCCATCAAGAGCAGCGGCAGCACCTCAGCGTACAGCGTCACCGTTACCGATGGCGACACCGCGGCCACTTCCGCCGGAACTCCCACCCAGACGCTGCCCCGCGCCGCCACTCAACAGATCACCCTCACCTGGGTCGCCGAAGACCCGGACGGCGACCGCCTGGTCTACAACGTCTACTTCCGCGGGGAAGACGAAACCCAGTGGAAGCTGCTCCGCTCCAATACCCACGATAACTACATGACCTTCGATGCCGATGTTCTGGCCGACGGCAAGTACTTCTTCCGAGTGATCGCCAGCGACCGCGAGGCCAACCCACCCGCCTCGGCGCGTGAAGCCACCATGGTAAGCGCACCCGTCATGATCGATAACACACCGCCCATCGTCACCCTCGGCGAGGTCCGGCGCACGGGCGCTACCGCCCACGTCGAGTGGGAGGCCAGCGATCGCGCCAGCGCCCTGCGCCGCTGCGAATACTCGCTCGACGCCAACAGCTGGGTGCCCATGGAATCGGTGGACGGCGTAATCGATTCGCAAAACGAGAAGTTTGCCCTCGACCTCACCGGACTCTCCGCCGGAGAACACCTGCTGGTGATTCGCGCCGCCGATAGCGCCAACAATACCGGCGTTGCCAAAGTGATCCTCAAGTGACCGCCGCCATCGCCCGTCTCGAAGAACTGTTGCGGACCGTGCCCCGGCGTCTGGCCGATGTCCCCGACGACGCCGCCGCGCACAAACCCACCCCGAATCGCTGGTCGAAGAAAGAGACCCTCGGGCACCTGATCGATTCCGCCGCCAATAACCACCAGCGCTTCGTGCGCGCGCAAAGCACCCCCCGCCTGGAATCGCCACGATATGAACAGGAGTTCTGGGTGGCCGCCCAGCGTTACGCCACGGAATCCTGGCCGGATCTGGTCAACCTATGGCTGCTGTATAACCGGCACCTGCTGCATGTGGTCAAGGCGATGCCCGCGGAAGTGCTGCCGCACGAGTGCGTGATCACCGGATATGGCGAGATGACCCTTGAAGCGCTGATCGTCGACTATGTGCGGCACATGGAACACCACCTGACGCAACTGGTGGCATAAGGCTCCGCC
>PLDO01000421.1 GCA_003136215.1 Bryobacterales bacterium
GGGCGGCCGCCTCCGGGCTGCGACCGGTGAACGCGGCGATCCCCCATGGCTCCGGGTCGGCGGCATGCTCCGTGTACCGGGCCTGATGCGAGCGATGGAACGCGCCGAGACCGAGGTGCAGGGCGCGAACCGGCCGCGGCTCGCCGGCCGGTGGCCAGCTCCGGCGGCGCAGCCGGATCAAAAGCGGAAGACCTCACGCGGGAGCCGGTGGGCGAGATCCCTGGCCGTCTCCGCCGCCTCGCCCTCGTCCAGCCGATGCTCGACCACCAGCCGGCTCAGGTAGGCGCAGTCGATGCGCCGTGCCGTGTCGTGGCGTACCGGGATGGAGCAGAAGGCCCGGGTGTCGTCGACGAATCCGCTCGTCTTGGCGAATCCGGCCGTGTCGGTGACCGCCGCCCGGAAACGGAGCATCGCGTCCGGTGTGTCGAGGAACCACCACGGAGCCCCGAGGTAGACCGAGGGATAGAAGCCGGCGAGCGGCGCCAGCTCCCGCGACCAGGTGGTCTCGTCGAGGGTGAAGAGGACGATCCGGAAGTTCGGGTGCGTCCCGTAGAGGGCGAGCAGGGGCTGCAGGGCACGGGTGAACTCGATCGCGACCGGAATGTCGGCCCCGATGTCGGTGCCGAAGTCACGCCAGGTCGGCGGGTGGTGGTTGCGGAGGACGCCCGGGTGCAGCTGCATGACCAGGCCGTCGTCGCAGGACATCCGGGCCATCTCGCAGAGCATGTGCTGCCGGAAGGCCCGCCGCTCCTCCGGAGTGGCCGTGCCCTGCAGTGCCCTCGCGAAGAGCCGCGCCGCCTCAGACGGCGCCAGGATGATGGTGCCGGCGTCGGGAGGGCCCTGGTCGGTCGCGGTGGCCCCGTGGGCCTTGAAGAAGGCCCGCCGCGCCTCCAGAGCCTCGACATAGCCGCTGTAGATGGTGGTGTCGAGGCCGGCAACACTGCCGAGCTCCTCGACGCGAGCGGTCCAGCCCGGCAGCGACGGATCGAGATAGGCGTCGGCGCGGAAGGTCGGCACCACCCTGCCCTTCCAGGAGGGGTCCTCCCGCAGGCTGCGGTGGGCGGAGAGGTCGCCGCAGGGGTCGTCGGTGGTTGCCAGCACCTCCACTCCGAAGCGCTCGAAGAGCGCCCGTGGCCGGTACTCGGGAAGCGCGAAGCGCTTCATGAGGCGGTCGTAGATGAGGTCCGCGTCAGCGGCGGACGGGCGGATGGGGACGTCGAAGACCTGGGCCAGCTCCGCCTCGAGCCAGTAGCGGGACGGGGTGCCGCGGAAGGCGTCCCACCGCTCGCACAGCCGTCTCCAGGTCTGGCGGGGGTCGGCCACGCCGCCCCCCCCGTCGCGCCTCGGGATGCCCAGCTCGGGGAGGGGCACGCCGTGGGCGTGGAGCATCCGGGTCACGTAGTGGTCCGGGGTGACGAACAGCGCCGCCGGATTGTCGAAGGGGCGGTCCTGCTGGAGGAGGACCGGGTCCACGTGCCCGTGCGGCGAGACGATCGGCAGCTCGCGCACCTCCTCGTAGAGCCGCCGGGCAACCGCTCGCCGGGCCGGTTCCGCCGGGAGCAGCCGATCCGCGTGGAGATCGATCCTGGCCACAGAAGCTCCTCCCTGGATGACGGGGGTTCCCGCCCCCTATCGCTGGATCCGCGCGGCGCCCCCCGCCGCGACGGCGCGCACCTGGGCGAGCGTCGCCATCGTGGTGTCGCCCGGGAAGGTGGTCAGCAAAGCGCCGTGCGCCCAACCCAGCTTCACCGCTTCCAACGGCTCTTCGCCGGTCAGCAACCCGTAGAAGAAGCCCGACGCGTATCCATCGCCGCCGCCGACGCGATCGTGAACGTCCAGCTCCGCCGTCGGCGACGTGTAAGTCTTGCCGTTGATCCACGCCACCGCGCCCCAGCTGTGCCGGTTGGTGGAGTGTACTTCCCGCAGCGTGGTGGCCACGATCTTCACGTGCGGATGCTTCTTGACGACGGTATCGATCATGCCGAAGAACGCGCTCGGATCCAGCTTCGATTTTGCGGCGACTTCCGGTCCGGGAATGCCGAGGCCCTTTTGCAGATCTTCCTCGTTGCCCACCAGGACATCCACGTTCTTCACGATGCGGTCCAGCACCGCGACGGCGCGCTCTTCGCCGCCGGAAATGTTCCACAGCTTGGCGCGATAGTTCAAGTCGAACGAGGTCACCGCGCCCGCCGCTTTGGCCGCCTGCATGGCTTCGATGATCACTTCGGCGGTGGTGGGCGAAAGCGCCGCGAAGATGCCGCCCGAGTGGAACCAGCGCACGCCGGTGGCGAAAATGGCTTTCCAGTCGAAATCGCCCGGCTTCAACTGCGCCGCCGCCTCGTTGCAGCGATTGTAGAACACCACCGGGGCACGCACGCCCAAGCCCTGGTCGCTATACACGGCGGCCATGTTCGGACCGTTCACGCCATTGTGCTTGAACTGCTTGTAGAACGGCTTGACGCCCATGGCGCGCACGCGTTCGGCAATCAGCGCGCCGATTGGGTAATCCACCATGGCGCTCGCGATGCCGGTGTTCAAGCCGAAACAATCGGCCAGGTTGGCGGCGCAGTTGAATTCGCCTCCGCTCACGTGGATCTTGCATTCGGTCGCCTTGCGGAACGGGATGATTCCCGGGTCGAGGCGATGTATCAGCGCGCCCAGCGACAGGAAATCCAGCGCGCCGTCTTGACGTATATTCAGGCCAGTGCTCATCGATTCATTTCTCCAGACTAATCTCGTAATGTTTCAGAATCCCGTCCCACTTGCCCTGCGCTTTGAGCAGCAGTTCCACTACTTCGCGGACTGCTCCCTCTCCGCCGGGCGCCTGCGTGACGTAGTGCGCGAGCGGCTTCACCTCCGGCCGCGCGTTGGCTGTGGCGATCGCCAGACCCACCCGGCGCATCACCACCGCGTCGGTGAAATCGTCGCCGATGTAGGCCACCTCTTCAGCAGCGATCCCGGCGTCCGCCAGAATCTCCTGCAAGATGGGAATCTTCTCCGTGTGACCCTGGTAGATGTACTTGAATTTGCACTGCGTGGCGCGTTCCACCGTGGCCGGGGAGACGCGCCCGCTGATCAATCCCGTGGCGATCCCGGCGCGCGCCATCCATTGCAGCGCGATGCCGTCCTGGGAATCGAAGCCCTTGGTCTCCGCCATCTTGCCGTCGGGTCCGGGCACGTTGTACAGCTTGCCGTTCGTCAGCACGCCGTCCACGTCCATCAACAGCAGGCGGATCTTAGATGCCAGTTTGGTAATCTCTGCGCTCAAACCGTTCTCCTGAAATGTTCTGCCAACCCCTCCCTCACGGCCGGGGCTCCGATCCGAGCCCCGAGCGTAAGCGAGTGGGTTTGAGTCCCTTTTGCACGCCTTATACCGTGTACGTTCCGGCCGAGACGTTGCCGCCCTTGCCCGTCCAGTTGGTGTGGAAGAACTTGCCGCGCGGCTGGTCCACCCGCTCATAGGTGTGGGCGCCGAAGTAGTCGCGCTGCGCCTGCAGCAGGTTCGCCGGCAACCGCGCGCTGCGATAGCCATCGAAGAACGCCAGCGCCGTCATGAACGCCGGCACCGGGACGCCCGCCTCCACCGCCTTGGCCACGACGCGCCGCCAGGCAGGCTGGCATCGCTCGATCACGCCCGTGAAATACCCATCCAGCAACAGGTTGCTCAGGTCCGGATTGGTGGCAAACGCAGCCTTGATCTTGCCCAGGAAGGCGCTTCGGATGATGCAGCCGGCTCGCCACATCATGGCAATTTCGCCATAGTGCAGATCCCACTTGTATTCCTTGGCCGCCTCGCGCAGCATCATGAACCCCTGCGCATAGCTGATAATCTTCGAAGCCAGCAGCGCCTGCCGGATATCTTCCACGAACGCCTTCTTGTCGCCCGTAAACTGGAACTTCGGCCCCGACAGGATCTTGCTGGCCGCCACGCGGTCGTCCTTCATGGCGCTGAGGCAGCGCGCGTATACGGCCTCGCCGATGAGCGTCACCGGAATTCCGAGATCCAGCGAACTGACGCTGGTCCACTTACCGGTGCCCTTCTGCCCGGCGGTGTCCAGAATTTTGTCCACCACCTGCTCGCCCGTTGCCGGATCCTTGAAGCCCAGAATGTCGCGGGTGATTTCGATCAGGTAGCTGTCCAGTTCACCCTTGTTCCACTCGGTGAAGACGTCATGCATCTCTTCGTTGCTCAGCCCAACGCATTGCTTCATGAGCTGGTACGCCTCGCAGATCAACTGCATGTCGCCGTACTCGATGCCGTTGTGGGTCATCTTGACGAAGTGACCGGCGCCGTCGCGGCCCACCCACTCGCAGCAGGCCTCGCCTTCCGGAGTCTTGGCGCAGATCGCCTGGAAGATGTCCTTCACCAGCGGCCATGCCGCCACGCTGCCGCCCGGCATCATGGAAGGGCCGAAGCGCGCGCCTTCCTCACCGCCCGAGACGCCCGTGCCAACGAACAGCATCCCTTTGCTCTCCAGGTAGCCGGTGCGCCGGATGGTGTCCGGAAAGTGCGAATTCCCGCCGTCGATGATGAGATCGCCCGGCTCCAGGTACGGCAGCAGATGCTCGATGAACTCGTCCACCGGCTTGCCCGCCTTGACCATCAGCATGATCTTGCGCGGCCGCTTCAGCAGCTTCACCATTTCTTCGATCGAATGAGCGCCCAGGATGGTGGTCCGTCCCTTGGCTGCGTCGTTCAGAAACTCATCGACCTTGGATGTCGTCCGGTTGAAGGCGACCACCGTGTACCCGTGATCGTTCATATTCATAATCAGGTTCTGGCCCATAACTGCCAGACCGATCAAAGCGATATCTGCCGTTTGTTCCATGATCTGCTCCAAACTGCTTGCCGCGCGCCAGGAAGCTCGCACTACGATTGGGTAGGAGAGACTCTCGGTGAGTTCCGGCGCGCCAGCCGACATCTAAGGGAAAAGCTCGGCGATTCCAGATGGCAATCTCTCTTATAACATGCGGCGCCGGGGTGCGGCCGTGCGCCGTCGCGCAAGGGGCTGGTTGAGGCCGGGTTGCCTGCGCCCACTGCTCAATGCACCACGTGCGCGCCAGGCTGTTTTCGCGCCACCAGCAGGAGCGACCCAGCCGGCATCGCCCCCACGGCAAGGTCGCGCGCCTGTCCCGATGCCTTCAGTCTCTCCAGTTCAGGCTGGCCGCTGAACAGGTTCTTCAGTCCAAAGAGCGCCATGTCCAGCCGGTCGTTCATGCCGAGCTTCCTGAATAACTTGTACAGGTAGACCTTCACCGTGCCTTCGGTAATTCCCAACGAGAAGGCAATTTCCTTGTTTTTGAGCCCCTGCGCCACCAGCGAGACGATCTGCCCCTGCCGTGGGGTGAGGGCGACCCGTTTTTGCGACAGCACGTTCTCCAGCAGGTCTCTATCGAAGCACAGCACACCATGATGGACATTGCGCAAAGCCCCCAGGCAATCATCGATCGATGCATTGCCGGGAAGAATGCCGCGCACGCCCAACTGCATCGCCTGAAAGGCGAACTCGCCTCCCAGTTCCTCCCCCCACAGTACGACCTGACAGCATCTGTCGGCAGACCGTATCTCACGTAAATCCGCCAGCCTGATTCCGGATATCAGGTGGACCAGCAGAACATCGCTGCGTGTGGATCTGAGGCAGTCGAGGGTGCCGGCCAGAGTGTCCTGACAAGCCGCCAGTTGGAGATCCGCGTGGGCGAGGAAAACTGTGGCCAACCCTTGAGCGATAAACGGTTGCTGGGTGTAGAGCAAGATCCGAATTCGGTTATCTGATTCCACGACCTTCTCCCATTCCGGTTCGCCGTCTGTCGGCACCGTCGGCCAAGGATCTATCGGACGACGGGCCGCGGGACTTTAGCGGTGGCTGTACTAAAGCCGTACTAAAGGTGAAATCAAAACCGGCGCCGGCTCGGGGCGGGCCTCCGCCCCCTACCCCTGTTTTTCCGCAGCCATGAGATTGGCCAGCATGCGGCCGTGCGGACCGCCCGGCAGCATGGCAATCTTGGCGCTGCTGGCCAGAATCCGCTGCGTCTCCAGCACGTCGAACAGCGCCGCGGCCACCTCCGGTTCGCGGGCGATCTCCTGGAAGGCCTGTCCCAGCGTGGCCGGACGTATGGCCGCCGCTTTGGCGAACTCGATGGCCGCCTCCCGTTCCGCCGAACTGGTAATCACGCTCACCTGGTTCGACCCGGCCTGCCGGATGGCCGACGTCACCTGGCGCAGACGATTGACCACTTTCTCCTCGATCTGGTGGATCATTCCCACATCGCGGAAGTGCACCTTGCGGATGTAGACGCTGCCCAACTGATAGCCCCACGCCTGCGATTTGTCCGTCACCTCGGCGCGCACCGTCTGGCTCATGTTGTGGCGCGTCTCCATCATCTCCGCCAGCTTCATGTTGCTCAGGCAGCGCACCGTGGCGTTGCTCACGTTGGCGCGCAGCGAGCCGCGCGGGTCGGTGTTCTTGAAGAGGTACGAAACCGGGTCGCTGATCCACATCTCGTACCAGATGCCGATGCCCATGGGCGCGCCTTCTTCGGAATTCACCGGCTGGCTGCGCAGATACTCCTGGTCCAGGCGCATATCCAGCACGTAGCAACTGCCCAGCAGGTTGATGCCGAACGCCGCCGGGCCGAGCTTGGCGGGCAGGAAGTGCAGCCCCGGTTCGTCCAGCACGCCGAGCACTTTGCCGAACAGCATGTAAACGCGGCAGGTGCGCTCCTGCACCACCGCGTACAATCCGAAGATTCGTCCCAGGGCGAGCAGGACGGGTTCCGCCAGAAACGCCCCCACAAAGGCGAAAAGCGCCGCCGCCAGGAGGCTGGCCAAAGGTTGGTCGGTCATTTCCCCGCCTCCAGGTAGATCTGCTGCGCTTTGTCGTATAAGGCCAGGCGCACGTTTCGCAGGTACGACGCCAGTATGCCCGGCCCGGTGCGGTGCAGCGCCCCCAATTCCGCCGCCTGCGCCAGGCTGATGTCGCTCGACACCTGGTTGTGCGCCGTATTGATGGCCGCCAGAGCCGATTCCACTTCCGGCGGCGGGTCGATGCCGGTGATGAGGGAGGCATCCAGAATCACCCCGTAGCGCGCCGGGGCCGTGCGGCACTCGTGGTCCATATACTCGTTCAGGTCGCGCAGGTTCTTGCGCAGGTCGTTGATCGAAATGCCCGTCATCTCGCTGCCGGCCAGCGGCGCCTGCGCGCCGGCGGCTTCCACCCCGGGCGCCAGCGGCACGGCCTTCGCCTCGAAACTGGCGATGCGTTGCCGCAGCACCGAAACGAAATACGCCACCACGTGGACGAACGGCCGCTTGATGCCGAACAGAAAGGCGTAGAGGTTGGCCTCGCTCACCCGGTACCGGATCTGCCCGGTGAGCCCGGTATTCAGCTGATCTTTGGTCACCGCCTCCAGGCGCGTGCCGTTATCGTTGGCCGCCGGGCTCTCCGGGTCGAGCGCCATGTTCACCGTCATGGTGGCGATGGAGACCTTATAGATTTTCTCCCACGGCATCTTGAAATACGGTCCGCCCGGCGGAATCACCCGCACCTGCGGATAGGTATACCGCTCCCGCTCCTCGGGCCGCAGCGCCTCGGAGACGGGATCGTCCAGCGTCGTCTTTCCCCCGGGCACGCGCACGGCACGCCCAAATCGCGTCTTGACGGCGCGTTCATTCTGATCGACGGTGTACACACCCATCAGGAGAATTCGCAGCAGGAACCAGGCCACCAGTCCAAGCAAAACACCCGTTAAGATCTGCATAGGTCAGCTCACTGGCCAGTATACCTTTCGGATGTGACGGTATGGTTTACTGGGAAGACTCGTCCAAGTGAAATGCCCAAAGTGCGGTTTCATCACCGATTGGGACAACCTCCGGTGCCCATGCGGTTACGACGGTGAGCGGCAAGTGCCTGTCGAAGTGTCCCAGGCGAAAGCCCCCCAAGAGTTCGAGCCGCCTCGCAGGTGGGTCTGGGACTACGCCATGACGTTCGTCTGGGTTCTCGGCGTGCTCGGATGCACGGCATTCGCAATGGTGGTTCTGTTCATCGTAACCATCGCCAGTTCGATCGGAGTGGATGACGGGGCGAACCGCGTGCCCGCCTTCCTGCTGTCAGTAACACCAATCGGCGGCCTCGTGTTTCTGATCGGGGGCGTCTGGTTTATCGCCCGCCGGCGGTCAAAACCGACCTCCCCGAAGACGCGATGAGTGGACGGGCACAGGCCCTACAATGAAATCATCTTGCACGACCGCGTCGTCCAAACCATCGAGCGCCATCGCATGTTCACGCCCGGCGATCGGGTCGCCGTCGCCGTGTCCGGCGGCGCGGATTCCGTGTGCCTGCTTCACGTCCTGCTCGATCTGGCGCCGCGCTGGGACCTGACCCTGAGCGTCCTCCACGTCAACCACAACCTGCGCGGCGACGCCTCCCAAGACGACGCCGAATTCGTGCGTTCCCTGGCCGCGGGCGTCAGTCTACCCTTTACCCTCTGCGATCTCGATCTCTCTAACTCACCCGGCAACCTGGAGGAAGCCGCGCGCCACGCCCGCCTGGCGTTCTTCCACGATCAACTCGGCGGCGGAGCGGCTACTCGCGTGGCTGTGGGCCACACGCGCTCCGACCAGGCTGAAACCGTCCTCTTCCGCTTTCTGCGCGGCAGTGGCGCCACCGGGCTCGCCGCCATCCGCCCCGTCACCGACCGCGGCATCGTCCGCCCGCTCATCGAGATCGACCGAGATGAGATCGTCCGCTTCCTCCGCGACCGCGCCATCCCCTGGCGGGAAGACGCGACCAACGCCACTCTCGATTTCGCCCGAAACCGAATCCGTCACCAACTGCTGCCCCAACTCGCCCGCGAGTGGAACCCCGCGCTCGCCGAAACCCTGGCGCGCACCGCGGACCTATCGCTCGCCGAAGAAGCCTATTGGAAGGCCGAGACAGACCGCCTCGCGGACCGCCACATCACGCGCTCCGACGGCGCCGTCCTCGTGTCCGCCGCCGCCCTTGCGGCCATGCCGCTGGCCGCCGCCCGGCGCCTCGTCCGCCGCGCCATCCAACTCGCCGGTGGCGGCCGCAAGTCCAGCGGGTTCAGTCACATCGACGCTGTGCTGGGGCTTGCGGCGCGAACCCAGGGCAACGGACGGACACAACTCCCCGGGATCGAAGTCCGCCGCTCCTTCGACTGGCTCCGGTTCGCACCGGGCGCGCCCGACGGCGCATACTCCGTGCGCCCGGCCGTACCAGGAGTCACCCGTATCCCTGGTACCGATCTGGCGATTTCGCTGGAACTGCTTGAAAACTCGGAAACTACGCGATTGCCGAATACCGTATATAATAGTCAGATGGGTTGTCTCGACTGGAATCGGCTGTCCGGTCCTCTGGAATTGCGGAGCTGGCGGCCGGGAGACCAGTACCAACCCATGGGGATCCCCGCCGCGAAAAAGATCAAGGCGCTCTTCCAGCAGGCACGCATTCCCGCCTGGGAGCGAGCGCAGTGGCCGGTCCTGACGGATGCGGAATCCATCGTCTGGGCTCGCCGGTTCGGAACCGCGGCGGCGGTGACAGCCGGTATCGAGAGCTCGCGGGTTCTGGCCGTCGGCGAATTGGAAGTCCGGTGATGAGAGTATTGGAATCGCGATCGCATCGGGCGGCGTCTATTGAAATAGCGACCGGTACGGAGGTTTCGTGAACTCGAACGTTAAGACATTAATCTTCTGGGTGGTATTAATCTGTGTCGCGGTGCTGCTGTTTGCAGTGGTCCGCACCGGCCAGGGGATCAAGGAAGACACCATCAGCTTCACGCAGTTCCTGGAGAAGGTGAAGGGCGGCGAGGTGAAAGAAGTCACCATCGCGGACCGTGACGTACACGGCGTCTATCAGAATCCCGCGCAGGGGTTCCACACCCAGGTGCCCGCCAATTATCCCCCACTCTACGACCTGCTGAATGACAAGAAGGTCAACGTCACGATCAAGGACACCTCTTCCGGCGGCTGGGTCTCCATCCTGCTCAATGCCTCCCCGTTCATCGTCCTGCTGGCATTCTGGATCTTCATGATGCGCCAGATGCAAAGCGGCGGAAACAAGGCTCTGAGCTTCGGCAAGAGCCGCGCCCGACTGCACTCCACGCAGCAGAAGAAGGTCACGTTTAAAGACGTCGCCGGTGTGGAAGAGGCCAAGGAAGAACTACAGGAGATCATCGAGTTCCTGCGCGAACCGCAGAAGTTCCAGAAGCTCGGCGGACGCATTCCCAAGGGCGTCCTTCTCATCGGGCCTCCGGGAACCGGCAAGACCCTCCTGGCCCGCGCTATCGCCGGTGAAGCCAGCGTGCCGTTCTTCTCCATCTCCGGCTCGGATTTCGTGGAAATGTTCGTTGGCGTTGGCGCCAGCCGCGTCCGCGATCTTTTCGAACAGGGCAAGAAGAACGCCCCGTGCATTATCTTCATCGATGAAATCGACGCGGTGGGCCGCCATCGCGGCGCCGGGCTCGGCGGCGGACACGACGAGCGCGAACAGACCCTCAACCAACTGCTCGTCGAAATGGACGGTTTCGAGTCCAACGAAGGCGTCATCCTGGTGGCCGCCACCAACCGGCCCGACGTGCTCGACCCCGCGCTCCTTCGCCCCGGCCGTTTCGACCGCCGCGTGGTGGTGGGCCGCCCCGACGTTGTGGGCCGGGAAGCCATCCTGCGCGTCCACACCAAGAAGATCCCTCTCGGCGACAACGTCGATCTCAGCGTGCTGGCCCGCGGCACACCCGGCCTGGCCGGCGCCGATCTGGCCAACCTGGTCAACGAAAGCGCGCTCAACGCCGCCCGGCAGAATCGCAAAGTCGTCATGATGCTCGATTTCGAGCTCGCCAAGGACAAGATCCTGATGGGCGCCGAACGCAAGAGCATGGTCATGAGCGAGGCTGAAAAACGCAACACGGCCTATCACGAAGCCGGACACGCGCTGGTGGCCGCCAGCCTGCCCAACGCCGACCCGCTGCACAAGGTCACCATCA
>PLDO01000029.1:0-2549 GCA_003136215.1 Bryobacterales bacterium
CCGCGGCAAACCATGTCGCGCAGGGCGCCGTTGGCCTGCTTCCACCCCAGGGCTTCGCATAATTGCCGGGACAGCTTCCAGCGGCTGCTGGTGGGATGCGTCCGAATGAACTCCCGCAGGAAAACAATTTGCTCGCTACCGATCTCTTGTCCGCGGTAGCGCCATGTTTCCGCCATAACCGCAGAATGCCAGAGATAAAATCAGAACGCAAGTGTTTTGTTGCAACTGTTCTTAACTCACTTTCCGCCACACCGGCGCGGCTGCGGTTTCCGGGTTACCCGCCGCCAACAGTAACTGTGCCTGGTGAGCTTCCAACCGCCGGGACGGTTCTTTTCCACTCGGCCACCACACGAATCGCCCTTGCGACAGGCGCTTCTGCGCCAACCAGAACCCCTGGCCGTCATACACTAAGATCCGGATCGAGGTCCCACGCCGGCTGCGGAACACAAACAGGCCGCCTGAGAAGGGATCGCTCTGGAGTTTCTCCTGGCACAACCGAGCCAGGGAATCGATGCCTTTCCTTCCATCCACTGCCTCGATCGCTACCAGAATGCGCATCTGCGGCGTGATCTGGATCACGCCGACTCCCACAAGATCCGGCTGAGCGCAGCCAGGTCCGGTGCTGTGGCCCCTTTCCACTGGATGCGCATCTTGCCGCGTGGCCCCTCCAACTCAATCAGGCACTCGGCAAGACTAACGGCCTGGGGTGGCGCCAGTTCCAAGAACGTTGCGCCCCCCATTGTCGGCCGCGCCGGGGCGGGGCCGGCTTCCACCATCCGTTTGAGTTTGCCGTACTCCAAGTGCAGCGCCTTGGACGCCCGGAAAACGCCATGCTCGCGAGCTGCTTCCGCTGCTGCCCCCCACAACGCTTCTGGAATCGGCAAGCGGGCCTTGTGTCCATTTCGCCAGCGCTCGAAACGCCGGCAGACCCTCCGCATGCCATCGGGAATCTCAAACGGTTCTTTGGCAGACATAGCCGATCCTCCCCGCCCTGGCGGGCGTAAGACCGACGTTACCAATTACCGGCAGGCCGAGTCATGCAAGCTTGCCGGAACCTCACGCTACTCTGGCGCATCCGGGTGTGAGTTGGCTGCAATTGGCGTGCGTCACATTCACCGGAACGCCGTACGGCTGGATCAGGTATCAGTCCCGGTCGACGGCAGCGGCGGCGGCTTCGCACGCAATCTAAAACCTAACCCTGTACGCGGCCGCTGGAATCCTTGCTGAGCCTGCAACCAGAAGCGCGTGCCTTGGCTGAAGCATCGCATTTTGGGCGACGATGAGCGAAGACAGCATAACTGTTGACAAACGTCTTTGTCTCTGACAGAATGGAGGAAGATTGATTCCGGTTTTTGACCCGAGTACCGGTGCGTTGCCGCCGGGTGATTATCGAGCAACGTTGGACGAGAGCAAAGCGCCTCGGGTTCACGCCTCGTCGTCGATGGTTGTTGAAGGGGCTCCGCACAGCCGTCGAGGCCTTTTGAGCGGCCGGTGTTCAAGAAATTTACCTTGACGGCAGCTTTTGTACCGAGAAGCCGGATCCCGGCGATGTCGATGGCTATTGGGTTGAGCCCGACGACGGCGTCTATGATCGCATCGATCCCTACTGGATCGACTTCGAGTTGATTCTCGTTCCGCATGCGAGGAAGTGGAAGTGGCGAATGTGGGCCGACCATGGCGTTGAGTTTTTCATCCATCCGGCGATGCAGGCCAGCCCGGAGATGGGTTTTCCGGAGTTCTTTCGACAGGACCGTGAAGGGCAATCTCGCGGTGTGATTCGAGTAGTGAAGGTGGCACGGCCATGATCAAGAGCGACGCTCAACGAGACCGGACAGTAGCTCAGATCGAAGGCTTCCGACGGGCACTCGCGAAGGCAGACGTGGAGGAGCCAGGCAAACGCTCCGCCGCGATNNCCGACAGCTTGAAGATGAGCTGCGCGAGTACGACCAGATGAAGTCCGGCGAGCTAACCCTGCCACATTTCGAGCGACTCGACCAAATTGCACCGTCCATCGTGAAGATCCGAATTGCCAAGGGGGTCTCGCAAACCGAATTGGCCCGGCGGCTGGGCGTGAGCAAGCAAGTGATCAGCCGGTACGAGGAGAGCGACTATCAGACGGTCGCGATTGCCCGGCTCCAGGAGATTCTGGACGCGATTGGAATCAAGACGGTAGTCACCCTCAGCGCGTAAACTGTCAGCCCGGGCCGCCGCTAAGAGTAATGACTGAACCCCGATCAGCCTTCGTCTCTCTAAATGTTAAACAATCGAGCATATTAGCGTGGTGCCGTGTGCCGTTCGTGTGCCGAGCACTCGGGGACGTTCCCTCTAGCTGCTGGCTCCCCACAAAGCGGGTTTCCAACAAACGCTGATGGCAGTGTTCAATTACTTTTGGAACAGCAACGGCACGAATTGATACAGGCTGCGCCGCCAGGACAGCCACTCGTGAGCGGTCTGCGGAGATTCGTAGAATACACTATCGACGCCGGCTTGCTTCAGGGCCTCCACGTTCGTCTTACCGGCCGCGCTGTTCTCGCGGCTTCCGTAGCTGA
>PLDO01000029.1:2564-2984 GCA_003136215.1 Bryobacterales bacterium
GTCCTCCGCCTGGCGCGCCGCGACCTGGGCCGCTGGCGGCGCCGGGGACATAGCTATTCGCCATGACGACGATGAAGGGCTTGGCTTTGGCGGCGGCGATCAGGTTGTCCATGATCAGACCAGTGAACCCCTGCGCACCCCAGCCGGTTCGTCTTCCCCGGCGCCGTGTTGCAGATAAAGCACCGGATAACGCTTGGAGCGATTCCTTTCATAATCCGGAGGGGTGTAAACGAAGCCGCGCAGAACGGCATCCTTGGCGGTCTTGGAAGGGTAGGGGCATAAGAACGGCGCCGCAACGTTCATCACCCAGCGTAGACAGGGTACGCTGTCAGGCCAGCAATAGCTTGCGCACTTCACCTTCCGGGTCATCGGTCATCCGGCAGTTGTTATCGAATACTATCGTCTGGCCCCGCGTCAGCT
>PLDO01000425.1 GCA_003136215.1 Bryobacterales bacterium
GCTGCCGCTTCCCGGCGAGACCGAGGTCTTCCCCGGCCACGGCGACCCCACAACCATCGCCCGCGAAAAACGCTCCAATTACTTCCTCCAGGGCCTGCGGTGAAACCGATCCAGGGGCGGGCAGTGCCCGTAGGCGCTAACCTTCGGTCTGTCCATTTCACATTGGCCGTTGTGGTAAGGTGGCGGTCGCCAGGTATTTCGGATCGATTGGCATGAAACTGACCAAGGAATTGCTCTTCCGGGAAGCGGATAAAGCCGGCGTTCCGGAAGCGCAGACGCAACGGCTCTGGGACGGGCTCACCGCCGCAACCGGCGGGCAGCAGAGATTTGACGGGCTGNNGCGTGGGAGCGCGTCGGAGGAGCCGGCATTCTGGCCTTGGCTTTGACATATGGCTGCATCTTCGGCCTCCTGGGGCCGCATTTGTTCCGTGAGCGCAAACTGTACGTCGCGGGGGGCTTGCTGACGGTTGTAGCGGTGTGTATGACGCCCTTGGCGGTGTACGGTCTCGAGAGGGCGACGGGTTGGTGGCCGCAGGCGAATCCGGGCAGCTATCACGATTACTACGTTTGGGTGAAAGGAAGCTGGCTGGCCATGGAACTGGCCACGCTCGCGGCTGGCGGCGTGGCGTTGCGCTTCGTCCGGTTCCCATTCCTGACCGCGCCGCTGGCTTTCACGTTGTGGTACATGTCGATGGATCTCACACCGCTTCTCTTCGGCAAGACGGACTTCAGCGGGCCGCAGCAACTCTGGGTATCGACGGCATTCGGCGCGGTGATCCTGGTAATCGCCTATCTGGTGGACCGGCGCACCCGGGACGATTACGCGTTCTGGCTGTACCTGTTCGGGCTGGCGGCTTTCTGGGGCGGACTCTCCATGATGGACAGCGGCGGCCCCTGGTCAAGGTTCGGGTATTGTGTCGTCAACATTGTTCTGATCGCGGTTTCGCCCCTGCTGGATCGCCGGGTGTTCGCCGTCTTCGGCTCCTTCGGGGTGGCGGGCTACCTGAGCTACCTCGTATTCCGGTTATTCAGGAATTCGCTGTTCCTGCCGATGGCGCTGACGGTGATCGGCGTCGGCGTAATCGTGGGAACGGTCGCTTATCAAAGGAATCGGGCGCGGATGGATGCTTACATGGTGAGCGTTCTGCCGGCCGGACTACGGCGGCTCCTGCCGGCGGAACGGGAATAAGGCATCGTGGTGCGGGAGGCTGCCCCACTTCGGTGGTCCACAAGTTGCTAGGCTTACCGCAATGCGTGTTGCCGCCGCTCTCGTCCTGCTTGCCTGCGCCGGCCGGGCACAGTTTAAAAGCACCGCTTCGCTGGTGGTCGCACCCACTACCGTCACCGATTCCAAAGGGCGTTCCGTGGACGGGCTGACCACTGACGATCTGACACTTTACGACAACAATGTGCGGCAGGCGATACAGATGGATTGGATGATGTATCCCATCTCCCTGGTGGTCGCGGTTGAGACGGCCTCGAATTCCGGCGCGGTGATCGATAAATTGGGCGGCAGCGGCATCCTGTTTACCCAGCTGCTGGCGGCGTATGCCGGAGAAACGGCGGTGATCTCGTTCAGCGGCAAGGTGCGGGTGCACCAGGATTTCACCGACAGCCCGGATGAGGTGATCCACGCGCTCCGCATGCTGCGGAAGGAAGGCGGTGACGCGCGGATTCTGGACGCCATGAACCACGCGCTCGTCATGCTGGAAGGGCGGCCGGTGGCGCGGCGGCGAATCATCCTCATGATTGCGGAGAGGCGGGACCGTGCCAGCGTTGCGAAACTGCCCGCAGTCATGGAGCGGGTACAGCGGCTCAATGCCACGGTTTATTGGCTGACCTATTCGCCATTTCTCGAGCCGTATACGGTAAGGCCGAAAACCGCAGAGGATCTGAAGCCCGAGGCGGAACGAATCAAGATCAAACAGTGTGCGATGTGTCCGCCCCCCGACAACACGCCGGTGCCGCCGGACTTGGGGCCGGGCGGTCTGATTTACGGTCTTGGAGAGTTAGTTCGCCTGCAAAAGCCGGATCTTTCCAGCCTGTTCACCCATACCACCGGCGGCCGTACCCTGAGTTTCCTGAAGAAGAACGCCCTGGAGCAGGCCATTCAACTGGTAGGTGAAGAGGTGCATAGCCAGTACATCCTCAGCTTCGAGCCGAAGGGCGGCGAACCCGGAAAGTTTCATGCGATCCGGGTCGCCGTGAAGGACCGGCCGGAGCTGCAAGTAAAGACGCGTGAAGGATACTGGGCACTCCAGTGACCAGGCTCACTGAATCACGTGCGCCGTCAAAATCAGTCAAAATCAGAAACAGCGCCGGAGATTTCCTGTTACTCTGGCACTTTGCCGAATCCACTGGTAATCCCCGGGGCCGAGATCCGGGAAATGGGCCGCGCCGCGCTCGATCTGGTAGCGGAATATTACGGCACGCTGGCCGCGCGTGCCGTTGTGCGTCCCACTACCTCGGCTGGCCTGCGGCAGCGGCTCGACGAGCCCGCTCCATCTACCGGACTGCCGTTCGCGGACCTGCTCGGCACGGTGCGCGACGTGGTCGAGGAGTTCAGCCGCCACAACGGCCACCCGCGATTCTTCGGTTACGTCTCTTCGCCAGGTGCGCCGGTGGCGACGATGGGCAGCATGATCGCGGCGGCCCTCAACATCAACGTGACCTGCTGGCGTTCCGGGCCGGCGGCCACGGAAATGGAGTTGTTATGCATCCGCTGGATCCAGGAGATGCTGGGCTACCCGATGGATGGCGCCGGATTGCTGGTGAGCGGGGGATCGATGGCGAATTTTGCCGGCATCGCGGCGGCGCGTAGCGCCAAGGCGCCCGGGAACGTGGTCCGCGACGGCATGGGCGGCGCCCGCATGTGCCTGTACGCGTCCGCGGAAGCCCACTTCTCCATCCGCAAGGCGGCCGCCATGTTGGGTATCGGAGCGGCCAACCTGCGCTCTGTGAAGACGGACGGAGACCTGCGTATGGACCTGGCGGATCTGGACCGTCTGGTGCGTCAGGACCGTGACGCCGGCCGGCTGCCCTTCTGCGTGGTGGCCAGCGCCGGCACCGCCGGCACGGGAGCGGTGGACCCGATCGGAGGGATCGCCGATTTGGCCCACACCCACAATCTCTGGCTGCATGTCGACGGCGCGTACGGCGGATTCTCGGCGCTGGCGCCTTCCGCGCGTGCTTTCTTCCGCCGCATCGGCGAGGCCGATTCGGTGGCGCTCGATCCGCACAAGTGGCTCTATCTGCCGGTGGGCTGCGGGTGCGTCCTATACCGCGACCCCGCGGCGGCCCGGGCGGCGTTCAGCGAGAATGCCGAGTATACCCGCGTGGTGGGTCTGGAAGATGACGAAGCCTTCGCTTTCTGGGATTACGGCCCGGAGCTTTCCCGTCCCTTTCGCGCGCTGGATCTATGGCTGCTCCTGAAGTCGGTGGGCACCCAGGCCATCGGCGAGGCGATTGAAGACAATATCGCCTGCGCGAAGTACTTCGCGGACCTGGTAAGCTCGACGGACGATTTTGAGATGCTGGCGCCGGTGGATCTCTCCATCTTTTGCTTTCGTTACTGTCCGCGCGGATTCGCCGGCGATCTGGACGCCCTCAACGAGCGTGTCATGCTGGAGGTGCAGCATGGCGGCAGCAGCTATCTCTCCAACACGCGCGTCGGCGGGACGTTTGCTCTGCGCGGCTGCGTGCTCAACTACCGCACCACGAAGCGCGATATGGAAATTCTGTTGGAGGATGTGCGTAGCGCGGTGCGCCGGGTCGCTTCGCCTACCGGCGCGCACGGCTCCGACCCTGGCAGTTGACCATTAGTTCCGTTTGGAATTCTCTACTAAAGTCCCCAGCTGTTTGGGCCGATCTGTGCTAGTGTACGGCCAGATCGACCGGGAGGTTTCGATGTCGTTCCGCCGGAAGGCGACCTTGGCGTACCAGGTGCTTGTTTTGTCTCTGTTCGTTCTCACGCCATCGAGCGCTCAAGATTGGGATCCGGGCACGCGCGCCACTACCGCCATTGCCGCAGCCACCGATGACAAGCTGAGTTTGAGCTTCGAACAACACGGCCGCTTTGAAGATCGCACTGGAAATACGTTCGGCAAGGACGTGGACGTGTTCACCGGTCTGATTCGCACCAGGGTGGGCCTCAGCTACATGCCGTTCCAATGGCTCAAGTTCTCGGGCATGATGCAGGATGCGCGCGCCCCCTGGTATGGCGATGGCGCCCCCGGCACGGTGCGCGATCCGGCGGATCTGCACGAAGGCTACATCGAACTCTTCCCCTCTTACAAACGAGGGTTCGGCATGCTCGTGGGCCGGATGATGAATCTCAGCTACGGCGAAGGGCGGCTGATCGGCATATCGAATTGGGCCAACACCTCGCGCAGCTACGATCAGGCGCGGGTGTACTGGCGCTCTCCGAAGGTCCAGTTGGAATTGTTGGCGGTGTCGGTAGTGAAAGTGCGCATCGGGGAGTTCAACCGTCCCGTCCTGGGAGACCGCGTCTGGGGCACGTATGACGTCTTCCCCAACTTCTACAGGAAGAACCTGCTGGAAGCCTATTTCCTGCGCCACGACCAGAACCGGCCGGGCGGCTTCACCGGCGGCTCTAGCGCCGATGGCACCGACAAGCTTGCCGTCAACACGTTCGGCTTCCGCATGGCGGGACCGGTGTCGCTCGGCGTGAACTACAGCCTGGAAGCTGCCCTACAGAAGGGCAAGGTGGGTCCCGCGGACCTGAGCGCCGCCGCCTGGGTCGGCGTCTTGAGCCGCCACTGGAATATCGCCAGCAAGACGCTCGATGTTTCCGCCGAGTATAAATATGCGTCCGGTACGGAAAACCCCGCGGATCCGAAGCACTCCGGCACCTTCGACCAGCTTTATGCGGCCAACCACGACAAATTTGGTCATGAGGACCAATTCGGCTGGCGCAATGTCCACGATTTCCGGTCCGTGGAAACCCTGGGACTCACCAAGAACTTCGCGATCAACTTCCAGTACAACAACTACTGGCTGGCGAATCTTAAGGACGGCGTCTACAACGGCTCCGGCAAACTCATCGTCCGCTCCGCCAACGGCACCGCGGGCCGCCATGTCGGGCAGGAGACAGATCTTTACGGCACCTACAAGTACCGGCACTTCACCCTAGGCGCCGGCTACGGCCGTTTCTTTTCCGGACAGTTTATTCAGAAAACCACGCCGGGAATCGGTCCGACATACCTTTACGTGTTCTATACCTATTCGCTCTAGCAGGGAGAAAACGGATGTACGCTTTGATAAATCAATGGAAAACCGCCGCTCCCGCGGTGCTGCTCCTCGCCGGGACCGGGTTCAGTCAAGCGCTGCCCCCGGAGGTGAAAGCCAGCGTGGACAGCAAGATTAAGCAATTACAGTCCTGGAGTTCCGACCCGGTGATGGTCGCGGCAGTCAAGGCGCACAACAGCGGCATGTCGGCCGAGGACAAGGCCATGACCAACGAGAAGTGGTCCAAGCTGACCGTGCTCGATCCCTACGTGCGCGGGTTCACCAGAAATCCCCTCGGCGTCTTTCTGAAGACCAAGAAAAACGACCAGATCTCGGAATGTTTCGTTTCCGGCGCCGACGGCACCAAGGTCGCCTTTCTCGCCAAAACCACTTACTGGTCTCATGCCGACAAAGACAAACACAAGGTGCCGATGAGCGGTAAGACCTATATTGGTCCACTCGCTATGGATGAGTCCTCTGGGCTACAGGAAATCCAGGTGGGTTTGCCCGTTCTGGAGAACGGAAAGCCGATCGGCTCCGTAGTAGTGGGCCTGAATGTTTCCAAGCTGCAGTAACCGGGGACAGCGCGACGATTCTCCCGAGTTCCTGCAAAGGGCACCTATGAAAAGATCCAGTATTACTCGACAATTCATGATTCTGGTGGCCGCCTTTGCGCTTGCCATGCCAGCCTCGCTTGGTGGGTTGGCCTACGTTTTCTACCAGAACCGTTCTAGTTTTCGAACGGTGTCGGAGGTCAACAACCGTCGTACCGATGCGCTCTTTGCGCTGGTTGCGTCCGTGAGCGAGGTGCAAGGCACGGTGCAACAACTGCTGCGCGAGAAAGACCCGGATAACATGGAAAAGCTCATGGATCAAGGCAAGTCCGCGTCAAAGACGGTGCTGGCGAAGATCCAGGAAGCGGGCGCCACCGAAGGCGATGTGGCCTCTACTTTCCAGGCGCTCGGCGGCGCCAATGAAAAGGTTATCGGCCTTCTCTTGCACGGCGATATTGCGCAAGCCCAGCAGGTCAAAATCGAAGAGTCGAACCCTGTTTTTGAACGGTTGCTGTCGGCCATCGGCAAGATGCAACAAGAGATGGATCGGCAGGAAGCGGAACTGGCGGCGGCAGCGGATGCCGCCAGCGCCCGGCTGCAATACGCCGTCTTCATCTTGGGCGGCACCGTGATCGCCGGATTGATCGCTTTGGCATTGCTCAGCGTCCGCCGCGTCAGCGTCACTCTCCGTCGGGTGCTGGCGGAGCTACGTACCGCCTCCGACGGCAACGCCGCTGCCGCATCGCAGATTTCCGCATCCTCCCACGCACTCGCCCAAGGCGCCTCCCAACAGGCTGCCTCGCTGGAGGAAACCTCGGCCTCCAGCGAGGAAATCAGTTCCATCGCCATGAAGAACGTGGAGAGCGCCGAACGCGCGGCGGAGAAGATGAAGGACGCTGCCGCGCAGATTGCGGAGGTCAATACCCGGCTCGATCAGATGGTGGTCTCCATGACCGAGATCAACTCGGCGAGCGATAGAATCTCCAAAATCATTCAGGTGATCGAAGACGTCGCCTTCCAGACCAACATCCTGGCGCTCAACGCGGCCGTCGAAGCGGCGCGCGCCGGAGAAGCCGGCATGGGCTTCGCGGTGGTTGCCGACGAAGTGCGTAATCTCGCCCAGCGCTGTTCCCAGGCCGCTCAGGACACCGCGAGCCTGATTGAGAGCTCGATTGGCAAAACCAAGGAAGGCAAGGACAAACTCGATGAGGTGGCAGGCACGTTTCGCGGCATCACCGGAAGCGCCCGTGAAGTCCATGCCCTGGTCGAGGAAGTCCGCTCCGCCAGCAACGAACAGGCCCGCGGCGTCACGCAGATAAGCGCAGCGCTGGCTCAAATGCAGCAGGTCACGCAGCAGACCGCGGCCAGCGCCCAACAGGGCGCCGCGGCAGGCCAGGAGCTTTCCTCGCAAACCCGCGATTTGAAAGCCACCGTGGCCCGCCTCGCCTGCCTTGTGAACGGCACTTCCGAGGCCGCCTAGCCCTCGGCTAGCCCCGCTTAGCCCGGGTATTCTAGACGTCGAGATTCTTTACATCCAGCGCGTTCTCTTCGATGAACTTGCGCCGCGCCTCGACATCCTCGCCCATCAACGTGGAGAAGATCTCTTCGCTCTTCACCGCGTCTTCCAGACGCACCTGTAGCAGGGTGCGCTTCTCGGGATTCATCGTCGTGTCCGCCAGTTGTTCCGCGTTCATTTCGCCGAGTCCCTTGTAACGCTGCACGCTGGCGTCCTTCTTGCCTTCGTTCTTGACGTATTCGAGCAACTCCACCCAGTTGGGCTGGGAATCGCGGTGCTCGTTCTTTACCACTACAAAGGGTGGTTCGTTGAACTTCGCGATGGTGCGCGCCAGAGTTCGGAACCGGCGGAACTCCGGCTGCGCGGCCAACTGAATCCCGACGCTCCGCTCGGCTCCCGTCGAGTCGCGGTACACCGCGGCCCACGTGGAGTGCTCCTCGTCCTTGCGCATCTCAGGGTTCAAGCCCTTCTGCTGCAGCGCTTCGAACACCGGCCTCAGGTTCTCTTCCACCTGGAAATCGGCCTTGTGGTCGATCTGAAAAGCGATGTCGCTGAGCACCTCGACGGCGCGGGCATCGCGCAGCCGCCGCTCCACTTTGTGGAACATCAATTGATATTCGTCAAGATTCAGCAGGAAGGTGCGCAACTCCTGTCCTTCCATAATGGACTTCGGTTTGCCGTCGCCGTTGGAGTGGATTTCGACCGTCAGATTCTCGGTCGCCCGCCGCATAATCTCCTTGGTGAATTCCTTTTCATCCTTGATATACTTTTCGCTCTTGCCCTTCTTGATGCGGTAAAGGGGCGGTTGCGCGATGTACACCTTGCCGCGCGTAATCAGCTCGTTCATGTGCCGGAAGAAAAAGGTCAGCAGCAGGGTACGGATGTGCGAGCCATCCACATCCGCATCCGTCATGATGATGATCTTGTCGTAGCGCAGTTTCGCCACGTCGAAATCGTCCTTGCCGATGCCCGTGCCGAGCGCGGTGATCAGGCAGCGGATTTCCTCGTGCCCCAACATTTTGTCGTAGCGCGCCTTCTCCACGTTCAGGATCTTGCCTTTGAGCGGAAGAATCGCCTGGAACCGCCGTTCCCGTCCCTGTTTCGCGGTGCCGCCTGCGCTTTCTCCTTCCACCAGGAAGATCTCGCACAGTTTGGGGTCCTTCTCCTGGCAATCCGCCAGCTTCCCGGGCAGCCCGCCGGAATCCAGCGCGCCCTTGCGCCGCGTGAGATCCCTCGCCTTGCGCGCCGCTTCCCGCGCGCGCGAGGCCTCGATCGCCTTGCCCACGATCTTGCGACCCACCGCCGAGTTCTTGTCGAAGTACTCCCCCAGCTTGTCGTTGACGAATTGCGTCATGTAGCCGGCGATATCGCTATTGAGCTTGCCCTTAGTCTGGCCTTCGAACTGCGGTTGCGGAACTTTCACGCTGACCACCGCGGTGAGGCCTTCCCGAACGTCGTCGCCCGAGAGGTTCTCCTTCACATCCTTGAACAGCCCCGCCTGCTGGCCGAATGCGTTGATGGTGCGCGTCAGGGCGGAGCGGAATCCGGAGAGGTGCGTGCCGCCATCCACCGTGTTGATGTTGTTGGCGAAGCTGAACACGTTCTCCGAGTAGCCGTCGTTATACTGCAGGGCCACTTCCATGGTGATGGTGCCCTTTTCGGGCATCTCGCGGTCCGCCTCGAAGTGGATCGGCTTTTCGTGTAGCACGCTCTTGCCGCGATTCAGGTGCTTGATGAATTCGCTGATGCCGCCCTGGTACTCGAACGGCGTCACCTTCTCCGGGTCCGTTCGCTCGTCCGTCAGCGTGATCTTGAGACCTTTGTTCAGGAACGCCAGTTCGCGCAGCCGCTGGGCCAAGGTGTCGTAATTGAACACCGACGCTTCCATGATGGTCAGGTCGGGTTTGAACGTCACCCGGGTACCGGTCTTCCTGCCCGCCTTGCCCGTCTTTGCCAGGGGCGCCTTGGGAATGCCGCAAGCGTATTCCTGCCACCAGGTATAGCCCCCGTTCCAGATCTCCAGTTCCAGACGTTCCGAAAGCGCGTTGACGCAACTTACGCCCACCCCGTGAAGGCCGCCGGAGACCTTGTAACTCTTGGAATCGAACTTCCCGCCGGCATGCAGTTTGGTCATCACCACCTGCGCCGCCGAAACGCCCTCCGCTTCCATGATGCCTGTCGGGATCCCGCGGCCGTCGTCCGTCACGGTGACGGAGTTGTCGTCGTGGATGATCACCTCGACGTGGGTGGCGTAGCCGGCCAGCGCTTCGTCTACCGAGTTATCAACTACTTCGTACACCAGGTGGTGAAGACCCATCTCGCCCGTCGAGCCGATATACATGGCCGGACGCAGACGCACCGCCTCAAGCCCTTCGAGCACTTTGATGCTACTGGAATCGTAAACTTCTCCCCCACCGGAGTTAACGTCGTTTGGCATAGTTCCTTACTGATTTGAAAAACTTCAGATTCTCATCGGCATTACGACATAGCGGTACTGATCCACGATGCCGTCGCCTGCCGGCCGCATCTCGCCGGCGCTCTTCTGGTCCTTCAGTTCGAAGGCCACGTGATCCTGCGAAATCGCGCGCAGAAAATCCAGCAGATACTGGGCGTTGAAGCCGATCTCGATATCCGGCCCGTTGTACTCGCTGGATACGCTCTCTTCGCTTTCGCCGGTTTCCACGCTGGAGGAAAACACCCGCACCTCGCCCGCCGCGAACTGCACCCGGATGGCCCGCGAACGCTCGTCGGCAAACTGCGCCACGCGTTCGATCGCACTCCGGATCTCGGCCTTCTCCAATTTGGCGATGAACTGATGATCTTTGGGCAGTACCCGCTCGTAGTCCGGGAAGTTCCCCGTCAGTTTGCGCGTGATCAGCAGGCGGTGTCCCACCTGGAAAAACAGGTGATTATCATCCCCCGCCACAATCGCCTTGGCGTCGGTGCCGGCATCGTCGCTCAGTTTGGTGAGTTCGTTCATCGCCTTCTTGGGAATCAGCGCGCGAAACGGCTTGTCCGCCGTGCCGCTTTCCGCCGGCGAAGCCTGCACGTACGCCAGGCGATGGCCGTCCGTGGCCACCATCGTCAGTCCTTCCGGCCGCATCAACAGCAGCGCGCCGTTCAGGGTGAATCGCGATTCCTCGTTGGATATCGCGAAGGAGGTGCGCGCGATCATGGAGGCCAGGGTCTTCACCGGCACTTCCGCGATCGGCTCCGGCATCCCCGGCAGTTCCGGAAAACTCTCCCGCGACATGCCCGCGATGCGCGTCCGCGAACGCCCGCTCGTGATGCTCGCCCAGTGGTTCTCCAGGAACTTCATGTTCACGTCGCCATCCGGCAGCAGGCGCATATAGTCCAGCAACTTGCGCGCCGGGACCGTTCCCGCGCCTTCCTTTTTCACCCGCGCAGGGCAGGAGCAGCGAATGCCCAGTTCGAGGTCCGTGGCGGTCAGCGTCAACCGATCGTCCGCCGCTTCCAGAAGCACGTTCGAAAGAATAGGTATGGTGGTTTTCTTCTCCACCACGCCCTGAGACAGGCTCAACTCACGTACCAGATCGCTCTTGTTGACGGTGAATTCCATGCCCACTGCTCCTATACGTTCCTGGCTATCTTAAGATGCATCGCAACAACCGCATTCATAGGGCCTGTGCAACCTGTTGAAGACTACCTAAATTATACTAAACTCAACTACTTTCCGCCATATCTGCGGGAGATTTACGGGCTGCGGGACACACGCCGGCCGGGCGATTTGCACAGTTCTCCCCGCGCCCCCCGAAAGGGCGTCTGTGCAAAACCAGACAACTTCACTGTAATGAGTCCATTAGACTGTGGAGTAACCTGTTCAATTCGGCTTCGGTGTGACGCGCTTTCTCGATTTTGTTGACGGAGTGGATCACGGTGGTGTGGTGCTTGCCGCCGAATGCCCGCCCAATCTCCGGCAGCGAGGCGTTGGTCAGTTCCTTCACCAGGTACATCGCCACCTGCCGCGGATAGACTACTTTCTTCGTGTTGCTCTTTTCCTTCAGTTGCGACTGCTTCACCTGGAACTTTTCCGCCACCGCCTTCTGGATCGCATCAATGGTTACGCGGCGGTCCTGCACGTGCACCAGATGTTTCAACACCTGCTGCGACATTTGCAGATTGATCGGCGTTCCCGTCAGCGAGGAATAGGCAATCAATTTGACCAGCGCCCCTTCCAGTTCGCGGACATTCGACTTAGTCTTCGAAGCCATGAAGGATCGGACGTCGTCCGGCAATTTGACGCCTTCCACCTCCGCCTTCTTGTCCAGGATGGCCATCTTGGTTTCCAGGTCAGGCGGCTGTATGTCCGCCAGCAGTCCCCATTCGAAACGCGAGCGCAGCCGCTCCAACAATCCGGGAATATCCTTGGGCGGCGAATCGCTGGAAATCACGATCTGTTTCTGGTGATCGTGCAACTCGTTGAAGGTGTGGAAGAACTCTTCCTGCGTGCGCTCCTTATTGCCCAATAACTGAATATCGTCCACCAGCAGCACGTCCGCCTCGCGATAGCGCTGGTGAAACTGCTGCATCCGTTCCGTGCGGATGCACGAAATCATGTCGTTCATGAAGCGCTCGCTCGACGTGTAAATGATGCGCATGGCGCCATGCCGGTCGATCAGCTCCCGTCCGATAGCGTGCATCAAATGCGTTTTTCCCATGCCCACCCCGCCATACAGGAACAGCGGATTGTAGCTGCGCGAGGGGTTCGTCGCCACCGATTTCGCCGCCGCGTGAGCGAACTGGTTGCACGCCCCCACGACAAACGAATCGAACGTGAATTTCGGGTTGAGCGCCGATGAAGAAGCATCCGCCTCGCTGGAACCGGCACTCACCGGCGGTTCCGCCATAGCTTGCGGGGCCCGCGGAGCCACAGTCTCGTAGCACACGCGCCGCAAAGGAAGCCTCATCTCCCCGATCCCGGCAACGATCAGGCTCGAATACTCCGTTTCCAGCCACGCCCGGGTCTCCCGGTCGGGTACCGAAACATACAAAGTATCGCCCTCTTGGCCGACTAGCGTCGTGCCTTTTAGCCAATTGTCGAATCCTTCGGCACTGACCTTCTGTTGCAGATAGTTACGCAGTTGATCCCAGTAATTCATCAGTTTTTACACACGAAAAGCGCAGTATTTCCACAAAGTTTTCCACAGTTGCGCAGACGCCTTACGTGCGAACTCCAGGGGGAATTGCCAGTGCAGCGCCCGTTACGCCGCACCTTCCTTCGCAGCTTCTGTGCCCTTAACCGAGAAGTAGAATAGCACAGCAAATCGGCTTCTTCTCAAGTTTATAAACGCTTTCGTTTGTGTTACTTTCCCATAACGTTTGACATCGGTTATGTTTCCGGGTAAAAATAGAGTTTTACGCTGAGCGGGAGTAACTCAGCTGGTAGAGTGCGACCTTGCCAAGGTCGATGTCGCCGGTTCGAATCCGGTCTCCCGCTCCATATTTCTGCCCCTCCCGACTGCCATGAAACGTCTTGTTCTTCTTCCCCTGATTCTGCTGCTGGTTGCGTTCACCGCTCTGGCACAAGACTACAAACTGGAACCGGTCGCCACGGCTGCGCCGGGTTTGCCCGCCGCTTATGCCCCGGTGCTCCAATCTCAGGGGTTCCGCGTCAACGGCGCCTCGGGTGCCTGGTGCGAGATCTGGCTGGCCAAATCCCTGCCGTTGGGCGCCAAACCGGACGACGCGGCGATTTCCTTCGGCATCGCCCAGGGCACCCTGCTTGGGGTGATCCGCTTCCCCGGCAAGGGTGCCGACCGCCGGGGCCAAGTTATTCCGGCGGGCGTTTACACCCTCCGCTACAGCCAGTTTCCGGTGGATGGGGCTCATTCCGGCGTCGCGCCACAACGTGATTTCGCCCTGATGACGCCGCTGGCGGCCGATCCGGACCCCGCCGCCAAACCCGCCTTCGACGACCTCGTCAAGATGAGCGGCAAAGCCTCCGGTACACCGCATCCTGCCGTCATGTCCCTGGAGACCCCTCCCCCGGGTGCCACTGCCCCCTCTGTGGTGAAAGAAGGCGAACACGATTGGACGCTCACCGTCAAAGCCGGCGACCTCACCTTCTCCATCATCGTAGTCGGCAAGTCCGAAGGGTAAGGCGGGCCTCTCAGCGCTTCAGCGGGTCTTCGACCCAGGGCGGGGTGGCGTCGATCAGGCGCCCGAGTTCGGGTTCGAGTTGTTCCATCTTGACCTTCATTTCCCAGGCGATTTCGCGGTAGCTGAAATGACCCTTGACACCGCTGCGGCAACCGCTGGAGGCGACGTGACGGCGGATTATGGCTGGAACAAGGCCACACCGGAGTTGCCGGCTGCTTTGCAGAGAGCCTTGTCCAGACTGGCAAGTGGTAAGCCCTCACGCAGGGCCAAGTCAAGGTATGCGGCGTCATAGACGGTGAGCCCGTGACGATCAGCCAGGCCGAAAACGACGTCGTAGGAAACCGGATCGGCCAACCGGATGGGCAGACCTTTGAGGGATTCGAAGAACTCCTGGGCGTCGGGGTGGGTGATGCGCTTACGCCGCAATCCCATCAGAACGCTATTGTGCACTTCATAGGCCCACAGGCGGGGCGCTAGGGCTTCGAGCGGGGCGGACACCGCCAGGAGAATGGCGTTCGTGTAATCGGTGCGCTCATCTGGAAAGCACCAAGCGGCCGAAAGCGAGGAGTCAATGACAAGGGCGGCCATTAGGGGCGGTCACGATTGATGTAATCATGAACGGTCCAGCCTTCCGGATCGGGCTTCACGCGCTTCTGCAATTGGAGAATGCGGGCCGCCGCTTCCTGCGGGGAGCGTGGCGCGGCCGAAGGCGCTTCCTCGTCGGCAAGTTTCTTAAACCATGCTTCCAGTGTCAAGCCCTGCGCCGCCGCTTTCGCCATGAGCGCCGCCGCCTGCCCGTCGGGAAGTTCAATCACAGTCATCGGCCAAACTCCTGCTCCCTGTTTACAGCGTAAACCACATATGGCCGTCTGTCACGAATATCAAGCTTCGGAGCGAATAACGGAAGTCCTGGCAAGCGGGTGCGCGGGTTGATAGGCGGGGCGGAGGCCGGGATCTGCGCCGCTCTCAGCGCTTCAGCGGGTCTTCGACCCAGGGCGGGGTGGCGTCGATCAGGCGTCCGAGTTCGGGTTCGAGTTGTTCCATCTTGACCTTCATCTCCCAGGCGATTTCGCGGTAGCTGAAATGACCCTTGACACCGCTGCGCAGGCGGGAAATGTATTCGGCTTCGGCAAAGTCCATTTTGAACAGGAAGCGCGAGCGGGCGCCGAAGGGGAGCAGGTACTCGGCGCCCGCCGGCAGCCGGTGCATGGCGGCCAGCGCGGCGTGCATGGCGGCACGGTAGATTTCTCCCGCGCCGGATTCGGTGACCAGTTTCGGCGTGTCAAAACCCAGATTGCCGCTGTAAGCCTGGCGGAATTTCTGGCAACGGCGGTGGCGGTGCAGATCGCGGAAGGCGCCGATATCCATCACCATGTCGTAGGCGTACAGGCCGCCGCGAAAGCCAGCCAGGATCTCATCGCGCCGCGTGCGCGATTGCAGCGCCAGGTCGATCACTTCGGCGCGCTTCCGCTCGCTCCAACTGCAGGCGAGGTCGTATAGTTCGCGGAACGGGCGGGTGGTCACGGAATAGAGCAGGGTGGCGGCGATATCGGCGGGGACGAGGGTGGGGCGGATGAGATCGACGCGGTCGCCTTCATTGCCGGCGCGCGCCGGCAGATTCTGCGCGGCC
>PLDO01000552.1 GCA_003136215.1 Bryobacterales bacterium
GAGTTGCAGCGCCTCGGCCACCCCTTCTACAACTCGCGCGCCGGCGGCGGAGAAGGCCACCTCGAAGTCGCCAAAAACATCTACTATTCGAACAAGGACCTGGCGCACATGGTGCTGTCGCTCAAGCCCTTCGGCTGCATGCCCAGCACGCAGAGCGATGGCGCGCAGTCCGCCGTGGTTTCCAATTACAAGGACATGATCTACCTGCCTGTCGAAACCTCCGGCGAAGGCGAGATCAATGCCCACAGCCGCGTGCAAATGGCGCTCGGCGAAGCCAAGAACAAGGCCAAGAAGGAATTCGCCGCCGCCCTGGAGGAGACCTGTCTCACCCTGGACCAGTGCCGCGCGTTTGTGGAAGCCCATCCCGAAACCAGGCGCCCGTTGTATCAGGTCCCTCACAAGAAGGGTGTAGTCGGCGGCGCCGCGAATTTCGTGCACCACATCGCCGCCCGCATGGCAACCGAAGGCAAAGCGAACTAAGCATGCCGTTGCAGAAGCTCACTAGTGTAGAGGAACTGTCGATTGCCTGCATTGGTGGGGCAGGCTTCAGCCTGCCAACGCCCGCTTGCGGGCGCATTTTCAACACCGCAATTATTGACCCTCGCCAAGTCGCAAGGCGCGCCAAGAAAACCAACCTTGCTTCTTTGCGGTCTTCGCGCCTTTGCGTGAGAATTGCTTCTTTCGCGGCTTCCCGCCCACGATCATTGGACTAACGAGATCACACCATGGACAAGAACTTCCTCATCGGAATGGACGTAGGCTCCACCACAGTGAAAGCCGTGGTCATCGACGCTGCCACCGACGCGATTCTCTGGAGCGATTACCAGCGCCACGACACCAAGCAGCCCGAAAAAGTCCTGGAATTCTGCCGGCGATTCGACACCGAAATCGAAGGCTTCGATGCCACCCGTTCCCGCATGTTCGTCACCGGTTCCGGCGGCAACGGACTCACCAAATATCTCGGCGGCAAGTTCGTGCAGGAAGTCAACGCGGTATCGCTGGCCGTGGAAAAGCTCTACCCCGAGTGTGGCAGCGTCATCGAATTAGGCGGCCAGGACGCCAAGATCATCATCTTCAAGACCGACCCGGAGACCGGCCGCAAAAAGAAGATGCCGTCGATGAACGACAAGTGCGCCGGCGGCACCGGCGCCGTCATCGACAAGATCAACGCCAAGCTGCGCATTCCCTCCGAGCAGCTTTGCGAGATGGGCTATAAGGGCGTCAAGCTGCATCCCGTGGCCGGCAAGTGCGGCGTCTTCGCCGAGACCGACATCAACGGTCTGCAGAAAATGGGCGTCCCGCCCGACGAACTGATGGCGTCCCTCTTCGAAGCCATCGTGATGCAGAACCTAAGCGTGCTGACGCGCGGCAATACACTGCTGCCCGTGGTGCTTCTGCTGGGCGGCCCCAACTGCTACATCAAGGGCATGCGCGATTGCTGGAAAGCCAACATTCCCAAGATCTGGGAAGAGCGCGGCACTCCGCTCCCCGAAGGCATTCCGCCCGAGGACCTGATCAAGACCCCCGATAACGCGCAGTATTTCGCCGCCATCGGCAGCGTCGAGTTCGGCAAGAGCGAGGACGATACCGTCGGCCAGTACATCGGCTTCGCCAAACTCGAGTGGTACGTCAACGTGGGCCGCGAGGAAGAAAAGGCCAAACGCGGCGGCGGCGTGGGACTTACCAAGGACGAAGCCGACCTCGCCACCTTTAAGGACAAGTACCGCACCAAAAAGTTCATCCCGCAACCCTTCCATGAGGGCGAAGTCATCGAAGGCTTCATCGGCATCGATGGCGGCTCCACCTCCACCAAGGCCGTGTTGATGTCCAAGGATCACAAGCGGCGCATCCTTGCCAAGACCTATCAGCTCTCCAAGGGCAACCCCATTGAGGACACCATCGAGGTGCTGCAAAAGCTCGACCGCCAGATTCGCGATTCCGGCGCCGAACTGAAAATCCTGGGCGTCGGCACCACCGGCTACGCCAAGGACATTCTGAAGGACGTGGTGGGCGCCGATGCCGCGCTGGTCGAAACCGTGGCCCACACCGAAGCCGGCCTGCACTTCTATGAAGGCGTGGACGTGATTTGCGACGTCGGCGGCCAGGACATCAAGATCATCATCCTCAAGAACGGCCGCGTGAAGGATTTCAAGCTCAACACGCAGTGTTCCGCGGGCAACGGCTACTTCCTGCAATCCACCGCCCAGGGTTTCAACGTCAAGGTGGAAGAGTACGCCGACGTGGCTTTCGGCGCCAAGGGCTTCCCCAGCTTTGGCTATGGCTGCGCCGTCTTCATGCAGAGCGACATTGTGGACTTCCAGCGCCAGGGCTGGAAGCCCGAAGAGATCATGGCGGGCCTCTGCAACGTGCTGCCCAAGAACATTTGGTTGTACGTCTCGCAGATTCCCAATCTCTCCGCCATCGGCACGCGCTTCCTCTTGCAGGGCGGCACGCAGTACAACCTGGCCGCCGTCAAAGCCCAGGTGGATTTCATCGAGTCGCGCTTCAAGGGCAAGGACACACCGGCCGACGTGATCGTTCACGAGCATTGTGGAGAAGCCGGAGCCATCGGCGCCGCGCTCGAAGCCGGACGCCTCTGGGACAACGGCCGCGTCAGCACCTTCATCGGCCTCGACGCCTGCGCCAACATTCAGTACAAGACGACGCGCGAAGAAGCTACCCGCTGCTACTTCTGCAAGAACAAGTGCCTGCGCACCTTCATCGACGTCAAGACCAATCTGATTCCCCTGGACTATAAGCGCCCCTCCAAGACCAAGGTTCCGCTGGAAGCGGGCGCGCAACGCCTCATCATCGCCACCTGCGAAAAGGGCACCGTGGAGAATATCGAAGAGATGCGCGGCATCAAGGGCGGGCTCGACAAAATCAAGAAGGCCAACCCCAACTTCGTCGAAATCGCCGCCAAGCAGGTGTTCCGCGTCCCCGACATCCCGAGCCAGGCCGACCCGCTGCCCAAATTCCAGATCACCGCCGCGCAGAAGAAGCGCGCCGAACTGATGAAGAAGCGCGTCGATATCCGCATCGGTATGCCCCGCGTGCTCAACATGTACTCGCAGACGCCGATTTTCACCGGCTACTTCGCCGCCCTCGGCATCCAGTCACAGAACATCGTCTTCAGCGATTACACCAGCGAAGAGATGTACAAGGAAGGCGCCAAGCGCGGCGCCATCGACCCTTGCTTCCCTTCCAAGCTGGGGATACCGCACGTGCATAACCTGCTCTACAAGGTGCACGCCAAGAAACCGCTCGACATCATTTTCTTCCCGATGATCGATTGCCTCACCAGCCCGCTCTCCCACGTGCAGGCCACGCGCACCTGTCCCACCGTCGCCACCACGCCGGCAGCCGTCAAAGCCGCGTTCGTCAAGGAAGGCGACATGTTTAAGGAACGCGGTATCCGTTTCCTGGACACCTTCGTCAACCTCTCCAAGGCGGACCTCTTCGAACGCCAGATGTACGAGGAGTTTAAGGATATCCTCGGCCTCGGCCCCGAAGAGAACAAGCGCGCCGTGGAAGCCGGCTACCGCGCCCTGCAATTCTTCGACAACGTCACCATGCGCGGCGCCGCCCGCCAGGTGTTGGAGCAACTGGAGCGCGAGGACCGCATCGGCGTGGTGCTGTTGGGCCGTCCGTATCACAACGATCCCGGCGTCAATCACGAAATCCTGGAGGAGTTCCAGAAGCTCGGCTACCCCGTCTTCGCGCAGGATTCCCTGCCCATCGACGACGACATTATCTGGCGTCTCTTCGGTCCCGAAGTGGTGGCCGGCGAGTGCGCCGGGCCCTTGGCCATCAACGACGTCTGGAAGAACAGCTACAGCGAAAATACCAGCCGCAAGGTGTGGGCCGCCAAGTACGTGGCGCGCCACCCCAACCTGGTCGCCCTGGAGCTTTCCAGCTTCAAGTGCGGCCACGACGCGCCGATTTATTCCGTGGTCGAAGAGATCGTCGAGCACTCCGGCACGCCGTACTTCTGCTTCAAGGATATCGACGAGAACAAGCCCACCGGGTCCATCCGCATCCGCGTGGAGACAATCGGCTACTTCCTGAAGCGCTACCGCGAAGACATGGTGCGCAACAAACAGAAGACCATGACCATCGACCAGCAGCTCAAGGAATTCGAGGCCAAACTCCGCCGCCAGATGCTGCGCGACCGGATGGACGACTCGCGCGTCCTGGAGAGCTTCGAGCACGGTTCCATGCCGCAGATTCACGTCTCCATCGGGGCGCTGGCGGCGAGCGCTCCGGCCGCGGCCAGGGTCAGCGGGGACTAGGCGGGGCGGGCAGCACCGGACTGCGCCGGAAAGCGGCCCTTTCTCCCTCGTTTGAACCGCGCACTTCCGATTCAGATATACTTTCCCCTATGCTCCAAGCCGCCCGCCGCGTCACCGCCAGGCCCGCCGCACTCCTCGCCCTGCTGCCCCTCGCGCTCGCCGCCCAAACCACCGTGGCCATCGACAACCCGCGCGTCCGCATCCTCAGCGCCGTCGAGGCGCCGCACCAGCCCACGCCGCTCCACAAACACAATTTCAACCGCGTCGCGATCTATCTCGACAGCGGCGATCAGGACATCTCCCACCCCGGCGCGGACACCGAACACCTCCACTGGAAGGCCGGCGACGCCGCCTGGATGCCCGGCGGCGTCATGCACAGCAGCGAGGTGGTCGGCAGCGCCCCCCTCCGCATGGTGGAAATCGAAATCAAACAGCCCGCCCCGCCATCCCCGCCCAAACGCACTCCCAAACTCGACCCACTGGTCATCGATTCCGCCCACAACAAGCTCATTTTCGAGAATCCCCAGGTGCGCGTCTTCCGCTCCACCCGCAATCCCGGCGACCGCGAGAAGTGGCACGAGCATGCCGGCGCCGGACGCGCCGTGGTGCTGCTCTCCGATCTCTCCGCCCGCATCGAATCCGCCAACGGAAAGTTGTCCTCCATGAGCGGCGCTCCCGGCGACGCCTTCTGGACCGATGGCTACATCAAGCACCGCGCCACCAACCTCGGCACCCACCCGTCCGACCTGATTATCGTGGAGGTGAAGTAGCAGTGTTCACGCTGTTCTGGGCAGCACGTCCCGCCTTACCGCGTTGCCCAGTTGATCTTCCGCCACCTCCAACGCCCAGGACGCCTGCATGTTCATCCAGAACCTGGAAGTGGTGCCGAAATAGCGAGACAGACGGAGTGCGGTGTCCGCGGTTATGCCGCGCTTCTCGTTGACGATGTCGTTGATCCGCGTCGCAGGCACTCGCAACGCCATTGCCAGCTGGTGCGCCGACATGCCGAGTGGCGACAGGAACTCTTCACGGAGGATTTCTCCCGGATGAATGGGTGGAAGCCGGTCCTTGTTAGCCATTTTCGTATTCACCTCGTTAATGATAGTCGACGATCTCGACTCTTTCCGCCGCGCCTTTTCGCCAGATGAAGCAAATTCGCCATTGATCGTTGATCCGGATACTGTATTGCCCCTTCCTGTCGCCGCCCAGAGACTCAAGCCGGTTTCCTGGAACTGCCGCCATGTCCTCCAGTCTCCCGGCGTCGTCCAGCATCCGAAGCTTCCGCCGTGCCACCGCTCCAATGTTGCCGAATCTGCGGCTGTGCTGGCGTTGAAAAAGCTGCTCGGTCTCCTTGCAGCGGAAGGACCGTATCACACGGGCAGTATACCACGGTGGCCGTTAAACGCCCCACCATAAACAGCGGATCGGTCCAACTCCTTCAAGGCCCACTCTGCTATCCTGAATTTCCAGGAGGGCCCCCATGCGCACCTTTTCCCTTTGTCTGATGGCCGTCGCCGCCCACGCCGCCACTACCGTCTATCAGGCATCCGTCGATCAGCTGAGCGTCGTCCACGGCGCCGCCGCCGCCGATTCCGCCATCCACCACGCCGCGCCGCAGTCCCTCCGCGTCGAGCCCGGCGGACAGTACTCCGACGCCCTCGTCCGCTCCGTCCCTGTCTCTCTCGCCATCGGCAAACGCTACGAACTCTCCGCCTGGGTGCGCACCGAAAACCTCACTGTCCGCGACACCGGCCGTTCGCCCATCGCCACCGGCGCCGCCCTCTCCATGGCGTCCATGCCCTTCGACGTGCACTCCGAATCTCTCGCCGGCACACGCCCCTGGACCCGCCTCTCCCTTCGCTTCACCGCCACCCGCGCCCAGGACGCCATCCTCCTCGCGGTCGCCAACGGCGGCGCGTTCCAGGGCAAGGCATGGTTCGAAGGCGTCGGGCTCGACGAAGCGTCCGCCACCGATGCCTGGCCCGCCCGCGAAGCCGTCAAGACCTTTGGACCCGCTTACCGCTACCCCGCCGCCGGATGGATCAATCTCCACATCGAAGGCAAACCCTACGAGCGCGGCTACCAGCACGGCTATCTCATGGCGCGCGAAATCCCCGAGTACCTGGAACGCTGCGCCGCCAATCTCGGCGCCAACGCCGCCGGATGGGGCGGCCTGCGCACCCAGGCCAGCGCGCTTTTCCTCCGCGGCTTCGATCGCGAGATCCTCGAGGAAATGCGCGGCATCGCCGATGGCGCGAGCGACGCCGGCACGCTCTGGCAGGGCCGCCGCCTCGATGTCGTCGATATCCTGGTCGCCAACATCACCGTCGAGCTTGGCGACCTTCGCAGCGCCATGGCCGTCACGCCCACCGGCCTGGAGTCCTTCCAGTTTTCTCCGCCCGCTTACTACGACAGGAAGCGCGATTCGGTCCTCGATCATTGCAGTGCCTTTGCCGCCACCGGCCCCGCCACCCGCGATGGCAAGATGGTCATCGGTCACGTCACCTGGTGGCCGCTGACTCTCGCCGAACAAACCAATATCTGGATCGACGTCAAACCCGAAAACGGGCACCGCGTCCTCATGCAGAGTTACCCGGGCGGCATCGAGAGCGGCACCGACTGGTATCAGAACGACGCCGGAATCGTCCTCACCGAAACCACCATCCGGCAGACTCCCTTCAATCCCCAGGGAACGCCCGTCGCTTTCCGCGCCCGCATGGCCATCCAATATGGCGGCTCGATTGACGAAGTGGTCAGGCAGCTCGGCACCCGTAACAACGGCCTCTACACCAATGAGTGGTTGATGGGCGACGCCAGGACCAATGAGATCGCCATGTATGAACTCGGCACCGCGCACACTAAGTTGTGGCGCAGCGGAAAGAACGAGTGGTTTGGCGATACTCCCGGCTTCTACTGGGGCAATAACAACGCCAAGGATCTCGCCATCCGGACCGAGTATCTTCCCGACCCGCAAGGCCGCCCCGAATACGTCCCCTATGTGCCGCAGCCGCGCGACCTTGCCTGGCAGAGTCTATACCGTCAGTACCGCGGACAAATCGACGAACAGTTTGCCTATCTCGCCTTCCGCACCGCCCCACTGGTCAGCGGCAGCACCATGGACGCCAAAGTGGTCACCGCCGAAATGGCGAACCAGATGATGGTCTGGGGCGCCATCGGCAAACCCAATCAGCGCGAATGGCTTCCCGGCGGCCGCAGCACATACGAAAAGAACGACGGCCTCTATCCCAGCGGCTATGCGTTGTTCAGCACCGCGCCGCCGAATCGACTAGCCGAAATCGAGCAGGCCCGCCTCAACCCCAAGCCGCCCGAGGCATCGGCCCCCGCAGCGCCGCGTTTCGCCCGCCCCGCCGCCAACAACTTCCGCGACCGTCTGTGGAAGGGCTGGATCGTCCCCGCCGCCGAGAGCGATACCTGGTTCGCCGCCGGTTCCACCGCGTATCGCGACCTGCTGGAATCGGGCGATCTCGATAAAGCTCTCGAAGCCCGCCGCATTCAGTACCGCGGCCTCAAACTTGCCCCCGATAACGCCATGAACCGTTTCCACATTGAAGAGACGAAGGGCGTCCTGTTCCTCGATTCGATGCGCCGCAAGCTGGGCGACGACCAGTTCTTT
>PLDO01000519.1 GCA_003136215.1 Bryobacterales bacterium
CCCAGTGGATGAACATGCCGAAGCGGGCTTCGTGCCACCATTTCATGCGGGCCTCGCGGTCGGCGTCGCCCGTGGCGGCGGTAAGGGGGGTTGCCGCGGCGGCGGCGCCGGCGGCCATGAGTTCCAGATAATCGCGTCGCGTCATCGTGATAGGGGGTGCTCCTGACCAGACAGCATATCACGGCTGTGTTTAGCGATAAAGTGGAGTAGGACAGGCCTCCTGGCCTGTCCTTCCGATATGCAGATGCCGTTCTCATAGAGACGGGCCAGGAGGTCTGTCCTACTTTCCGGGAACAATCTTGCCACAAACACCGTCTTCCTTCACAAGCACCGTGTCGGAAACCCGTAAATTCCGCCTTTCGGCGTCGTTCTGGGAGGCCACCCGGATCGCCCTCGATTCGCTGCGCAAGAACAAGCTGCGCAGTTTCCTGACGCTGCTCGGCATCATTCTGGCCACCACCACGCTGATCGCCGTCACCGCCCTGATCCACGGTATGAATCTGTATATCGCGGAGAAGGTTTCCAACATGGGTTCCGACGGTTTCCGCGTGGTGCGCATGGCGTGGTTCGGCCCGTGGGATCCCAAGAAGTTCATGGAAATGCAGAAGCGCAATCCACAGCTCCGGCCGGACGAATATGACTTCGTCAAGGAACGTGCCACCCTGGTAAAGGACATCGGCATGATGGCGTCGCGCAACGCGCGGGTCTCCTTCAAGGGCGACAGCGTACTGGGCGTCGATGTGGAGGGTGTCACCGAAAATATCCCGGCCATTAATAATGTGCAGGTGGATGTCGGGCGCGGAATCACCTATGAGGAGGTCCGCCGCCATGCCCCGGTCGTGTTCCTCGGCAACGATCTGCGCACGCGTTTTTTCGAAGGGCGCGACCCGGTCGGCAAGTTCATCGAGATCGAAGGCATCCCTTATGGAGTAGTGGGCGCGGCCAAAGCGCTGGGCAGCGTCTTCGGAAATTCGCAGGACAATTTCGTGATGATTCCCATCGAGAGCTACTTCAAGACGTACGGCAGCCACAACGGCATCCGCATGCTCGTCAAGGCGCGTGCGCAGCAGGAACTGGCCGAGGCGGAAGACGAGGTGCGCGTGCTGCTGCGTTCCTACCGCCACCTGCGGCCCGGGCAGGACGACAACTTCAGCCTCTTTGCCTCGGACACCATCGTCAGCCTCTGGGAGCGGCTCACCTCGGCCATCTCCGGCATGGCGATCGGCATCGTCAGCGTCTTCATGATCGTTGGCGGCATCGTGATCATGAACATCATGCTGGCGGTGGTCTCGGAGCGCACCCATGAAATCGGCATCCGGAAATCGCTCGGCGCGCGCCGCCGCGACATCCTCAATCAGTACCTGGTGGAATCCAGCGTGCTTGCCGGAACGGGCGGATTCGCCGGCGTGTGCATCGCCTGGGGGGTGGCGGTGGTCGTGCGCAGCTTCACCAGCGTGCCGATGGCGCTGCCGTGGTCGAGCGTGGTGATCGGCGTGGGCCTTTCCGCGGTGGTGGGGCTCTTCTTCGGGATCTACCCGGCCAAGCGCGCCGCCAAACTCGACCCCATCGAAGCCCTGCGGGTGGAGCGCTGATTCATGACGAAACTGGCCTTCACCAACGGATTCCTGCTGGCCGTCCAGACCATCCGCTCGCACAAGATGCGCGCGTTTCTCACCGTGCTGGGCGTGATCATCGGGACCGGGACAATCATCGGCGTGGCCGCCATCCTCACCGGTTTCGACGCCAATATGACGGCGGTGCTGCGCAGTTTCGGACCGAATTCGATCATCGTCTTCAAGTTCCCGGTGGGCTTCCACACCAACAACCTCAGCCCGGAGGAGCGCACCCGCAAGAGCCTGACCTACGACAACGCCCTCCACCTGCGGGAGCGCTGCCGGAGCGTGGAGAACGTCTCCGCCATGCTCTTCGTGGACAACAACATCGTGAACGCCAAGTACATGGGGAACGACATGTACGACGTTAACCTGATGGGCGTGGAAGAGGGCTACGCCACCGGCAGCGGGCAGGTGGATATCCACCTGGGCCGTTTCTTCACCGAGGAAGAGAGCCACCGGCGCATGCCGGTAGCGGTGATCGGCGCCGATATCGAGAAGGGGCTCTTCGCCAACCTCGATCCCATCGGCAAGCTGATTCTGGTGGGCGGCCATGAGTTCACGGTGATCGGCACCATGCTGCGGCCCGCCGCGTCCTTTTTCGGCGATACCGACAGCCGGGTGCTACTGCCCTACGGCACCATGCAGAAAATGTACCCCAATGCGCGCGAGAACGCGATTGTGGTGACCGCCATCAACGGCCGCCTGCCGCAGGCGCTCGACGAGGTACGCACAGTGCTGCGCATCGACCGGCGCGTGCCCTACGACAAACCCGACACCTTTGCGCTTTCCACCGCCGAGCAGATGGTGTCGGATTTCCGGCAGATCACCGCCATGACGTTCCTGGTGATGGTGGTGCTCAGTTCCATCGGCCTGCTGGTAGGCGGCATCGGCGTGATGAACATCATGCTGGTTTCCGTGACCGAGCGCACCTACGAAATCGGAATCCGCAAAGCGCTGGGCGCCAAAAAGTTCGACATCCTGGTGCAGTTCCTGATTGAAGCCGCGGCCCTCACCGGCATCGGCGGCATGCTGGGCGTTGTCTTCGGTTGGGCGATCTCGTTGATCGCGCGCCTGGTCTTCAGTTCCCTGCCCGCCGCGGTGCCCTTGTGGGCGGCGGTGACCGGGATCGTGGTGAGCGTGGGCGTGGGACTATTCTTCGGTATCTGGCCGGCGAATAAGGCGGCGCGGCTCGACCCGGTGGTGGCGCTGCGGTACGAGTAGCCTGCCGGACTTCGAGAGACGATATACTCAGCTCAGAAAAGGAGACCGCAAGGCATGAGAAACCGCATATTGATTTTTAGCGCAATCGTGATGCTCGCCTGCTTGAGCGCCGCCAACGCCGCCGACCTGAACGGCAAATGGAAAGGCGACATGAAGACACCCAACGGAGACGCGTTGGAGATCAACTTCAACTTCCACGTGGATGGCGACAAGCTGACCGGCACGGTGGCGAATACCTACGGCGAAGAGCAGATTACCGAAGGCGTGGTGAAAGGGGACGCGATTTCGTTCATCGTCCTGGCCGGAGGCGGCCAATTCAAAATCACGTACAAAGGTAAGGTTGTGGGTGAGGATTTGAAGTTCAACGTCACCATCGGCGACATGGGCGAGGGAGAACTGACCGCCAAACGCGTGAAGTGACTTGTGCCACCGGCCTATTCAGGCCGGCCGGCGGCCGGACAGTTCGCGTTCGGCGAGGTACCAGTCTTCCTCGGAGCAGCCGTGCCGGTGGCCGCCGGCTTCCCAGTAGGCATAGGCAAGTCTGGCGATTTCCTCATGGGACGGGTGCGGAGTGGCAACCGCCGGCCCCTGCCAGGGATCGCGACGCACGCGGCTCATTTGAGGTCTTGCGCAGGAATGGGTCATCGAATTCGGACACCCATAGTTATACCAGAAGTCATCGCGGAAGTCGCTGGTGCAAGCCAAACCATCCCTGAGCGGTTAGCCGTGAGCCGCACTCAACCCCAACTTCTTGAGCAGCGTCACGGCCTCGCCCCGCTCCGCCGCGGTCAGTCCGCTGGTGGCCGCCTCCATGGCCACCGCATGCTCGCGGAACGCGCACTCGATCAGCTTGCGTCCGGCCTGCGTCAGATGTACCACCCTCGCCCGCCGGTCCGTAGGATCGGTGCAGCGCTCCACCAGCGACTTCCGCTCCAGACGATCAATCGCCGCCGTGATCGATCCGCTGGTCAGGTGCACCAGTTCCCCGATCGTGTTGACCGGAGTCGGCCCTTTGTGCAGCAGCACCTCCAGGGCGGCAAAATCGGAGAATCCGATACCCAGCGAACGGATGTGTCGTTCGGCGTGGCTGTGCACTGCCTCGTAGGCCCTCCACAGCACCAGCCACAAATGAATCCCGGTCGCTTCCATGTTGAATCCTTCGCCTCAGTCTAGCATCAATTATCTTGACGTGGAGATATATTCAATGACACAACGATCCGTGACCAAGGTTTTCACCGCCGCCCCATCCCACGATGGCGATGGCGTCGATCTCCGACGGGCCTTCCCCGGAGCGGACCTGATGGACCTGGACCCGTTTTTGCTGCTGGACCACTTGGGGCCGACAGTGCTGGGACCCGGCGAAGCCCGGGGATTCCCGCCGCATCCGCATCGCGGTTTTGAGACCGTGACCTACCTGCTGGATGGCGAGATGCAACACCGCGACTCCTGGGGCAACCACGGGACGATTCGCCCAGGCGATGTCCAGTGGATGACCGCCGGCAGCGGGTTGGTCCACTCCGAGCTGCCTGCTGAAGTCCTTGTACGTGATGGAGGTACGCTGCATGGCTTCCAGCTTTGGGTGAACTTACCGAAGCAGGACAAGATGACCTCGCCGCGCTACCAGGACACGCCGGCCGCCAACATCCCGGTAGCGCGAAACCCGGAGGCTACAGTGACCGCTAAGGTGGTGGCCGGCGAGACCCTGGGCGTCCGCGGTGTGATCGAAACACGGATACCGATTCTGTACCTGCACATCGTGCTGGAACCGGGCTCCCGTTTCGAGCAGGCAATCCCCAAGACGCACAACGCCCTCGCATATGTGATTGAAGGTACAGGAGAATTCAACCAAGTCGAGGCCAGGGAGCATCAGGTTGTCGTGTTTGACCGCGGAGGTGAAAGCGTGCAAATTACTAACCCGGGTGCCGGCAGGCTCAGTCTCCTGCTCCTCGCCGGCGAGCCTATCGGTCAGCCGGTGGCGCGCTATGGCCCATTTGTTATGAATAGCAAAGAGGAGTTGGTTCAAGCGGTGGATGACTACCAGCAAGGCCGTATGGGCGTACTAGACTGAGCCCGCGGGCGTGGGCTGTATCGCTAAATTTGGACCAATGTACTGAAAAAAAAGGGTCAAAATCGCATATTCTCGGTTACAGTATACCTAGACACACGATGCGAAAGGTACCCAGCTTGCTTTCCGGCAACAGCGGTTCCGGCAGGGCTCTCGATCTGGCCCGAGTCTTATTGGTGCATGGCGACCTTGCACCGCGATTGGCACTACAGACCATTCTGCAAGCCGGCGGATACTCCGTGGACGTGGCCGCATCTCCGGCGGAAGCCTTGTCGAAGTTGGACGAAGGCCGGTATTCCCTGGTCCTCAGCGACACCAACGTGCCGCGCAATGTGTTGGCCTATGCGCGTGTCAAGGACTACCGTCCGGCAACCGCCCAAGTGACGTCCTACGAGCCGTCCCGCAAGGGCCGGCCCGCTCCCGGGCGCCACAACCTGTCAATCTATACGGAGAACCTCCCTAACCTGTTGGAAGAAGTAGCCGAATTGATCGGTCTCCGGGCCTGCCGCCGCTACCGCCCGCTGCGCACTGCGGTGTAGTGGGACAGACCATCGCCTTGCGTGGTCTGTCGTGGCTGACGAAGGGAAAACTAAAGACAGACGACAAAAGGCGATCGTCTGTCCCACCTGCCTATTTGTGTCCGCCGCCGCCTCCGGACGCGCCGTGTCCGCTGGACGCGCTGCCCGCCGAAGACGAGACGCTGGTGCCCGAGGAAACCGCCGCCGTGGAGGAAGAGACGGAGCTGCTGGGGGCTGACATTGCGCCCGAGTATCCGGCGGAGGTCTGCGACATCCCCGAATAGGCTCCCACCCCGCCCATGCGGCCACCGCCAGATCCACCGCCGCGGAACATCGGCGGGGGCATGTAGAAAGCCTGCATGACGTTGTAGGGGCTCCAGTAGCGGTAGCCGTACGGGCTATAGATGTTGGCGCCGCACGGGATGTAAGTGATCAGGCCGTACCAGGGATTGTAGCGCCAGCTATTGCAGGGGTTGTAGCAGGGACTGGTGGTTGTGGTTGTGCCGTTGTTCACCGCCGCAAAGTTGCTGTTCACAACGTTAGTGTTGGGGCCGCAGCCGGAATCGTGCACCTGCTTGGCGGAAGAGGCGTTCGCCATGGCGACCAGTTCGGCGCGGCGTTTGGCCCAGTTGTCCAGCGCATCGGTGGCTTCCTTGTCGAACTTGTCCACCTGCGCGGTGGCCGTATCGATCATCTTGCCGGCCCCCACCAGGGTGCTCTGGCCATTCACGGTGACGCCCAAAACGCCATCGAAAACCTTGATGCGGGATTGCTCGACATCGAAACGATACAGCCCGCGCTTGGTGATCACCACCGTCGCATCCTTGACCGCCAGGGTGAGGTTGTTGTCCTTCTGGATCTCCGCCACCTCGACGATGTGAGTACCGCTGACCAGGTCCACCCGCGTATCGATCAGGCGGTTGGTGAGCATCTTGAAGCTGGAGTTCTCGCCAGTCCGCAGGATCGTGCCCAGGGTCAGCAGGACTTCCGCACGCCCGTCTTCGGTGCGCAGGACGGCGTTCTCCTTGACCTCAGTCAGTTTGGTTTCCGAGGGCTTTATCTCCTGATCTCCCACCATCACCTTGCCGATGACGTAGGAGACCACGCCGCTCTTGGCGGAAATCACGGGTTGCGCAAGTGCGGGTAGCGCGCCGAGCGCGAGGACTGCCACGGAGAGAACTGGTTTCCAGATCGGTTTCATAACCACCTCGCTGATCCTTCATCTATAGGGTGCGGTTTTTTCGGACTGTTGTCAACAGGCGACAGGTGTATCTTTGGGGCTGAGGCCGGAATCCACAAGATGTTACAAACGGACGATTTTAGTTGAGTTTACGCCCTTCAGCGCATTGCGCGTATCGACGATCAGGCGGGAGCGCTCCACCAGCCCCCGATAGTCGAAGGCGGCGTGGTCGGTGACGATCACCACGCAATCCGCATCGGCGGCGGCGGATTCGGGCAAGGCCTCCAGATCCAACCCTTCTTCCAGATGAAGACGCCGGACGTATGGGTCGCTGTAGGTGACCGTGCCGCCGCGGCGCTGCAGCAGCATCATCACGTCCAACGCGGGAGATTCCCGCAGGTCGTCGATATCGCGCTTGTAGGCGACGCCCATGACGTGGATTTTCGAGCCCTTCACCGGCTTGGCGGCGTCGTTGAGCGCGTTCTGTACCTTGTCGGCGACAAACTGCGGCATCTGCCCGTTGATGTAGCCGGCCAGTTCGATGAAGCGCGCCTCGATGCCGGCCTGTTTGGTCTTCCAGGAGAGGTAAAACGGATCGATCGGAATGCAGTGCCCGCCGAGCCCGGGGCCCGGATAGAACGGCATAAACCCAAACGGCTTCGTGGCCGCGGCGTCGATCACCTCCCAGACATCGATGCGCATGCGGTCGCACATCAAGGCCAGCTCGTTGACCAGACCGATGTTGATCATGCGGAAAGTGTTCTCCAGCAGCTTGACCATTTCCGCCACCTGGGTGGAGCTGACCGGCACCACCTGTTCCAGCGCCTGCGCATAAAACAGGCGTCCCATTTCGGTGCAGGCCGGCGTGCAACCGCCCACCACCTTGGGGATATTGGCGGTCTGGAACTTGGGATTGCCCGGATCCACCCGCTCGGGCGAAAAGCAGAGGTAGAAATCCCGCCCCACCTGGAGTCCGCTCTTGGCGAGCATGGGGAGCACCACCTCGTCGGTGGTCCCCGGGTAGGTGGTGGATTCGAGGATCACCAGCATGCCGGCATGGAAATAGCGGCCGATCTCCGCGCAAGCGGACACGATGAAGCTCATATCCGGGTCCTTGGTTTTGCGCAGGGGGGTAGGCACGCAGATGTTGATCGTGTCGAGTTCCAGGACCGCCGAAAAATCCGTGGTGGCGCGCAATCTGCCAGATTCCACCAGTGGCGCCAGGCTGGCGCTGGGGATATCTCCGATATAGGAATCCCCGGCATTGACGCGGCGCGCCTTCTCTTCGCTGATGTCGATGCCGGTGACCGTGAAACCGGCCCGGGCAAATTCCACGGCCAGGGGAAGGCCGACGTATCCCAGTCCGACGACGCCGACACGGGCGCGCCGCGTGCGGATCTTCCCGGCCAGCATCTGCGCGGTGGCCGCGGGCAAAGTGTCGAGCGATGACTCAGTCATGGAACCTGTATTTTCGCATAGTGCCCAGGGACCGAATCGAAAAACCGCCCCAGACCCGTCCCATTCGGTGCCGTTGGTGGGGCAGGCGCTTCCGCCTGCCAACCGCTGGCCAGATCAAGAGTTGGCAGGCGAAAGCGCCTGCCCCACCGTTTTTTTTCATCAGCCTGCGGAATCCGTGAGATCGATGCGCCGGACGCCATCGGCCACGCCGCCGGCGCATCAGTTCAGGGTGCCGATCACCATAATCTCGCCCAGCCCGGCATTGCGGCCCTGGGCCTGTTCGATACGGAAGGTAACGGAGTGGATGGTTTTCGGTGGAAAGACGACCCGCTGGGGAGCGCCTTGGGCAGGCAGGGCGTGGACCACAATGACGCTGCCATCTTCGAAGGTCAGGGTTCCGAGGAGCACGTTTTCGACGGGGTCGGGCCGGTCGTAGAGGTCGATCTCGGAGACGGTCGCAGGCTGATCCCAAGTCAGTGTGATCCACGCACCGGCGCCTTCGCCGGCGGTGGTCCAATCGCTGGCGTCGGGCAGGCCGTCCGCTACACCCGCGCTGGTTTGCCCGCGGCTGGAGTCTTCCGATGAGACGGTTACGGTGGCCAACGGTGCGATGTTGCGCGGTTGGCGCTCGGCTGCCCGGGTGAGGGGCACCTTGTTGGGACGCCGGACGATCACGCCCGCCCGGCCCCAGCGCACCGCCTTGGGTGCAAAGTGCACTACCAGCACGCCGGCGATGCAAACCAATACCCCAGCGACCAGCCAGATGTAATTCCGACCCGAGTGAGACACCGGCACACCTCCCGTGCGGCGTGGCAAGCCGCGGCGTCCCGGTGCGCGGCGGCACCGGAGACGATTGTGAAGTAGGATGCGGGAGCGCACGGAAAAGTTACACAGCCCTTGCTGAATGGACCGGCAATTGCATGTTTAGACCCACATAGGCTCAGCGACGAGTGGGTTTCGAGTAGAAAGAGTCACTTACACGGAACTGGGGCCTTCGGCATCGCGCAGTACGCAATAGCTACACTGTCAAGACCTCGGAAGGGAGATATTTCCATGCAGAACAACGGCAAAATAGGTTTAGGGCTGATCGCGGGAATCGGTTTGGGGAGCGGTTTGATGTTCTTCCTCGACCCGGGTCGCGGGAAGCAACGCAGAACGGCCGTGCGCGACCAGGCAAAACGCACTTCGCGGCAGGTCCAACGGATCGCAAAATCCGTCGACCGTTCTGCACACGATCTTGCCAGGGGCGCCGACCAACTCACCAAGCGCGCCTTCCTGTGGAAGCGGAAAGCACTCAGCCTGGTGGCCTAGCACGCGACCTCAACGCCAGGAGCGGACAGCGCTTCGCATCTCCTCGCGAGCCAGGCGGATTTCACGCGCGAAATCCGCCTGGGCCTGGCGGAATTCGGTGCGCCACTCGCGATGCGCCGTGCACATTTCGCGGCGCATCTCCCGGCGGGCCTGCGACACCTCACGAACGGCCTCGGCGCGCGCCCGGCGGGCTTCGGCCATCGCTTCCCGCACTTGTTCGCGTCCTTCCCAGCGCCAGTCCGCCAGAGCCGGTATCACCGCCAATAATGCAATGGCAACGTATTTCATGGCTGCTCTCCTTCATTCATATCGCAATGCCTGAATGGGGTCGATCGTGCTGGCGCGCCGCGCCGGCAGGTAACCGGCGCCCGCGGCCACAACTGCCAGAATGACCAGCGCCACGGCCGCCGAAGCGACATCGGTACCATTGACGCCAAACAACTGCGTGGAGACATATTTGCTGGCGAGGAGCGCCGTCGGAATCCCGATAGCGAGCCCGGCGGCCACCAGCACCAGGGTTTCCCGCATCACCATCCAAACCACCTGCGCCTGCGGCGCGCCCAGCGCCATCCTGAGCCCGATCTCCTTGGTGCGGCGCGCCACCATGAAGGCCATCACGCCGTACAACCCGAGCGCCGCCAGCACCGTGGCCAGCAGACCGAAGGCCGCGGAAAGCATGGCAATCAGGCGCTCCGTGCTCAAGGTCTCATCCAGTTGGCCCTCCAGCGTCTTCATCTCGTAGACCGGCATGCCGCCATCGAGTTCCTGAACCTTGCGCCGCAGCGCGCGGAACATGCTTTTGGAATCCATCGATGTCCGGACGTAGAAGGCCACGCCGGCGGGAAAGTCGGATTGCGCAAAAGGAACGAACACCTGGCGGTGGACGCCCTCGCGCGGCCCTTCGTACAGGGAATCCTCCGTCACACCGACGATCTCCATGTCGAGCTTCGACTTGGGCCCGTCGCCGAAGCCCACGTGACGGCCAAGCGGGCTCTTGTCGCCGAAGAAGTGTGTGGCGAATTTGCGATTCACAATCGCCACGGTAATCTTCTTGCCGGCGTCGTGATCGTTGAAATCGCGCCCCTCCACCAGAGGCACGCCCATGGTCTTCCAATAGTCGCTGGACAGGCCGTTCATGAAAGCCTGATTGTCCTCGTTGTCCTGGTTCTTGTGGCCTTCCACCGACATGGTGGAATCCCACTCGCCGCCGCTCAGCACCGGCACTATGGCGAAGCCCGCCGATTTCACACCCGGGGTGGCGCGCACATTGTCGAGCAACTGGTGGTAGAAGGTCTGCAATCGCGGTAGCGTATACCCGCTGAGCGCCGGGTCCACCTGGAAGGTGACCAGGTTATCCATTGCCTGGAAACCTGCATTCATCTGCTTCAAGTTGGCGAGAGTGCGCACGAAGAGTCCGCTACCGACCAGCAGGAGAAAGGAAAACGTCACCTGTGCGGTGACCAGGGTTTTGCGGAGCCTCACCGAGCCGCCGCCGCCGGAGACCGCGCCGACTACGTCCTTGAGCGTGTTCCACAGGTCCACCTTGAGCGATTGCAGCGCCGGGGCAAGGCCGAACAGCGCGCCGGTCAGCAAGGCGAGCGCGCCGTTGAAGGCCAGTATGCGGAGATCCGGCGCGGCGCGCAGCATCAGTGTCGATGTATCTCCAGGGAGGAAGTGGAGCAGGCCGCGGATCATGGCCACGGACAGAAACAGCCCTGCCAAGCCGCCCGCCAGCGATAGCACCAGGCTCTCGATCAACAACTGGCGCAGCAACTGCCAGCGCGAGGCCCCGACGGCCAGCCGCACGGCCACTTCCTTCTGCCGCGAGATGGCGCGGGCGATCATCAGGTTGGCCACATTGAAGCAGGCGATCAGCAGCACCAG
>PLDO01000459.1 GCA_003136215.1 Bryobacterales bacterium
CGCAGTCGAACACCTCGCAGTTCACGGCGCCGACGGCGCTGGAACGCATGGGAGATTTCTCGCAGAGCAAAACCCCGGGCGGCGCGCTCAACGTGATCTACGATCCGCAGAGCACTGTCTGCGCGGGAAGCACCTGCACCCGGCAGCCGTTCGCCGGCAATGTGATTCCCGGCAACCGGCTGAATCCGGTGGGCCTGGCGATTGCGGCGACCTACGTTCAGCCGCAGACCGCCTCGGCCTTCTACGGGGCGCCCAATCTGACGCAGGCGGCGCTGTTGCCGGCGCGCGCCGCACAGAAGACCGCCAAGCTGGATCACGAAGTCACCAAGTGGTGGCGCGCCAGCCTGAGCTACCTGCGCTATTTCTCGCTGGAGCCGGGCAACAAATGGTTCAACACCGTGTCTTCACCCGACCAATGGCTGTTGCAGCGCAGGGTGGACACCACGCAGTTCAACAACATCCTCACCCTCTCGCCGACCACCGTGCTCACCGTGCGGTACGGCTTCAACCGCTTCCCGAACTATGGCTACCAGGTCAGCCAGGGCTTCAATCTGGCGAGCCTGGGCTTCGACCCGAGCTACGTGGCCGCCATCGCCTCGCCGACATTCCCTAATGTCACCATGACGTCGCAGTACAGCCTGGGCACGAACAACAATTTCTACTATGTGCACCACTCGAAGAACTTCTCCTCGGGGCTCTCGAAATACCAGAGTCGCCACAATCTCAAGGGCGGATTCGATTACCGTCGGATTCACGACGACGGCAACGATTTCGCCAACAGCGCGGGCGCATTCACCTTCAATGGCGTGTTCACGCGCTCCACGCCGCTGACCGCGGTATCCGGCACCGGTGCGGATCTGGCCGACATGCTGCTGGGCGCGCCTTCGGCCGGCACCGGCTACATTCCCACCAAGCTCTACGAGTATGCCGACTACTACGGGGCTTACTTCCAGGACGACATCCGCATCACCAAATCGTTGACCGTGAACGTGGGCATGCGCTGGGAGCGGGAGTACGGCTTGCAGGAGAAGAACAACTCGATGGTGGTCGGGTTCAACACACAGACTGTCAATCCGCTGGCGGCGAATGTGACGGGGATCCTGCCCAAGGGCGTGATCGAATTCGCCGGGGTAAACGGCAACAGCATCCACGTAATGAACCCGAACATGAACAAGCTGGCGCCGCGCATCGGCCTGGCCTGGCAGGTAGCGCCGAAAACGACCATCCGCGGCGGCTATGGCATGTACTGGGCGCCGCAATTCGCCATCGGCACGCCGTACAACCCGCCGGGCTACACGGCGACCTCCACCTACGTGGCGAGCAACAACGGCAACGCCACTCCGGCGGGCAGTTTGACCAACCCCTTCCCCGCCGGCCTCGCCCGGCCGACCGGTAGCACGCTGGGCGACCTAACGGGCATCGGGCAGAGCCTCTCGATCATCGACCCGAATGCGCGCTCGCCGCGGGTGCAGCAGTACTCGATCGACGTGCAGCGCGAACTGCCGTTCGGCATCGCGATGGAAGTCGCCTATGTGGGTTCGCGTTCCACCCACCTCACGCAGGCGACGGCCAACATCAACATCAACGCGCTGAATCCGGCGTTGCTCTCGCAGGGTTCGTCGCTCACGGCGTCAGTGGCAAACCCGTTCTACAACAAGGGTGGAGCGGGTGTGATCGGCGCGGCGACGGTGAGCCAGGTGCAGTTGCTGCTGCCCTATCCCACTTTCAGCGCGATCAACCTGCAGTTCAACGATAGCAGCCACGCGCGCTACGATTCGCTGGTGGCGAAGGCGCAGAAGCGCATGAGCATGGGGCTCACCATGCTCTCCACGCTGACCTGGTCGCGCAACCACGACGCGAGTTCGGGCGGTGCGGGCAACTTCCTGAACGCCGGCAACAACGGTCCGCAGAATCCGTACGATATGGCGTCGGAGTACAGCCTGGCGAATGTGGATACGCCGCTACGCTGGTCGACGGGCTTCACGTTCGAACTGCCGTTCGGCAAGGGCAAGAAGTTCCTGACCAACAGCAAGGCGCTGGATTACGCGGTGGGCGGCTGGTCGGCCAACGCCATCAGCGTGTACCAATCGGGCTTCCCGCTGCAGATCGCGCAGAGCACCAACAACAACTCGGTGTTCGGCTACGCCAGCCAGCGCCCGAACGCCACGGGAGTAACGCCCGCGACGAGCGGCAGCCTGGAAAGCCGGCTGAGCAATTACATCAACCCGGCAGCCTTCACCACCGCGCCGCAGGGCGCGTTCGGCAACGTGGCGCGGACGCTGAATATGCGGGGTCCGGGACAGGCCAACTGGGACCTGTCGATCTTTAAGAGCATCTCCATTACGGAGAAGTTCAAGGCGCAGTTCCGGGCGGAAGCTCTGAACGCCTTCAACACGCCGATGTTCGCCGCACCCAATACTTCATTCGGGAGCAGTTCGTTCGGACGCATCACGTCGCAGGTGAACTTTTCGCGGATGATGCAGTTAGGCATGCGCTTCTTCTTTTAGGAATTGGGAAGTTGAGTGTTCAGGGGCCGCTCCGCGAGGGGCGGCCTTTTTTGCGTGGTTGGGGGCGTCCGAGCTTCGCAGGTTTCTCGCAGGCGGAACCGCCTGCGCCACCAAGTGCCGTGTGCCTGCATTGGTGGGGCAGGCCTTCAGCCTGCCAAGGCGAGCGAAGCTCGCCCAGTCCGAGCTTCGCTCGGATGGACAAGGCAGAGCCTTATCCCACCAAAAAGCTTTGCCTGGGCCGGGTGAGAGGGTGAAACAGACGAAACTGAAAGCGGTCAAGCGACTGGCTTGCGCTGCTTCTCCAACTCGTCGGAGAGGATCACGGCGTCGGCCAGGTCGCGCATGGGGCGGCGGAGGCGGCGGCTTTCGTTGCGCAGTTTCAGGTAGGCATCTTCTTCGGTGATACCCAGCTTGTGCTGCATGATTCCTTTGGCGCGTTCCACCACTTTGCGGGTTTCCAGAGCGCGCTTGGCCTCCAACGTCTCGGACATGAGGCGCGCGTTCTCAATAGCGATGGCGGCCTGCCCGGCCACCACTTTGACGAAATCGATTTCGTCCTCGTCGAACTGGTGCGGCTCGCGCGTATAGATGTTGATGGTGCCGATCACCGTTTCGCGGGTGAACATGGGCACGGCGAGCAGGGAAGACAGGCCGGTTTTGCGCGCCAGTTCCGGATAGCGGTACTGCTTCTCTTCGAGGACGTCGGGGATCATGATGGGCTGGCCTTCGCGCACCACGCGGCCGATCAGCGAATCCTCGATTTTGAGCGGCATGCGGTGGAGGTAATCTTCCGAGGAGCAGCGCGCGGCGCTGATCACCAATTCCTTGCGCTCTTCATCCACCAGCATGATGGAGCAGACCGGCGAATCGAGCTTGTCGGCCACCATTTCCGCGATGGTCTGGAGGATGCGGTCCAGGTAGTTCTTTTCGTTGAGCTTGCCGGCGAGTCCGGCCAGCGCCTCCATGCGGCGGTTGGCGCGTTCGCTTCGTTCGGCGAGTTTGCTGGCGGTGATGGCGCCGCCCATCTGTTCGCCGAGGAAGCTGACCAGGGCGGTCTCATCCTGCGTGTGCGCGTGCTTCGCCTTGTGGTGAATGTTGATGACACCGATCAACTCGCCGGCGCCGATCAGCGGCACCGAGAGGAAGGCCTGATAGGTATCTTCCTGCAATTTCTGGAAGCTCTTGAAACGCGAATCGCCGGCGGCGTTGGCGCCGAGAGCGACCACGCTTTGATTCTGGGCTACCCATCCGGTGATGCCTTCGCCCATCTTCAGTTTGATGTGGCCGATTTCCTTGGCATGGGGCAACTGGGAGGCACGAAGTACAATCTCCTTCCGGCCTTTGTCCACCAGATACACCAGACAAGCGTCACAGTCCGTCACTTCGACCGCCAGACCAATCAATTCCTGCAGCATTTTCTCCAAAGAGAGATTGGAACTGACGATGGTGCTGATTTCGTGCAGCAACTCGACCTGGCTCTTGGTTTCCTTCACCGGCACACGTTCACCCTTTCCACTACTTCGAGTGTAGGGGCGGGATTCCGGGTCCGTCCAATTCAAAGTTTCTATGTGCGGTATCAGTGGCCCGCGCTTACCGGAAAAGCTGGGGCACGAAATCGGCGAGGTAGTTCCGCCAGTTGCGCCACACGTGGCCCTCTTCGGAGGGAGCGAAGGTGTGCTTGATGTCGTGCTTGACGAGCATCTCGTGGAGCGCCTGGGAGCCGGCAAAGAGGCCGTCGGCTTTGCCGCAGGCAATGTAGAAGAGCTTCAATTTCTTATTGGTGGCGGCGGGGTCGGCGATCAGGTCCTTATACTGGGTCTCCAGTCCCTCGGGGCGCATGCCGCCGCCGGCGCTGAAGGCTCCGACGCTGTGGAAAATGTCCAGGTGATTGAGGCCCACGCTGAGGGCTTGTCCGCCTCCCATGGAGAGGCCCGCGATGGCGCGGTCCGCCGGCTTGGCGGAGATGCGGTAGAACTTCTCGGCGAAGGGCATGACATCCTTCAGCAGGTCGTTTTCGAAGGCCTTGGGATCTGGCGGTTGCGCCGGCGGGGGCGCGGGGCCGAGATAGACGTCCTGGCGGGCGCGGCCGTAAGGCATGACGACGATCATGGGCTTGGCCTTGCCGGCGGCGATGAGATTATCCAGAATAAAGTTGGCGCGGCCGACGGTAACCCAGCCGTTTTCGGTATCTCCGGAGCCGTGAAGCAGATACATCACCGGGTACATACCCTTGCCGGTTTCGTAACCGGGTGGGGTATAGACGTCGACGCGCCGCCACACGTTGAGCGATTTCGACTCGTACCAGTTGATGTGCACGGTGCCGTGCGGGACGTTCTGCATGTCGTAGGGCGCGGATTTTTCGGCGGGTACTTCGAAGATGGATTCGGAGGTGCGCTCGCCGAGTTTGATGGCGGGGTTCACCGGGTCGAGGACGCTGACGCCGTTGACGCGGAAGTTATAGCTATAGATGGCGGGGTTGAGTGGAACGCTGGTGAAGGTCCAGACGCCGTCGTCACCCTTCTTGAGGTCTTGGGGGCCCTGTACGAAATCGCCGGAGACCTTTACGTCGGTGGCATCGGGCGCGCGGAGGCGAAAGGTCACGGTGCGGTCCGAAGCCACTTCGCAGGAGTTGATGGCCGGCGGCGCATTGCCGCGGCCGCCGCGGCCGGCGGGGGAAGTGGGGGCGGCGGGCACTTGCGCCGGCAGCAGAGGAGCGAGGATTAAGGTAATGGCGAGCAGGGGCAGTCTTGACATGCCCGGATTGTAACTCTCAGTGACGCGCGAGGCCATCCACCAGCATGCGCGCCAGATCGGCAATGAGGAGGGAGCCCGCGTTGTCGGGGGAGTAATCGACCTTGGGCATGCCGTCGACGGTGATGGCCATGGCGATGCGGCCGCCTTTCGACCAGACCAGGGCGACGTCGGAGCGCAGGGCATCGAGAGCCCCGGTTTTATTGGCGATGGGGACATCGCCGAGGCGGCGGCGGACGCCGGTATCGTCGTGGCAGCGTTTGAGGATGGCGAGGATTTCCCGGCTGGCTTCGGGGCTGACAATCTCACCGCGCTCCAGTTTCTCGAGGATGGAAACCATGTCGAGCGGGGTGGAGCGGCCGATGCCGTACTTCTGGTTCTCGGGCAGTTTGCCGGCGGCGCTCCACCCTTCGGCCGCCTTGAGGTCGGAGCCATCGCCGCGCACCTGGCGCATGGAGCGCGTGGTCTTGAGGCCGATTTTGTCCAGGTAAGCGTTGACCGCATCGGCGGTGAATCGCTCCAGGATCATGTTGGTGGCCGAGTTATCGCTGAGCACGATCATGAGGTGGACGACGTCCTGGAGGGGCAGTTGCACGCCATCGGAGAGTTCAGTGCCGATGACGCCGCTGCCGGATACCTTGTCGCGTGCGGCGATGGTGAGAGGCTCGGTCCATTTGGCTTTACCGGCGGCCACCTGATCGAAGACGGCGAGCAGGATGGGGAGCTTGATGGTGCTGGCGGTGCGCACGGGTTCGGCCTGGCGGATGCCCACGCTCTCGCCAGTGTCGAGATTCTTGGCGAATAGAGAGACGGTTCCGTCGAAACTGGCGATGCGGGCGCGGAGGGCGTCCTGT
>PLDO01000030.1 GCA_003136215.1 Bryobacterales bacterium
CGGGAATGGCCGGTAGTTCTGCACCGGGAGCAAGCCCAGTTTGTTTTGCGGAATCTGGTTGATGTTGATCGGGTACGGGAGGCCGGAGCCGTGGTTGGCCACATAGGCAAGTTCCACGACCATGCTGCCGATTTCCCGCTGCACACCCATGGACCACTGGTAGTTCTTGCCCACCGGGATGTGCTGGGGCATATAGTTCACGCTTTGGCCGTTGTAGCCCGCCGGATCGTGCGAGGCGAGGACGTAACAGCCGGTGCCGGGCACGCACCCATTCTGTATGGTGATGGGCGGTGTGGGGTTCTGGGCGTAGAAGAGCGGAGTCATCTGGTCGGTGTTGGAAATCGACCCTGAACTCAGGGTGCCGAAGCCCATGGCGCCGGCGGAATAGGTGTCGATGCTCCAGGGCAGGCTATAGATGCCAAAGCCGCCGCGAATCGACCACTTGCTGGCCGGAGACCACGCAAAGCTCACACGCGGCAGCCAGACATTGACGCCTTCCATCAGGTTCGTGCGGCCGTTGGCCGGGGCGATCCACATGGCGCCATTGGTTCCCGACAGGGTATTGGGAAGGGTCGGGTCGAAGACTCCCACGCGGTTGGCAACTTCGTGCCAGCCGGCCTGGCGCTCGTAGCGGAGACCAAGGTTGACGGTCAGGTTGGGGAGAACTTTGTAATCGTCCTGGAAGAATGCCTGCGGGTCCATCTGCCGGGCGCCCGTGAGGGGGGTGTAACCGGCGCTCCAGTTTGCCACCGCGCCCAGCAGGAAGTCGGCATAGCCGAGACCGGTGCTGGTGACGTTGTATCCGGACCGCGTGAAGGCGCCTGAGAAGGTCAGCGATGCGGCGTTGATATTGCCCCAGGGAGTGGAGTTATCCCGGAAATCCAGCAGCTCGCCGCCGAAGTGCAGGATGTGCTTACCTTTAATCAGGGTCACCACGTCCGACGGCTGGAGGGAATCCTCGGCGTAGATGGCGTTGGTGCCCGGTCCGATGCTCGTGCCGCCGACCGGACCCGAGACGCTGAGGGTGGGAAGCACGTCCGCCACGGCATACGGCATGCCCAGCTTCGCCGGGTAGCCCTGACCAGCCGACATCGGGGTATACCAGTTGCCCTGGCGCGTATAGGCCATGCGGAACTCGTTGACGACTGTGGGGCGGATGGTCCACACATCCGAAAGCTGGATGTTCCGGCTGTCGATGTCGAACGGGTTGCAGCCCGACGGACAGTTCGACGAGTAGCCAATCCCGGGGTTGTCCCGTTCCGTGATGGAGAATCCGAGACGGTTCGAGTCCGAAATACTGTAGTCCAGGCGTCCGAAGAATTTCAGGAAGGGGCTGACGCTGGGAACAAACGTCTGGTAGTTGTTGGTTACCTGGTTCGCCACGCCCAGATTTGGCATCGGCCACAAAGACTCCGCAGCCACGGCGACCGGGGAGAAACGGTTGGTGGGAATGGTATTGTTCGGGAAGGGCGTGCGCGAAAACGCGCTGGGGCCGGTGGAGACCGTACTGATCGGGTCGTAAATCAGGTTCTGGTACGAGGTCAGCTTGTTGCTGCCCACATCGGAGAAGTTGCCGGCGCGAGCGAGCGCGGTCGGAAAGCTGGAGTAGGGGTACGACCCGCTGTTGTTGATGACCTTGTCTACATTGAAGTAGAAGAACATCTTATTTTTGATGGTCGGTCCGCCGACCGACGCGCCGAAGTTGTGCCACCGGGCCAGACCGACCGAGGGGCTGAACGTGTTGCGAGAATTGAAGAAGTCGTTCCGCAAATACTCGTAGCCGGCGCCGTGGAACTGGTTTGTGCCGCCTTTGCTGATCTGGTTGAACACTGCCCCGCCGATGCCGAACTGCGCGGAGAAGGTCGAAGTCTGGATCTGGACTTCCTGAACGGTTTCGAAGATCGCCACGTCGAAGTTGTTGCTGTGCGGCAAAATCACCGAACCGCCGTCCGCCATGATGTTGAAATACATCGGCATGTTCCCGTTGATGGACATCGCGCCGTTGGCGTTGTTGGCGTTCGAGAAGCCGGGCAAAACCTTTTCGAAACTCTGCCAGTCCTGGCCGATGTTCGGCAACTGCGCCATGATGGTGCTTCGGAGGGTTTCCGATTGATCGCCGGTCTCAGTCTTGAGCAAGGGCGCCTCGGCTGTCACCTGGATTTCCTGCTGGGACGATCCGACGGCCAACTGCGCGTCGATGCTGAGCACGCCAACGTCCAGGGTGACGCTCTCGCGTACGAGCTTGCCGAAGCCCTCTTTGCTGAAAGTAACTTTGTATTTACCCGGCCGAATCGAGACCGAGTCGTAAATACCGGCGTCATTCGTGGTGAGATCCGTTGTGACACCCGTTTCCGTGTTGACGATGACGACTTTGGCGCCCGGGATCACGGCACCCGTGGAATCGGTGACCGTGCCACGGAGATCGGCGGAATTGGTGCTTTGCGCGAAGCCGACGACGGCCATGCACAAAAGCACTGCTGCGACCAACAGGGCTCGCAACGCTGTTCTTGGCGTCTTTCTCATGTCTTCCTGCTCTCCTTATTTGGAGTGAATTCAAGTGAACGTGACTCGAATCGCCCCAGTTCAAACACAACTCCCACGTAGTAGAAATCTACTACGCGTAGGTGACGCCACTTTGACACGCGGCAGGCGACGTAACAAGATCCATACGGTAACAAGATGGGAGAAACGGGGCTTCTTTACTCGTTTCAGCAGTTTGCGAGTGACGTTAACGCCGTCCGGCGGCAGGGTATCAAGCGTTTTTATACGTTGCAATACGCCGCATTTTCGACTGATTTGACACGCCGGGTGTATGGCAGTTATCCTGTAGCCCGAGAGTCACGCTGAGCCGTCCGTTCCGTCGCTCTAGCTTTGCCCGAGCCATGGAGTCCATACAAGCACCGTGAAGCTATCCCGTCGCAACATCCTCCAATTGGCCGGCAGCGTCCCGTTCTCACTGGACGCCGTCCGCCTGGCCGCGCAGGGCATGGCCACCCGTGGCGTGAAACCCACGCCGCGGAGTAAACCCTCCGGTATTCCGTTTCTCGCCCGATTCACCGACGTGGCGGACGAGGCAGGCCTGCATGCGCCCACCATCTATGGCGGCATTTCCCGAAAGAACTACATCGTGGAAACGATGGGTTGCGGATGCGCCCTTTTCGATTACGACAATGACGGCTGGNNACAATGACGGCTGGCTCGACATTTTCCTCCTCTGCGGGACGCGATTCGAGGCCGCCCCGGAAGGCGCCACCAACCGCCTGTACAAGAACAACCGGGACGGCACATTCACCGACGTCACGGAAAAAGCCGGCCTGCTGCGCACCGGCTGGCCGTCGGGTGTTTGCGTCGGCGATTACGACAATGACG
>PLDO01000339.1 GCA_003136215.1 Bryobacterales bacterium
GTCATGCCGATGACGTCCATGCCCCAGGCGCGGTAGACGTTGGATTCGGCTTTGGTGGAAAACGCCGGGCCTTCCATGCAGAGATAGGTCCCACCCTGCTTCACCTTGACGCCGCTCGCGCGGCAGGCGGCTTCCAGCACGCCGCTCATCTCCGGGCAGATGGGGTCGGAGAAGCTGATATGCGCCACCAGGCCTTCGCCGAAGAAGGTGGATACGCGGCCGCGGGTACGGTCGAAAAACTGGTCGGGCAGGACGAAATCCTGTGGGCGATGCTCTTCCTTCAACGAGCCCACCGCGCTCAAGGAAATGATGCGCTCCACGCCGAGCGATTTCATGCCGTAAATATTGGCCCGGAAGTTGAGTTCCGAAGGCGAGAAGCGATGCCCGCGGCCGTGGCGCGCGAGAAACGCCACGTTGCGCCCCGCCAGCGTGCCGAGGACGTAGTTGTCCGAAGGGCTGCCGAATGGCGTCGTGATGCTGAGTTCTTCCTGGGCTTCAAAACCGGGCATACTGTAGAGCCCGCTGCCGCCGATGATGCCGATTTCCGCTTTCAATGGCTACTCTCCTGGGTTAATTCCACTGGATTAATTCCAACAGCACACCTCCGGTGGAGGCGGGATGGACGAAGACGTAAGTGTGGCCGCCGGCGCCGGTGCGCGGGTCGTGGAGCAGGCGCGCCCCGCTGGCTTTGAGGCGGGCGACGGCGCCGCTGAGGTCCCCCACGCGCAAGGCGACGTGGTGCAATCCCGGCCCGCGCTTTTCGAGAAACCTGGCAATCGGCGAATCCGGGCCGGTGGGTTGCAGCAGTTCGATGCGCGAGTCTCCCGCCGGCAGCATGGCAACATCGACTTTTTCGGCGGCCACGGTTTCGCGATGAGCGACGGCGAGGCCGAGCGATTCATAGAAGGCGATGGATCCGGCAAGGTTGGCGACGGCGATGCCGAGGTGGTCGATCGTGGGACAGACCATCGTTTTTCGTGGTCTGTCAACTCTCGCCCCACTGCTGATCGCTTGCACCAGTTCCGCGATGCCTTTGCCTTCGGTGGCCACGGTGCGCAGGATGGGGCACGCGAAACCTTCGGCGTGGAGTTCCAACTCCACGCGGTCGGCCCCGGGGCGATCGCTCTTGTTGACCACGAAGATGTCGGCAATCTCCATGATGCCGGCTTTGATGGCCTGTATATCGTCGCCCATGCCGGGAACCAGCACCACCACGGTCACCTGGGCGACGGAGGTGATCTCGATCTCGTCCTGGCCGACGCCAACGGTTTCGATGATCACGTAATCGCGGCCGGCCGCATCCATCAGGTGGGCGAGATCGGCGGTGGCGCGGGCGAGGCCGCCCACGGTCCCGCGGGTAGCCATGGAACGGATGAAAACTCCCGGGTCGGCGTGATGCTGCTGCATGCGTATGCGGTCGCCCAGAATGGCCCCGCCGGAAGCGCGGCTGCTCGGGTCGACCGCCAGGATGGCGACGGTCTTCCCCTGCCTGCGCAACTCCAGCGCCAGGGCGTCCACCAGGGTGCTCTTGCCGGCGCCCGGCGGACCGGTGATGCCCACGATGCGCGCGTGGCCGCCGGCAGACTCCAGTTCACGCAGTGTTTCCAGAGCTTGCGATTCGCGGTTCTCGACGCCCGTGGCCAGACGCGCCAGCGCGCGCCCGTCCCCTTGGCGGATTCTTTGGGCAATTTCGGCTTCCGCGAATTCCCGCACCGCTTTGCGGAGGTGAATCTGTTCCGGAGTGTGCTCGAAATCCACTCTCGCCGCCTTAGACGATCTCTTCCTTCACGGGGTCCCAGCGGACGGTGCGCTTCTGGCGATAGCTTTCCACCGCCATGCGGCAGGCGATGGAGATGCGGAAGCCGGTTTCAAACGGGCAATTGGGCTGCGCCCCGCCGCGGATGGAATCGAGGAAGTTCTGCATGTGCGCCTTGGGATCGCTGCGCGTGACGCCGGTCATCTCGTTGCCATCCTTGCGATTGACCTTCTGCGGGTAGTACTTGAGGGTCTGCGGGGTGTGCGAGATGGTGCCGTTATCGCCCAGCACGTCTTCGGTGACGCGGAGCTGATCGTTGCCGAAGCCGGAGTCCCAGGTGTAAAGCAGTTCCTCTTCGTGCTCCATGGAGACATTCATCGTGTCGGGGACTTCGCGGCCGTCCTTCCAGAGGTAGATGCCGCCCACCATGGTGACGGCGCGGGGAATCTGGAGATCCAGCACCTTGTACCAGACGGAAAGCTGATGGCACATGTTCTCGTAGACGTTGCCGCCGGAGTAGTCCCAGAACAAGCGCCAGTTGATGTAGCGGTTGGCGTCGAAATCCACCGGTCTGGAGTCGCCCAGGAAGCTCTTCCAGATGATGTTTTCGGGCGTCATGTCGGGGTAGATGGGGCGCGACCACTGTGGTTTGCCGTGAGGCGTGTTGCGGTACATGTGGCCGTGGATGGCGGTGATTTTGCCCATCAGTTCCGGCGTATTGAATTTGATGGCGTCCCCAATCGCGCCGGTGGAGGTCCACTGATGGCCGATTTGGACGGTATGCCTGCCGTCGTCGTGCTGAAAAGCGGCGCGCATGCGCTTGGCGTGGTCCACCGTGAACGCCATCGTCTTTTCCTGGTAGACGTGCTTGCCGCTGGCCAGGGCGGCGGTGAAGTGCTCCGCGTGCAGGTGCTGCGGGGTGGCGATCAGCACCGCGTCGATATCCTGGTCGTCCAGCAGGTGGCGATAGTCGAGGTAGGTCTTGGCGTGAGGCGCGATCTTTTTGACGTCTTCCAGGCGGCGCGTATAGACGTCGGCGGCGCCGATGCACTCCACGTTCTCGCAGGCCAGCGCCTGCTGGAGGATTTCGGTGCCGCGGGCGCCCGGACCGATGATCCCGAGGCGGACGCGTTGACCGGCGCCGAGGGCGTTGCCGGCGGCCAGCGTGCCGGCCAGACCGGTAGCTACATGGCCGATGAAATTACGGCGAGACTGCATGGGGATCCGACTCCTTGAACGTCACCCCAATTATATACGGTCGGCGTGTGGCGGCAATTCTGCATCACTGGTGGGGCATGCTTTAGCTTGCCAGGCGAGCGAAGCTCGCCCGTGGACTTTGGCCATTCGCGCCGCGAAT
>PLDO01000064.1 GCA_003136215.1 Bryobacterales bacterium
TAATGTGAGCCGAATTACCCAGAATTGCCGTCTACTGCCAGCCACGGAGTGGCCGGCGCTCCGTGAGCGGAACCGGCAAAGTCAGGAGCACCGGGGCGGGTTCGGTCAACAGGGCCGTGGACACTCTCGGGGCGGGCAGCCCCGCCGGCGCCTGAAACCTTGCGGCATAGGACCCAAGCGGCAGATCGATCCGCGGTTCCGTCTCGTGATTGGGTTCCTGATAATATTGCGCCAGGCGTTTCCGAATTTCGGCTGCTGTTGTCCGGACTACAGGATCGAGATTCGTGTCGTAGTCCGGCTCTCGCCCGAACACCTCGATTCCCAGGGTCCGTTCCTTCAGTTCTCCCGGATGTCCGTCCAACGTGCGTTCCACGACATAGCGCAAGAGGTTGGGATATCGTTTGCTGTTCCGGAACAGCGGATTCGCCAGAATCCGTTCCAGTTGGGCTTGGACCGCGGCGCGGTCCACCTCGGTCTCGGCCACGCCGGCTGCAACCGTGTGGGAGGCTACTGGTTCCGAGATTTTTCCGTGAGACGCCACGCCAACTCCCAATCTAACGGCGATTGTATCACCCATGGCGTCGTAATGATACGTCGCCTTACGCGGCCTTGGGCGGCGCCGCCAAACGCACCTAATCCACTGAGGCCAAACGCGGTAATGGCGGCTCGGGCGTTCGCTACGGTAGTAGCCTTGATAATCCCTCTACGGTTCTCTACCCTCGGAAGCGGAAGGCGAGGTCCGGCGGGCTTTTTGTGCCCTGGCCCGGTCAAATCCTCCCGCGGCAGGGCCTGGAGTCTAAACGCATGTCGAAACTAGAGAGTCGTCGTGATCTCATGATGAAGCTGACCTCGGCGGGCGTCGCAGCGATGGTCGGAAGCGGCGCCGCCCCGGCGCAGTCGCCATCCGGGACAAGCGCACCGGCGGGGGACATCCAAGTCCGGTTGACGTCGGGAGCGAAGAGACTGGCTCGGGAAGCCTCCCTCCAGTGGCGGCCGGAGCGTGGCTCGTCCGCCGACGCCGTGGTTCTCGATCCGGCCATGAGGTATCAGGAGATTTTGGGCTTTGGGGCCGCTTTTACGGATTCGGCCTGCTACATGCTGAATCAGTTCTCCCCGGCCGCCAGGGAGCAATTGCTGCGGGAACTGTTCCACCCCTCGGAAGTGGGTTTTAGCGTCTGCCGCATCTGCCTCGGTTCGAGCGACTACGCCACGAAGATGTACAGCTATGACGAAGGCGAACCCGACCCCGAGATGCGCCGGTTTTCGCTCGACCACGACAAAGCGCACATTCTCCCGGTGTTGCGGCAGGCCCGCGGCGTGAATCCCAACCTGTTTCTGCTGGGTTCCCCCTGGAGTCCCCCGGGATGGATGAAGGCGGGAGGCTCCATGCTGGGAGGCTCCATGCGAAAGGCGAACTTCGGCGCCTACGCGAAGTACTTCGTGAAAGCCCTGCAGGGCTATGCGGCGGAGGGCGTTCCGCTGAACGCCGTGACGGTCCAGAATGAAACGGATACGGAACAGGACGGCCGTATGCCGGCGTGCCTGTGGGGCCAGGAGTATGAAATGGAGTTCGTCGCCGAGAACCTGGGCCCTCAACTGGCGGCGAACCACATCGACACCAAGATCTGGATTCTCGATCACAACTACAATCTCTGGGGACGAGCCATCGGGGAACTCGACGATCCCAAGGTGAACCGGTACGTGGATGGCGTGGCGTGGCACGGGTACGTGGGCGAGGCCAGCGCCATGACGCACGTGCACGAAGTCCATCCGGAAAAGCACATGTACTGGACCGAGGGGGGCCCCGATTACAAAGAGCCCGGTTACCTGACGAATTGGGCGCACTGGGCTGCCGACGTCACGGGAATCCTCCGCAACTGGTCGCGCTGCGTCATCGGCTGGAATCTGGCGCTTGACGAAGTTGGCAAACCGAACATCGGGCCGTTCGATTGCGGCGGTCTGGTGACGATTCACTCCAAGACCGGCGAAATCACGCGCAGCGGCCAATATTGGGCTTACGCTCACTTCTCTCGCGCGCTGCGGCGCGGCGCGCGGCGCATCGCGTCGTCCGGCGAGTTGCAGGGCGTGTCGCACGTCGCCTTCGCCAACCCGGATGGGACGATGGTGGCGGTCCTGACCAATGCCGCGGCCGAGCGGAAGATCCTCCTGCGCCTGAGCGGCAGGGAAGCCGAAGCCTGTCTGCCCGCGGATTCCGTTACTACGCTGACCTGGGGAGCCTGACCATGATGACGTTGCGCTGGATTACCGTGTTGATGGCCGCCGCCCCGCTGTGGGCCGCGTCCTACTATACCGTTCGTCCGGACGATCCGAAGGCGGTCTACCTGACGCGCGACGCCTTCCCGGTGAAGGGCGATGGCATCGCCGACGACAGCGACGCCATCCAGCAGGCGATTGACAAAGTGCAGGCCGGCGCCAATCAGGGGATAGTCTTCGTCCCCGAGGGCAGATACCGGATCACCAGGACCATCTACGTCTGGCCGGCGATTCGCCTGATCGGCTACGGCGCCGCGCGGCCGGTATTTCTGCTGGGACGGAGCACGCCGGGATATCAGGACCCGAGCCAGGAAAACTACATGGTGTTCTTCGCCGGCGGCCGTCCAGGCGCCGGACGGGGCGGTCCCGGTGCGGCGGCTGCCAGCCAGCAACCGCGCAGGAGCGGCCGCGACGGCCTCAATCTGGCCATGCCCCGCGACGCCGGCGCGGGCACGTTCTACTCGGCGATGAGCAATATCGATCTCGAAATCGAGGACGGCAACCCGGGCGCGATTGGTGTGCGCGCCCGCTATGCCCAGCATTCGTATCTGTCGCACATGGATTTCCGCATCGGCTCCGGACTCGCCGCCATTCACGACGGCGGCAACGAGGCGGAGGATCTGCGCTTCTATGGCGGGCAATATGGCATTATCACGCGGAAGCCGTCGCCGGGCTGGCAGTTTACCCTGGTGGACGCCACCTTTGAAGGCCAGGCCGTGGCGGCCATCAAAGAACACGAGGCCGGGCTTACCCTCATTCACCCGGTGTTCAGGAACGTTCCCACCGCCATCTCGATCGATCCGGGCTACGCCGAAGAACTCTGGGTGAAAGACGGACGGATGGAGAACATCACCGGACCGGCGGTGATTGTCAGCCGCGAGAACAGCCAGCGGACCGAACTCAACATGGAGAACGTGGTCTGCGACCGCGTGCCGCAATTCGCCTCCTTTCGCGAGAGCGGGAAGAAAATCGCCGGGCCGGGCGGCATCTATGAAGTGAAGACCTTTTCGCATGGCCTGCATTTCGCCGATCTCGGCGCCGCCGGGGAGATCCGGACCATCTTCGAGACGGTTCCCTTGCGTTCCCTCCCCGCGGACAAAGCCGATCTGCCGGCCTTGCCGCCGCGCGACACCTGGGTCAACATCCGGTCGTTGGGGGTGAAAGGCGATGGCGAAACCGACGACACGGAAGCCATCCGCGCAGCCGTCGCAGGCCATCGCAGCCTCTACTTTCCCGCCGGAAAATATCGCGTCACCAGCACCATCGTGCTGAAGCCGGACAGCGTCCTGGTGGGCTTGCACCCCAGCGCCACGGCGCTGGTACTGGCCGACGGAACCGCCGCTTTTCAGGGCGCCGGCGGTCCCATACCGGTCATCGAGGCGCCTCAGGGCGGCGCCAACATCCTTTCGGGAATCGGCATCTACACCAACGGCATCAACGCCCGGGCTGTCTCGCTGAAATGGATGGCAGGCAAGGATTCCATGGTGAACGACGTGCGCTTCCTGGGCGGCCACGGCACTTCCAAAATCGACGGAAGCCGCGAAGATATCTACAACAATACCCACACCGCCGACCCCAACCTCAACCGCCGCTGGGACGGGCAGTATCCCAGCCTGTGGGTGACCAACGGTGGGGGCGGCAGATTCGTCAACATCTGGACCCCCAGCACCTTCGCGCAGGCGGGCATGCTTGTCTCCGATACCTCCACCGAGGGACGCGTGTACGAGATGTCGAGCGAACATCACGTGCGCAACGAGATCGTGCTGCGCAATGTCTCCAACTGGAACATCTACTCTCTGCAAACCGAAGAGGAGCGGGGCGAGGGTGGTTTCGCGCTGCCCCTGGACATCGAGAATTCCAGCAATATCACCGTCGCGAACTTTCATATCTACCGAGTGGTGAGCATGTTTCAGCCGTTTCCCTATGCCATCCGGATTGCCGCATCCAAGGACATCCGCCTGCGCAACATCCATTGCTACAGCGATAGCAAGGTCTCCTTCGACAATGCGGTCTACGACCAGACGTCGAATGTCGAAGTGAGGCAGCGCGAGTTCGCGTGGCTGACGATTTCGGGCAATCCGCTGCGACCCCAGGAGAAGAAGGCGTCCCAGGTGCTGGATAGCGGGGCAAAAGTGGAAAGGCTGGTGGGCGGCTTCTACAACATTTCTGGAGGGGCGGCCGATCCGGCGGGTAATTACTATTTCGTCGATGCCCGGTGGCAGCGCATCTACCGCTGGGACGCCGGCGCCCGGCGGCTCTCCACGGTGGCGGACAATCCGCTCGACCCCGTCCAACTGGTCTTCGACAAGGCGGGCAACCTGATGGTGATTTCCTACGCCGGGCAGGGCACGGTCTATTCCTTCCGTCCCGCATCGCCAGGCGGCGAGATCGCGCTGCTGAAGCCGGAAGCCTCCGTGCCGCGTCCCGGAATGACTGCCGTGCTTCCGGTGAATCATTGGCGTCTGGAGAACGACTTCCTGGAAACGGTGCCCGTCAGGAAGCCGTATCAGTTCGTCTCGCCGGACGGCACGACCTTTATTCCGGCCGGAGACGATTTCATCACGGGCAGGTTGTACTATGGAACGAAACTGCACGACGTCCTGCGCGCCTTCGGAATGGCTGCCGCCGTGCCAGGCAAGCCGTTCTATGTGAGCGATGAGGAAGAACTGCAGACATGGCGCGCCACCATCGACGACGCAGGCACGCTGACCGGCGTGAAACTGTTCGCGGAGGCGGGCGGCGAAGGGCTGGCGGTGGATTCACAAGGCAATGTCTATATTGCCGCCGGCCAGATCTTCGTGTACAACCCCTCCGGCAAACTGATCGAAACCATCGAGGTTCCCGAACGTCCGCTGCAACTGGTCTTCGGCGGAAGCGACCGCAAGACGTTGTTCATCGCGGGGCGCACGTCGCTATACGCTGTCCGCACGCGTTTCGGGAGCCAATAGTGCCAAATCGCAAGAGCGACCCAACCGGGGTCCAACGAGGAAATCTCATGAAAACGGCTCGTGCCGGCTGTTCACTGATCGTGGCGCTCGGACTGACGTCCGCCTCTCTGTGCGCGCAAAAAAAAGGAGAAGCGGCCCTCTGGCTGACCACGCCGGACAAGTCGGCTCTGTTTGAACGGCAGAAGACATTCCTGCACTTTGCCAAAGCGCCCGCGCCGAATCCCACGATTGACGTGGACGACAAACAGAAGTTTCAGACCATCGACGGATTTGGATATGCCCTGACGGGGGGCAGCGCCCAGCACATGATCCGCATGGACGCCGCCAAGCGGGCGGCTTTGATCCAAGAGCTGTTTGCGGCCGGCGGCAACAATATCGGCGTCAGTTATCTGAGGGTCAGCATCGGAGCCTCCGACCTGAACGACCATGTGTTTTCTTACGACGATCTGCCGCCGGGGCAGACCGATGCCGACATGGCCCGGTTCAGTCTCGATCCGGATCGGGCTGACGTGATTCCCGTCTTGAAAGAGATCCTGGCGGTGAATCCGAAGATCTTAATACTGGGCTCGCCCTGGTCGGCGCCCGCCTGGATGAAGACCAACAATAACGTCAAAGGCGGCAAACTGAAGCCAGAGTATTACGATGCCTACGCGAAGTATTTCGTCAAGTATATCCAGGGCATGAAGGCGGAGGGCATCCGCATCGATGCCATCACGGTTCAGAACGAACCGCTCAATGAGAAGAATACGCCCAGCCTGCAGATGCTGTCTCCGGACCAGGATGTCTTCATCAAGAGCCACCTGGGGCCGGCATTCAAGACGGCTGGTATCGACACGAAGATCATTCTGTACGACCACAACTGCGACGTGCCGCAGTACGCGACGGCCATCCTGGACGATGCGGAAGCCGCTAAATATGTGGACGGCTCGGGCTTCCACCTGTACGGCGGGAAGATCGAAGCCATGAGCGACGTGCACAATGCCCATCCCACGAAGAACCTGTATTTCACCGAGCAGATGGTGACCGGATCGGTGGAGGGAAAGCCGACGGTCAACGTCGGGGCGCCGGTCCGCAGGCTGATCATCGGCGCCACCCGGAACTGGAGCCGCAACGTGCTGCTGTGGAACCTGGCCGCCGACCCCCGGAACAATCCGCACACCGACAATGGCGGATGCGGCATGTGCCAGGGCGCAATCACCATCGACGGCAATACCGTTTCACGCAACGTGGCGTATTACGCCATTGCGCATGCCTCGAAACTGGTTCGGCCCGGCTCGGTCCGGATCGCTTCCAACAACCTCGACTCGCTGCCCAACGTGGCGTTCCAAACCCCCGATAAGAAGGTGGTGGTGATTGTGGTGAATGCCGCCCAAACCGCGCAGACATTCCACATTCGCTATCGCGGCAAGCTGATCACGCCAGTCCTGGCTGCGGGCGCCGTGGGCACGTATATCTGGTAGGCCAAGGGCCGCCTGAAAGGCGGCCCCGTGGACTTTGGCCATTCGCGCCGCGAATCTGGCGCCGCAAGGTTCTCGCAGGCGGAACCGCCTGCGCCACCAAGTCGTGTCGTCTGCCTGCATTGGTGGGGCATGCTTTAAGCTTGCCAGGCG
>PLDO01000396.1 GCA_003136215.1 Bryobacterales bacterium
TGCACATTCCGGCGGCGCCGCCGGAATGTGCATTGCCTGGTGGAGCACCAGCGTGCTGGTGAGTTCGATGGCCCGCCTGGCGCCGCTCGACCTGGTCTACAGCGCGTCGCCGGACCTGCGCGTGCTGGCCGCCACGTTCGGTTTCTGTCTGTTCAGCACCCTGCTGTTCGGCGTGGGACCCGCCTGGAGTCTCTCGCGCCCGGATCTGGTCACCGACCTCAAGGATGGCGAGCGCGGGGGGAAGGGCGGAAAGCGTCTCTTCTCCCGCGGCAACCTGCTGGTGATGGGTCAGATCTGCCTCTCGCTCACCCTGCTGACGGCGGCCGGCCTGTTCAGCCGCAGCGCGCTGCGCGCCGCCGGCATAGCCCCGGGTTTCCGTATCGCCAACTCCATTGTGATCGAACTCGACCCCAGTCTGGCCGGCTACAACCAGACTCGCGGCCGCGAAACCTATCGAGCCCTGCTGGCTCGCCTGCAAGCTCTTCCCGGCGTGGAGTCGGCGTCGCTCGCCGCCACCGTCCCATTCGGCATGACTTCCAATGGGCGTGAAATCCGGCGCCCGGGTACCGACGCCTCCGACCAGCGTAATCTGGTCAACTGTCGCGCCAATATCGTCGATCCAAACTATTTCCAGACCATGGGTGTGCCGCTGCTGCGCGGCCGATCCTTCGTCCCGGCGGAAGGTGGCGCGCGGACCGCGGTGGTGCTCGACCGCCTGGCGGCCAGCCGTCTCTGGCCGGATGGCGATGCCCTTGGCAAACACATCGTTATGAATGAGGAGGCAGGAAAGGCGCGCGAAATGGAGGTGGTCGGCATCGTGGGCAACGTGCGGGAGCACATCGTGGGCAGGGGTGAAGATCCCCATGTGTACCTCCCGTTCGGTACCGAATACCAGTCTGACATGCATATCCATTTGAAGGTCAGATCGGAAGCCGGCATGCTCGATACGGTGCGCCGCGAAATCCGCGAGTTCGATACCGCGTTGCCGGTGCTCTCGCTGAAGACCATGCAGCAACATCTCGATGGCAGCATCGATTTGTGGATCATGCGCACCGGCGCCACTCTCTTCAGCCTTTTCGGTGGCGTTGCCCTGTTGCTGGCCGTCGTCGGCCTCTATGGCATTCGTTCGTACACCGTCGCCCGCCGCACCCGCGAAATCGGTATCCGCATGGCCCTCGGCGCCAATGCCACAGATACGCTGCGCCTGGTGGTGCGCGAGGGCGTGGCCTTAACCGCGATCGGCGCGGCTGCCGGTCTGTCGCTCTCGTTCCTGCTGGGAAAAGTACTGTCTGGAATGCTGTATGAGGTGAGCGGAAGCGACCCGGTGGTATTCCTGGCGGCGCCGGCGGTTCTGAGCGCGGTGTCGCTGGTGGCGTGCTATGTTCCGGCGCGGCGCGCCGCCAGCATCGACCCCATGATTGCCTTGCGCTACGAGTAGGCTGGGGCATTCTACGCACCAGGAAGACTCCCTCGTCCGCATCGCGAGCCAGAAAAACCACAAGAACGTGGTGTCTTTATTAAGGTAATCGGCTGACAAAGTGTGATTATTTTGTAAGCCACTCGTTATCAATCAAGTGCAGAGAAACACAACTATCGCGGTGCGCCGCCTGCGTTGCCTGCGCTAAATACCGCTTGCTTTCCGGTTTAACATCTAGGACAATATTCCCCATTAAGCTGAGACGAGATTAGCCAACACCTGCCGATGCAGGTGCAATAGCTAATTGGGGTTGTTTTTTAAGGGGTCGAAAGAGTCTTGCTGTACGGCCTCCGCGTTCAGGCCGGTCGGCCCCAGGCTCAGCAGGAATCGGATATACCGATCCATTATCTACGAGGAGAACATATGCAACGTCGCAACACGGGAAAGTGGCTGCCACTGTCGATCGTACTCATCGCGTTCTGTTTCTTGCATGGCGCATTCGCACAGGAAACCACCGCGGGACTGTTGGGGGTTGTCAAAGACCCCTCGGGCGCCTCGGTTGCCAAGGCTAATATCGAGGTCACCAGCCCAAACCTGATCGGAAACAGGAAGGTCCAGACCGATGATGGTGGCAATTTCCGGATTGCGGCCTTACCTCCAGGCACCTACACCCTCACGGTATCGGTTGCGGGATTCCGCACCTTCAAGCAGGCCGGCATTGACCTGACCGTGGGCCGCATGCCGACCATCGAGGTAAAACTCGAGGTGGGCGCGGTGGCGGAAACGGTGGAAGTCTCCGGCGCGGCCACTATGGTGGACGCATCGCAGAGCAAGGTCTCCATGGCCGTGGAGCAACAGGTGCTGGACAACCTGCCCAAGGGGCGCTCCTTCCAGACGCTGATTCCCCTGGCCCCCGGTGCGCGCGCCGAAGCGTTGCAGAGCGGGAGCACTAGCGGCAGCGCAGCCAGCGCAGGCACGGGCTACCAGATTGATGGCGCCAGCGATGGCGAAAACGTGTTCCTGGTGGATGGCGTCAACGTCACCCAGATCCAGAACGGCGGCGTGGGCAAGAACTACCAGATGGAGTTCATCGACGAGGTACAGGTCAAGACCAGCAGCTTCGAGGCCGAGTTCGGCGGCGCCCTGGGCGGCGTCATCAACGTGGTTCCCAAGAAGGGCTCCAACGAGTGGCACGGATCGCTCCTGACCTACCTGTCGAGCAACGCGTTCAACGCGAACAATGTGGACCGCGCCTTGACGACCAACCCGACCCTGCCGTCACTGAACACGACTACTCGGACCGACTCCGTCCCCGAGTACTACATGGCCAACAAAGATCAGTCGACCACCGTGGAACCTGGCTACCAGGTGGGCGGCCCGCTGTGGAAGAACAAGCTGTGGGTGTTCAGCAGCTACATCCCGAGCATCAGCACCACCCGCCGCCTGACCACCTTCACGGCAGCAAACCCCGGTCCGCGTTATCTGACGTCCACCACCACCACGCACAACGCCTACAACCGGTTGGACTACGGCGTAACCAACTCGCTGCGCCTGTTCGCTTCCATGAACTACGGCTACTACCGGCAGACCGGAACGCTCGGCGCCGCGGATAGCGTGATCGGTTCCAACTATGTAAACACCGGCCGGACCACCGACCCCAACACGCTGCGCTCGGATGCCGGTTCGGTCAATCCGCTCTCCATCTGGACATTCGGCGGCGACTGGACGCCGACACCCAAACTGGTGATCAGCGCCCGCTACGGGTACTTCTTCAACAACACCGAAGGGCGCGGAACTCCGGTGGGAACCCGCTATTTGTACGGAGCCACGGTCAACTCGTCGAGCGTCGATCTGGCCGGCCAGGCGTTCCCCACTTCCTCGTATAACAATTCGGGCTACGCCAACATTCCCAGCAACCTGGCCACGGCGTACGACGCCTATAAGCGTAAGGGCATCAACGTGGACGGCTCGTACTTCGTGCACTTCGCCGGCACCCACACGTTCAAGACCGGGTACTTCCGGTCGACGCAGTCCGACAGTGTTCTGCGGACCTACGTCGGCGGCTTTGTGGAGATGTACTGGGGCCAGAGTTATCAGCCGGTCACCTCCAACACGGCCTGCGACGGGATCATCGCGTCGAATAAAGCCAACTACGGTCAAGGGGTCTGCCAGGGCCGGTACGGGTACTTCGTAATCGGTAACGGTGTGGTCAACACCGGTTCGGACCAGCAATCGGCGCAGGCTTTGTACTTCCAGGATGCCTGGCAGGTGGGCCACGGTCTGACCCTCAACCTGGGTCTCCGCCTCGATGAGGAAACACAGCCCCCCTTCGATCCGACCCGCTTTCCCACCGTGCATTTCGGCTGGGGCGACAAAATCGGCCCCCGGTTGGGCGGCGCCTATGACGCGCTGCACAACGGCAAGCTCAAGGTTTATGCCAGCTACGGTCAGTTCTACGACATTATGAAGTTGGGCTTGGCCCGCGGTTCCTTCGGCAGTGACTACTGGCACAACTGCGTGTATGCCATGGACGATGCCAACTACACCAACATCACCCCGAGCTATCCGATCGGCGGCGGTTGCCCGGCCAGCGGTCCGGCGCCGGGTGTGACGGTGGGCCGCTTCATTGAGAACGTGGACTTTCGCGCCACCAAGGCGGATCCCCGTGACCCGGCCATTTCCCCGGACATGAAGCCCATGAAGCAGCATGAGTTTGTGACCGGCGCCGACTGGGCGATGAACCCCAGTTGGGCGCTGACCTTCCGCTATGCGCGCAAGCGCCTGGATCAGGCCATCGAAGACATGTCGATCACCGACAACCTGGGCTTCTATATTGGCAACCCCGGTTCGCAGTTCGCCGACCTGCTGCACCGCCCGGTGGTCACCCCGGACGCCAACGGCAACAACTACATGACCACCGTGCCGTTCTGCGCCGAGTGCCCGCCGGTAGTCAAAGCCAGCCGGCGCTACGACGGCGCCGAGTTCCGCCTGTCCAAGAGGCCGGGCGTCGGCAAATGGTTCGGATCGGTCAACTATACTTACAGCAAGTTGAGGGGCAACTACCCTGGCTTGACCAACACCGACCCCACCGATGGCACGTTCGGCCGCCACGCGCCCAACAATAGCCGTCTGTTCGACCTGCCGACCATGACCTATCTTCCCAACGGCAAAATCGACGATGGTCCGCTGTCTACCGACCGTCCGCACACCGCCACGGGCTATGCCTACTATGTCATCAAATGGAAAGGCATGGTCACTAACCTTGGCGTAACCCAGTCCGCCTTCGAGGGCACGCCGCTCAATACCTGCCTGCCCGTAGTCGGCACGTCTTCGGCCTGCCAGTGGGCGGAAGGCCGCGGCAATTTTGTGAGACTGAGCCGCGCCCCCAATGGCGACATCGTCAGCAACGGCGTGGTCGATAACGCGCGCACCGACCCACTGATCCAGACCGATTTCAACTTGCGCCATGAGATCGTGATGAAAGAGAACATGCACATAGCGCTCGAGGCAACTTTCATCAACCTGTTCAATCAGCGCGCCGTTGAGTCGGTGTACGAGTTCGCCGTCCCCACCAACCTGATCAGCCCGACCAGGGCGTCCCGCTTCTCGGGCGATCCGCAGGTGGATTGGGGCAAGGTGATGAACGGCTACAACTACATCGATGCGCTGAACGGCAAGGGAGCCTTTGCCGGCGTGCAAGCCCCCCTGACGCTGGCAAGCCGGTACGGGATGCCGAACCTGTGGCAGACGGCGCGCAACATCCGCCTGGCCGTTCGCTTTACCTTCTAGTCAAGTTAGACTGCAACTCTGAAGGGGGGGTCGGGAAACCGGCCCCCTTTTTTCGTAGTAGGACAGGCCTCCCGGCCTTTCCATCGCATCTCTCAACCGGCGGCCGGCATGCCGCTCTCGCCGCGCCCGGCTTCGAGCGCAAGCATCCGGTGCAGATCGCTCAACATGCGGTCGGAGGCGCGAGCCTTCTCCAGCACCGTGCGGTAGATTTCGCAGAAGGCGCCGGCCTGGGAAGCGATCCACCGCCCGGCCATCCCGGCCAGCCGTTCCTCGCGCAGGTTGCCGAAGGCAAAACGGCGAGGGAAACCGTGGCGCAGGGGCGTTACGGTGCCATCCTGCTCAATCACGAGCGGGGAAACGATCTGGCCCAGGTAGCGCGCCTCGCGCTCCACATCCCGCTTCCACGAGGCGAGGCCTTCGGGTTCCATCGGGAGGCAGTAACGGTTCACGGCGTCGAGGTGGATCACGAGTTTCCCGCGCTGCAGGTCGCGCAGCCGTTCCACCATCATCCACGCCCTCACCGTCTGCTCGCTGGTGAATTTTCCCGACGGCCGCAACTGCAGCAGGGCGGCGCCCTGCGCCACGGCAAACTCCACCGCCGATTCCAGGCTGGGGAGGCCGGCGGATGTGAGGCGGACCACGATGGCGAATGGAATCCCCGAAGCGCGGACCGCGGCGAGGCGATTTCCGGCCGCACCGCTGCATGGGGACTTCACGCCGAGCAGGTCGATGGAAAAGCGTAGCCATTCCAGTCCGGGCGCCGTCAGCGCCGCGCTCCGCGTGACGGTGGAGGTCAACATTCCATGGCGGTGCGCTTCGCGGCAGAGAACCGGCAATGCGGGGTCGCGCAGCGGATCGGCGCCGCCGACGTCCAGGAAGTTGTAGCCCAAATCCGCTGCATCCCTGACGGCGTGCAGCAGGAGCGGAAGGCCCATGTGATTCCGCTCCTCGAGAGTCGATGAAAGTCGGCAGCTATGTCGCAGGTTACTCCAGGGGGGATGGACTTCGAGGATTCTGACGTCTGGGATATGCAGGTTCATCGCGCTTCCCTTGGAAATGGGCTACGATTCAGTTAGTGTGCCGTGCACCTAAAACGTTTCGCGCGGCATTTTTATTTTCCACATGAAACGTTGTCCTCTCTCGCGGCACCATTGATCAACTCCCCGGTGAGCAGCCGGGGAAAGGGCCTGCTTTCTTCGCGATGTTCGGCGGGCCTACCCTGCGAGGCGTTTGCGCACAGGTTCGGAGGCCTGTGCGCGAACCCTTTTTCGCGCGCCGGCCGGTGCTTGCTTGTATAATAACCTTCATAGTGCAGCGTAAGAGCTTCGATGCCGAATATGTGCGCCGGCTCATCCATTGCGATCCCGAAACCGAGCGCGATTTCGCTGCGTACTTCGGCGAACTGCTGGCCATTAAGTTGCAATCGCGGCTGCGTGCTCCCGAACTTATCCAGGATGTTACCCAGGAAACCTTTCTGCGCGTCCTGAAGACTCTTCGGCAGTCCGTTATCGACAGCCCGGAAGCTCTCGGCTCGTTCGTGAATTCCGTCTGCAACAACATTCTGTTCGAGGTCTACCGCGCGCAATCGCGGGTGGCCGTTCCGCTGGAGGAGCGTGTCTCCGAGGAAACTCCGGCCGATACCGCTCTGGCCGACGAAGAAGAGCGGACGCAAGTCCGCAGCGTGCTATCCGAGCTTCCCGAAAAAGACCGGAAAATTCTGCGATGGCTGTTTTTCGACGAGCGCGACAAGGGCGAAGTGTGCCGCGTCCTGCAGGTGGATCGCGAGTACTTGCGGGTTCTGGTACACCGCGCCAAACAGCGTTTCCGCAGCGACTACCTGAGGCGCGCTGCAACGAAAGTTAACCGCGCGACACCAATGGGATGAGTATGCAGCACCAAGAGGCCCTCGGCACCAAAGCACCGGAGCGCTACCTGCTGGGCGAAATGAGTGAGCCGGAACGGTTCGATTTTGAGGCCCACTATTTCGATTGCCCCGCCTGTGCCGACGATGTCCGAGCCGGGGCCGCGCTGGCGCGCGGCCTGAGGGCGGTGTGTGCCGAGGATGCCGGTCTGCGGCCGCACACCGCGGTGGTGCGCGAAGTGCGGCGTGACGGATGGTTTTCCTGGCTGCCCTCCCCGTTCGCGTCCTCCGTGGCCGCCGTGGCACTCGGCTGTCTGGCCGCCTGGCAGGCCTTCGTGGTGATTCCGCCGTTACGCTGGGCGGCTGCGCCGCAAGCACTCTCGCCGATTGTGTTGCGCGCCGCCGCGCGGGGCGAGGAGCAGGCGATTGTCATCCGCCGCGACGAGGCGGTGTCGCTGCTGTCGCTGGACGTGAACTCCGCCGGCCCCGGCGCCCCGCTGAATTATGAGCTGATCGCGCCGGGAGGCGCGGTGCGCCACAAGGGCGCGGCACTGGCCCCGCCGGCCGGTTCACCGCTGATCGTGGTGCTGCCCAATGCCGCCATCCACCAACCCGGGGTGTGGGCACTCCTGCTGCGCAATGCGGAGGGCGCAGAGATCGCACGCTACCCGTTTTCCGTGCAAGTCAACTGAGGAACCTGATGGATAACCTTCATCCCAGACGCCATGTTTTTCACGGTCACGCTTCCGGAGTGGCGGCGCATATTCGCCGTCCGGAAGCCCGCCTGCTGCCTGTGCAAGGCTGCAGTACCCTGCCTGTCACCGGCGGGTTAGCAGAAAGCAATGTGGGCCCGCAAACTCTGGACAAGTGGGTTTCGTTCGACGCCGTGTCCACCAGTGCCCACGGCGATTACGTGGATGCCGCGGCGGGAGTGGCCACGACTCGCGGAGAGGCCGCCTTCGATGCCGTGCCCATCGAGACGCGGGTGAAATCCGAAGTCCGGGGCCTGGCGATTCTGGGCAGGGTCCACGTGGCGCGCGCCGCCGTGGGATTGATCTCGCAGAGTGCCGTAGACAACCAGGAGCCGGCGATTCGACTGGAAGGCAACGTCCTGGAAGGCGTCCGCATCGACGATTCCCGCCTCGCCATCACCCTTGCCGAAGATTTCTACCAGGAGTGTGACACCAAGGACAAACTGGCCAGGCGGCATGCGGCGGGACTGGCTCCGCGGCACGCGGGCTTGTTACTGCCGCTGGACGGCAACACCGCGGCAGCCACCGGTTTTCCCGAGGCCAAGGGCACGGTGAAGTGCACCATCGTGCAGGAGATCCGCTGGGATGGCGCGCCGCACCCCACCGCGACCATTCACGGCCACGTGGTAAAGGTGCCGAACTTCGGCAAGATCTACTTCGGCGAGATGTTCATCACGGGCGAATCGCGGCGCCTCACCATGGTGCGCTTCCAGTTAGGCAGCGATGACGGCGGTGAGGTAACGGCGGCGGAAGGCGAGACCAACGGGACGATCTGGCCTCCCGGAGGCTAGATGCGCTTCCTGCTGGCGGCCATCCTGCTATCGTGCGGCTGCGGCCCGAGGGTGGCGGAGCGGCTCGATGCGCAGTTTGACGCCGCGGTGGACGATCTTCACGCCGGGGAACTGGCGAAAGCGCAGTCCGGCGCCGAACACGGGATTGCAGTGGCTGCCTCGCGTGGCGATCTTCTCAATCAGTGGAAGTTCCGCCTGCTGCGCTGCGAGATTCTGCTCTACGGCGGCCGCGCCGGGGAGGTCCTGAATCAACTGCGCGACGCCGTGCCCGCCGCGCCGGAATTCGCGTCTCTGGCCGCGCGCAGGCTGAGGCTACAGGCGTGGGCAATCTTGATGCTCGGCCGCGTCGACGAAGGCGAGGCCCTGTTGGGGGTAGCCCACCAGGCCGCCGAAGCCGCCAATGCCGAAGACGTCCTGCTGGATATCGAAACCCACCAGGGGGGGCGGCTGATCCGCCGCCAGCGTTACGACCAGGCGGAAGTTGTCCTGCGCGCCGCCCTGGCGCGCGCCCGCGCCCTGCATTCGCCTTACTCCGAAGCCACGGTACAGCTCAACCTGGGCATGATCCGCCTGTCGCGGACGCGTTACGATGAGGCCATTCCGTACTTCGAAAGGGCGGCCGCCCTGGCTGGGCCGCGTTCTCGGATGCTCTACGCTTCGGCGCAGAGCAATCTGGCGACCTGTTACTCGCAACTGGGCGAGCACGACCGCGCACTGGAAATTCATCTGCAAAGCGTGGCCACCAACGAACGTTCGGGGGTCAAACTAGTTCTGCAGAATTCGCTCGGAGAAGCCGGCCATGCATACATGGCGAAGGATGACGCAAAGGACGCCATCCCTTACCTCGAGCGTGCAATCCGCCTGGCACGCGAGTCGAATCGCACGCCGGAAGCCGCCATATGGGCGGGCAACCTCTCGGAGTGTTACAGCGAGTTGGGCGACTGGCCAAACGCCGCCGGCTTCAATCAGGAAGCCATCCGCCTGAAGACCGCGGCCCATATCCACACGCTGTATTACAACGTGCTGAATGCGGCGCGGATCGCACGCGCCCGCGCCGGTCCGGCAGAGGCCGCACGGCTCTACCAACAGGCGATCGACGAAGGTAAAGCCGATCCTGCCGTGGTGTGGGAAGCGCAGGCCGGACTGGGCGCCGTGGCACTCGAACAGCACCGGCCGTCGGACGCGGTGCAGCACTTTGAGGCGGCGGTCGGCCTCTTGGAGAAGACCCGCGCGGGAGTGGCCGGCACGGAACTCAAGCTGCCGTTCCTGACCCAGCGAATCAGCCTGTACCAGCAGTACGTCGAGACCTTGATCGACCAGGGGGACAGCGACGGCGCGCTGGCGGTGGCGGATTCCAGCCGCGCGCAGGTGCTGGCCGGCCACGCGGGCTCGATGACCGGCGGCCGTCTGCCTGCCGGGACCTTCCGCGCCATCGCGCGCCGCAACGGAGCCGTGCTGCTCTCGTACTGGCTGGGCCGGGCGCGGTCGCACGCATGGGTGGTGGATGCCCGGGAAATCCACCATGTGGAACTGCCGCCGGCGGCGGAGATCGAAGGGCTGGCGCGCGAATACCAGGACGCCATCGAGCGGCGCCTGGCAGATCCAATGCGCACGCGGATCGCGGCGGGAGAGCGCCTGTACCAGTTACTGATCGCGCCTGCGCGCCGCTGGATACCGGCGGGGTCGCAGGTCATTCTAGCCACCGACGGGGCGCTGCACGGCGTCAATCTGGAAGCTTTGCCGCAGCCGCCGTCAGAGCCGGGAGGCGTGCCGCGCTACTGGATTGAAGATGTGACGGTGGGCATCGCGCCTTCGCTGGGGCTGCTGGCGGAGCGTCCCGCGCGGGCCAGGACCGCGCGTCGTCTGTTGCTGCTTGGCGACCCTGTAGGGAGTGACCCGGCATTTCCCGCGCTGGCTCACGCCGCCAGTGAAATGGAAAGCGTCACGCGGCGTTTCGGCAGCCCGGACCAGGTGGTCCTGGAGGGCGCGGCAGCCACCCCGGAAGCGTACCGGGCAGTCGGGCCGGGCGGCTTCTCCGCCATTCACTTTACGGCTCACGCGATGGCCAATCGGGAAAGCCCACTGGATTCCGCCGTCCTGCTTTCGGGCGGCAAACTATACGCGCGGGAGGTGATGGACGTGCCGCTGACAGCCGACCTGGTGACCATCTCGGCCTGTCGCGGCGTGGGCGTGCGTGCGTACTCCGGCGAAGGACTGGTTGGTTTCGCATGGGCATTTCTGCGCGCCGGCGCGCGCCACGTCATCGCCGGCCTGTGGGATGTCAACGATCAATCCACGGCGGCCCTGATGGACGTGCTGTATCGCGAAATGGCCGCCGGCAAGTCGCCGGCGGCAGCCCTGCGCGCCGCCAAGCTTTCGCTGATTGCATCGCCGGGCAATCTGCGCAAGCCGTACTACTGGGCCCCCTTCCAGGTCTACACCATCGCGCCGTGAACGGGAGGTGGGACAGACCATCGCCTTGCGTGGTCTGTCGGCCTCGACAGACGACACAAAACGATCGTCTGTCCTACTTTGGGCTAGAATAGAGCCGTCATGACACGCCGCGATCTCCTCGCCGCCGCGCTGGCGGCGCCGCTTGTCCGGGCCGCCAGCGCCAAGATTCCCATTGGGATTACCGATTGGAACCTGCGTCTCTCCGCCAATCCGGAAGCCATTCCCCTCGCCGCCCGGCTCGGCTTCGACGGTATCCAGATCTCCTGCGGCCGCCGCCTCGTGGACGATAAGATGCCGCTGGATAATCCCGAGGTGATCGCCCGCTGCCTGGCCCTCTCCAGGCAGCACAAGATCCCGCTGATCGGCACCTGCGCCGACCGCCTGCACGACAACGGCCTCAAGAGCGATCCGCTCGCCGTCCGCTGGGTGCGCGATTCCATCCGCCTCACCCACTCTGTCGGCACCCATGTGCTGCTCCTGCCGTTCTTCGGCAAGTGGGCGCTGGAAACCCGCCAGGAGATGGAGTACGTCGGCGATGCGCTGCGCGACCTCGCGCCGGAAGCCGAAAAAGCGGACGTGATGCTCGGTCTGGAGAATACCATCTCGGCCGAAGACAACGTCCGCATCATGGATCGGGCGCGCTCCAAGAACGTTCTGGTCTATTACGATGTGGGCAACTCCACCAACAACGGCTTCGACGTGGTAAAGGAGATCCGCTGGCTGGGCAAGCAGCGCATCTGCCAGATTCACCTGAAGGACAACCCCAATTACCTGGGGCAAGGCAAGATTCAATTCGTCCCCATCATCGCGGCGCTCCGCGAGATCGGCTACAACGGCTACGCCGTACTGGAAACCGATTCGAAATCGCCCGCGACGTTGGAGGGCGACATGAAAAGGAACCTGAGCTATATCCGCGGAGTACTGGGGGACTGAATACCGCTCCCTAACGGTCGCGGCTCTGAGGCGGGCCGCGACCGTGAGGGAGTGGTTTCTTCGAGCTATTGCTGTTGCGCCGGCCCTGGGCCCCTGCCGCCCGGCCCCCTACCCCCCGGTCCCTTCTTTACGGTGTAATCGGAGGGAACCTGGAAGAGCGCGGCGTCTGGCTGGCTGCGGTTGATATTGGTCAATTCCATAGTCGTCGTGCCCATGCGCGGGTCGGACATCTTGGTCATCAGAGGCACCTTCAGATCGTTCGCGATCCAGGTTTCGCGCACGGTCTCAATGGCCTGCGAGTTGCCGATGGCGCCCGCCGGAATGGTGCGGGTGACGCGGGTTCCGCTGGCAAGCGTGCCTTGCATGGATTGTGCCGCCAGGGTTTCCCGCTTGACATTGGTATCGTTGGACGCGGGCCGTCGGCCTGCGCCCATCATTTGTTGCCGGCCTGCGCCGGCGGTTCCGGCGGTTCCGGCGGTTGGTGGCCCGCTGGGGAACCGGGCCAGCCGGGTGAAGGCCGTCTTAGTCTTTGGGTCCAATTCCTGGACCACGCCTGCCACCGGGTCGGAGATGGTGATGCGGGTCGAGGTTTGCCCATCGGGTCCGGTTCGAGTGGTCTCACGCCGGACGCGGCCCTGGGTGTCGCGGTAAACGGTGGTCTGCTCCGAGCGCTGAATCACATTGCCGGCGGCCAGCACCTGTTGCGACGTCCTGACTTCGACTGCCGAATAGGGCGCGCCGGTTACGGTCGCGACCGGGCCTTGCCCGCCGCGTCCGGGGCCGCCTGGCCCGCCGAATTCCATGGGCCCGCGACCCCGCGGCCCGCCGGGCGGCTGCGCCAGCAAACTGCCTGTTGCAATCAATCCGGCGATAAGTACTTTTGCGTTCATCGATGCCTCCTGGCGTTCTGGGAGCGATGCATTTCTGGTGCCCCGCTATAGAAGCATTGCGCGAACCGGGCGAAAAGTTCCCGAAATACTGCCGCGCCTGTCCTGGCGCCTGGTTCGTTGGCGTCGCGGAAGCAGTAAAATGGATGGGATGCGAACCGTTCTTGCTTCTATTCTGGCCCTTGGGCTGCTCTCCGCCGCTGAGATCAAGCTGGGCAAACCCCTCACCGTGAAAGAGCCCATGCCGTTGGCCACTCTGCTCGCCCATCCGGACGACTATGTCGGCAAGACCGTTCAGGTAAAGGGCAGAATCGTCGAGGTCTGCCAGATGATGGGTTGCTGGATGGATCTCACCAACGACGCAGGCCAGAAATTACGCATCAAGGTGAACGACGGGGAGATTGATTTCCCCAAAGACGCCGCGGGCAAGATGGCGCTGGCGGAAGGCAAGTTCACCAAGAGCGAACTGACCAAAGAGCAGGCCATTGCGCGCGCCCGGGAAGAGGCCGAAGAGAAGGGCAAGGCGTTCGACGCCGCGTCCGTGCAAGGCGCCATCACGGTTTACCAGATTCAGGGCTCGGGGGCCTTGATTCTCAGCAATTAGGGTCCCGGCGGCAAGTCCGCATCCAGCACAGTATTAACCGAAAGATACGTCGCGAGCGTCGATGGTCTTGCCCTACGATGAAAGCGGTCGTTACAACGCACAGAGCTACTTGACAGCGGTCGTCCTTCCCAACCATTCCCTCCTGGCCGACCGCTTTTTTCCCTCGATCTATGGATGCTCACCGCAGTTTCCGGTGTTCCGCTACGCCTCGGCGCGGCGCTCAGCGTCTCAAAAAGCGCCGCAGGCGGAAAATCTCGACCACGGAGATATACAGGTTGACCGCTCCCAGGCCGCTGACCGCGCCGCGTACGTACAGGTTGTCCCAGTAGGGCTTCATCTGCGGCAGCAGACCGGAGAAGTAGTTGCCGTCCCAGGATTCGGTCCAGGGGACCATCAACAAATACAGTCCGACCTCCAGGCAGAACGCGATAAACACGACCGCCGACACCTTTTGATACCAGTGATAGGTTGGCGGCGGCACCGCCATTGGCCCTTGCGCGGTCTCGGCGCTCGCGCGCGATTCCGGGTCCGGGGGCATCATGCGGCGCCCGCCGCGTCGAAGAGATCCAGTTGCCCGCCACTGGTCAGGGGAAAGCGCGACAGCGCGCGCACTGGTTCAAAACTCAGCCGGTGCAGGGGAGTCGGTCCGTATTGCTCGATGGCGCGGCAGTGCTCCGGCGTAGCGTAGCCCTTGTGCGCGGCCAGTCCGTATTCGGGAAAGACCGTGTCCCACGCGCGCATGCAGGCGTCGCGCTGTACTTTAGCCAGAATGGAAGCGGCGGCGATGGCGTGGCATCGTGCGTCGCCCTTGATCAGGGCGCGCTGCGGCAAGGGAAGTTCCAGCGGAACCGCGTCCACCAGCAGGAAATCCGGCCCGGGATTCAGGCGGCCCACCGCCAGACGCATCGCCATGCGCGAAGCCTGGTAGATGTTCACCCGGTCGATGGTGGCCGCATCCACCGCGCCGATGGCCCATGCCACCGCGCGCTCGCGGATGCGCCCTGCCAGCACTTCGCGGCGCTGGGGGTCGAGCAACTTGCTGTCGTTGAGGCCGCGCACGGGTCGATCTTCGGAGAGGATGACGGCGGCGGCGAAGACCGCGCCGAACAATGCCCCGCGGCCTACCTCGTCGACGCCCGCCACGGCGTGAAAGCCGCGCGCGCGCAGTTCTCGCTCAAGCGTTGCTTCACAACGGAATTTGCCACCTGCCGGGGTCGGCCGCATGGCGAGACCGAAACTAGTCGCGCTCTTTCAGACGGGCAGCCTTGCCCTTCAAGGCGCGCAAATAGTACAGCTTGGCGCGGCGCACCCGGCCCGTGCGGACCACATCGATGTGATCCACCACCTTGGCGTGCACTGGGAAGATGCGCTCCACGCCCTGGCCAAAACTGACCTTGCGGACGGTGATGCTCTCGCCCATGCCCATGCCGTTACGGGCAATCAACACGCCCTCGAAAGCCTGGAGGCGCTCTTTCTCGCCTTCCTTGATCTTTACGTGAACCTTGATGGTGTCACCGGGGCGAAACTCGGGGAATTCTTTCTCCCGTTTGTTCTTGATAATAAACTTGGTCAACAACGCATTCTGCATGACAATGTCCGTAATCTCCTAGTGTACAACATGTTTCGCCCTCGCGTGGGCCCACTCGTCTGCAAACCCGCTCTACGACGGGGAAACGAGACATGTTAGTCTTTAACTTCGGCAATCCTATCGAGGAGCTAAAAATGGCACGCTTTGCACGATTAAAAGTCCTGAACACAATGATCGATACGGGCCTGGTGCCCGTCTTCTACCATCCGAAACTGGAAGTGGCCCGCGAGGTTGCGGCCGCCTGCCTCGCCGGCGGCTGCCGCTTGCTGGAGTTCACCAACCGCGGCGATCATGCCTGGGAGGTCTTCAATGAATTGGAGAAGTACTGCGCCCGGGAACTGCCCGAAATGATCCTCGGCGTGGGTTCCATCGTGGACCCCGGGACGGCGTCCTTATTCATCAATTGCGGCGCCAATTTCGTGGTCGGTCCGGTGCTGAATCCCGATGTCGCGCGCACCTGCAACCGGCGCAAGATCCCCTACTCTCCGGGGTGCGGCAGTGCGTCGGAAATCTCGCAGGCGGAGGAACTCGGCTGCGAGATCGTCAAGGTATTCCCCGGTAAGGAAGTGGGCGGTCCCGCCTTCGTGAAGGCCGTCAAGGGGCCGTGCCCGTGGGTCTCCATCATGCCCACCGGAGGCGTAGAGGCCACCGAAGCCTCGCTCAAGGCCTGGTTCGGCGCCGGCGTTAGCTGCGTCGGCATGGGTTCCAACCTGGTGAGCGGCGAACTGCTCAAGGCAGGCGACTACAAGGGCATCGCCGCCAACGTGCGCGCCACCCTGGACCTCATCCATAGCATTAGGGGAGGGAAGTAGCCATGGCGCTGGCCATCAAACCCCGCGAGAACTGCCGTTGGGACGCCGCCGCGCTAGGCGAGATCATGCTGCGGCTCGATCCCGGCGAAGGCCGCATCCGCACCGCGCGGAATTTCCATGTCTGGGAAGGCGGCGGCGAGTACAACGTAGTGCGCGGGTTGCGCCGCTGCTTCGGCCTGCGCACCACCGTGGTCACCGCCATCGTGGAAAACGAAGTGGGCCGCCTGCTGGAAGATTTGATGCTGCAAGGCGGGGTGGATCTCTCGCACATCAAGTGGACGCCCTTCGATGGCATCGGCCGCACGGCGCGCGTGGGCTTGAATTTCACGGAGCGCGGCTACGGCCTGCGCGGCGCCGTGGGCTGTAGCGACCGCGGCTGGTCCGCCGCCTCGCAACTGGCGCCCGGCGACGTGAATTGGAAGCAGCTCTTCGAGGAGGAGGGCGTCCGCTGGTTCCATTGCGGCGGCATCTTCGCGGCGCTCTCCGCCACTACGGCCGACCTGGTGATCGAGGCCATGGAAGCCGCGCGCGCCGCCGGCACCGTGATCAGTTACGACCTCAACTTCCGGGCTTCACTGTGGAAGTCGCAGGGCGGTATCGAACGCGCCGTGGCGGTCAACCGGCGCATCGCCTCGCTGGTGGATGTGATGATCGGCAACGAAGAGGACTTCACCGCCGCCCTGGGATTCCAGGTGCCGGACATGGACGAGCACATTTCCAAGCTGGATCCGGCGAATTTCCGCAAGATGATCGCCGAAGTGGTCACCATGTACCCAAATTTCAAGGCGGTGGCCACCACATTGCGCAATGCCAAGACGGCGACGCTCAACGATTGGGGCGCGATTCTGTGGACCGGCGGAGAGTTCTACGAAGCACCGCTGCGCGAGAATCTGGAAATCTACGACCGCGTCGGCGGCGGCGACAGCTTCGCTTCCGGCCTGGCCTACGGGTTCCTGGCCGGTAAGACGCCGCAAGAGGCGGTGCAGTACGGCGCCGCGCATGGAGCCCTCGCCATGACCACCCCGGGCGATACCAGCATGGCGTCGCTCAAAGAGGTGGAGGCGGCCATGAAAGGCAAGGGCGCGCGGGTCATCCGGTAGCATGGACCCGGAGGAACTCCGCGTTCGCGAGGAGACCCTGCGCAAGTTGCGGGCGAATCCGGAAGCGTATCTCGCGGAGTACACCAGCAAGTTCGGCAACGTTCTGAACGCGGACGACGCTGCCACGCTGTTCGATGAATACAACCAGGATCGGGCGAAGTACCGGGTTGCCGTGCACACTGCCGCCACCTGGATTCGTGACGAACTGTTCCGGCGTGCGCTGGCGGAAACGGCGCCTGAAGGCAGGAATCGAGTCGTCTTCACGGCTGGCGGAAATGCCGCGGGGAAGAGTACGGCTATCTCGTTCACCAAGGACGGATCGGGCGCACAAGTTATCTTTGATTCGACTTTCAGCAATCCAGAACATGCCAGAGGTCTGTTGGATCGGGCACTGGCAGCGGATAAGCGGGTCACGGTTCTGTACGTCCATCGTCCTTTGGAAGACGCATTTCACGGAATGCTGGAGCGTGCCGGGCGCGAAGGGAGAGTGGTGTCCATCAGCCAGCTGATCGGCTCACATCGGGGAGCCGCTGAGACCATGCGCAATCTATGGCGCGACTTCTCCAAAGACACGCGGATCCAGCTCCGATTTGTGGCCAACTCGGGAGCGGCGCCACGGCTCGGCTCCATTGAACTGGCCGCAGCCCGAGACTATACTGAAATAGAAGAGCGCCTCTATGAACTCCTCAATGCGGAATACCGGGCAGGCAGAATCACCGAAGCCGTCTTCCATCGAATCCGAGGACGTGGAGACTCGGGCCAACCGTCTGGCCGCCGACCAATTGGCGAAGGAAGCAGTGGAGGGCCTCCGCAAGCTGGCACACCGGAAAGCCTCCCGTAAGGCTCCGAACCAGGCGGCGTAAGGGCCGCACATTCGCCCGTTCCCGCTGAATCAGGTCACTCGCTTCGTCGGCGCGCGGCGACTTGGCATCGTGGCCACTAGCGCGCGCAGAACAGCGTTTACCGACTCCGCGCTCTTGAACACGCGGGCCACGTCCGGTTCCAGCAGGATGGCCACCGATCCCGGCCGGGCACCCTCGGCGAATCGGTTTGGCTTGGCCTTTGTGTAATCGAAATGGTACTCGGGCTGAAGTCCGTTGTCTCGCTTTGCCTTGAGCTTACTTTGCGACGTGTTCTTCATAATCGTGCTGCTCTGCCCTCGTGGCGCGGCGGGCGCTGATAATGCGAATGTGATCCTTCTCCCGCTCCGTGAAGCAAACCAGCAAGAGGTGCTTCGCCGCGGAATGTCCAATGATGATCTCGCGGGATTCTTCCACAGAGTGCTCTTCGTCCGGGAAAACCCGCGCCATGGGATTGCTGAATACCGAGACCGCTTCGACAAAGCTCGTACTGTGCTTCCGGTAGTTTGATCGGGCTTTGCGTGGGTCCCATTCGAACACCAATGACATCGTGCCTCCCTACAGAATAGCGAAATCGCGGCGCATCGGACTGTGTCGCAAAGGGCTTCCGCAAACTGGCGCAGCAGAAAGCCTCCCCTAAGGCGCACGAACCAGGCGGTCCTACCTCAGCAAGTCCGGCCGTAGCCGTTCCGTCTTCTCTCGCGCGATCTTCTTGCGGAACTTGCGGATTTCCTCGTGATTGCCGCCCAATAGCACTTCGGGTGCTTTCCACCCGCGGAACTCAGCGGGGCGCGTCCAGTGCGGGCAATCGAGCAAGCCTTCGCCGTGCCCGGTCTCCTGGAACGATTCGAACGCCGACGACGCTTCATTGCCCAGCACTCCCGGCAACAGGCGCGCCACCGTGTCCACCACCACGGCCGCCGCCAGTTCGCCGCCGCTCAGCACGTAGTTCCCAATGGAGATCTCTTCGTCCGCCAGGTGTTCGGCCACGCGTTCGTCCACACCTTCATACCGGCCGCAGATCAGCAGCAACTCAGCGCTCGACGCAAGGCGGTTGGCGATGGATTGGTCGAACAGGCGGCCCTGCGCGGAAAGCAGCGCGACCTTCTGTCCGGCATGGCGTTCCGGCCAGATGGATTCCACCGCGGAGAAGATGGGTTCGCACTTGAGCACCATGCCTTCTTCGCCGCCGAAAGGCCGGTCGTCCACCGTGCGGTGGCGATCGTGAGTCCAGTCGCGCAGGTTATGGATGCGGATGTCCAGCAGGCCGGCGTCCTTGCCGCGCTTCACCACGCCGTGCGCGAACGGTCCCTCGAAGAACTCGGGGAAGATCGTCAGCACATGGAAAATCACGGGCGGTTCAAGTCCTTTAAGCCTTCGGGCAATTCTACCGCGATGCGTTTGGCTGCCGGGTCGATCTCCACGCAGATGGATCGCGCAAATGGGACCAGCAGATTGCCATCCACCACCAGCAGTCCGGTGCCGCCGCCATCGTCCCATGCGGTTACCCGCCCGATGGATTCGCCGGTCCGCCGGTCCACCACCTCGCAGCCGATCAGATCGCTCTGGAAATACTCGCCCTCATCGAGCGCCGTTCGCTGGCTGGCCGGAATGCGCACTTCGCGGCCGTACAGACGTTCCGCATCGTCGATGGTGTCGACGCCGCGGAACTTGAAAACCAGGGTGCCCAAGTGAAACCACGTAGATTCCACCAGGTATTTCTCGCCCCCGGCAGGACCGCCGGGAGCGAAGAGGAAAACTTCCTGGAGAGCCTGATAGCGTTCCGGCTTGCCGCTGAGAGCTACCGCCGTCACTTCGCCCCGGTTACCCCGCGTCTTGCCGATTTGGGCAACCGCGACCCATGCGCTATCGGTCTCCGGCTCGCTACTCAAGGATTTCCAGGGTAAACCGGCGATTCAGCTTCATTCCCGCCGCCCCAAGAATCGTGCGGATGGAGCGCGCGGTTCGACCCTGTTTGCCGATCACCTTGCCAAGATCGCTGGGGGCCACCCTCAGTTCCAGAACGGTGACCTGTTCGCCCGCGACCTCGGAGACCACAACCTCGTCCGGGATGTCGACCAGAGCCTTCGCGATATCTTCAACCAGTTGTTTCATTCACCCCGCCTTCCCAAAGTCAATGGTAACCGAACCCGGCCATGCACTTGCGAGCGGCAACCTGCGTAGGGGTTCGATTCCTTACGCTCGGGCGACCGCCTAAACTGCCGGCAGCACGGGAACGGGAGGATTCTTTTCCACCAAACTCTTCACGGTGTCCGACAGTTGGGCGCCGTTCTTAACCCAGTACTCGATGCGATCATGCTTCAGCATGACCTTCTTCGGCGAGGTGAGCGGGTTGTAGTGTCCCACCACTTCCAGATCGCGGCCGTTGCGGGCGCGCTCCTTCTCAATTACCACGACACGATAAAACGGCTTCTTCTTGGCGCCAAACCGCGCCAGGCGAATCATCAGCATGAATACTCCAATGTAGGGCCGGTCATCCTTATCAATCACCGAACGACCTGCCCGAACCTTTCCCAAATTTACGAAGGCAGATTGCCGAATGGAAACCCGCCGGGCAACTTCATCTTACCGAGCTTTTTGCCCATGAAGCCACCCGAGAAAGTCTTCATCATTTTCTTTGCCTGCCCGTACTGCTTCAACAACTGGTTGACCTCTTGCACGGAGGTGCCGCTGCCCTTGGCGATGCGCCGGCGCCGGCTTCCGTTGATGATCATATGATTGTCGCGTTCGCGGTAGGTCATCGAGTCGATGATGGCCACCACGCGATTGATTTCGTTCTCGTCAACCTTGACGCCCTGGAGGTCCTTCAGAATCCCTACCTTGGGCATCATGCCCAGCAGCGATTCCAGCGGCCCCAGCTTGCGGATCTGTTTGAGCTGATTGCGGAAGTCCTCGAGGGTAAAATCGTTCTCGATGAGCTTGCGCTGCATCTCGACGGCCTGCTTCTTATCGATAGCCTCCTCGGCTTTTTCGATGAAGCTGAGGATATCGCCCATGCCCAGGATGCGGTTGGCCGCGCGGTCGGGGTGGAACGGCTCCAGCGCGTCGAGTTTCTCGCCCACGCCCACGAATTTCAAAGGCTGTCCGGTGACGTGGCGGATGGAGATCGCGCCGCCGCCGCGGGCGTCGCCGTCCATCTTGGTCAGGATTACGCCCGTGATGCCGAGGCGCTTGTGGAATTCGTCGGCCGATTTGACGGCGTCCTGCCCCGTCATGGCGTCGGCCACGAAGAGAATTTCCACCGGGTTGAGCTGTTCCTTTAGCTGCTGCAGTTCCACCATTAGGTCGTCATCGATGTGCAGGCGGCCCGCCGTGTCCACCAGCAGTACGTCGCGGCCCCGATTGATGCTTTCCCGGCGCGCCGAGCGTGCCAGGTCCAGAGGCGCCGTCTCTTCGGGCGTGCCTTCATAGATTGGCTGGCCAACCTCGCGGGCCACCACTCTCAGCTGCTCACGCGCCGCCGGGCGGTACACATCCACTGAAACCATCATCGGCGTGTGGCCGTTCCGGGAAAGCCAGCGCGCCAGTTTACCCGTCGAGGTGGTCTTGCCCGAGCCCTGCAAACCCACAATCAGGAAAACGCTGGGCGGCTCGTTGGCATAGCGCAGTTTGGATTCGTGGCTGCCCAGAATCTTGATCAGCTCTTCGTGAACGATCTTGATTACCTGCTGCGAGGGGGACAGCGCGTTGAGTACTTCCTCGCCCACGGCCTTCTGCTTGATGTTCTCGATCAGCTGTTTGACAACTTTGAAGTTGACGTCGGCTTCCAGCAGCGCCATGCGGATTTCACGCAGAGCGCTCTCCATGTTTTCGGCCGAAAGTTTGCCTTCGCCGCGCAGGTTCTTGAAGACCCGCTGCAGTTTATCTGATAGGTTGTCGAACATGAAAATAGACCAACCCCGCAAGGGTATCCGTGCGAGAGACCTTGTGGAGTCTTCCTATTATAGCTGCTATTCCGCGGCCGCGGGAGCCGCCGGCGGCGGGATGCGCAGGCTGCTTGCCGCCATCTTCCCGGTCCGGTCCATGCCCAGTTCGTAGAGCACGCGCGTGCCCGGACGCAGGTCCGTGGCCAGGCCTTCCGACAGGCGGGAGACGTGGAAGAAGATGTCCCTTCCACCATCGTCGGGGCGCAGGAACCCGAAGCCCTTGGCTTCGAAGTATGTCACTACGCTTCCGCTCTGCTCGCCCGACGGGGCTTCGCCCGTGGCGTCTCCGGTGGCGGCCGCCGGCGTGGCCGGACGGCTGGTTTTGTCGCCGACTCCCTGTTTCACTAACTGGAGATCGGCTTCCGACCAATTCGCCGGCGGCTTGGTCGTCTCGGATGGCATCTTGAGGTCCGGATTGCGCTTGCGGGCCTCTTCAAATAACCGTTTCTGGCTTGCGTTCAACGAAAGTGTCCTCGAAATCCTGCGTGCTACGCCGTGGCGGGCACGGGAATTTTCTTCTTACGGGTGCCCTTCTTCTCGACAGGCGCCGCCCGGTCGCTCTTCTTTAAACTGCCCATCACCAAGGTGGTGACAAACTTCTTTTCGCCGTGATCGTC
>PLDO01000724.1 GCA_003136215.1 Bryobacterales bacterium
AGCACCAGTTCTCCATGATCTGGCTGGGCAGTTCGACGAAATCCCAGGCGACGTTGGTGCCGGCCAGCGAACGGATTTCCACCCGGCTCAACAGATGGTGCAACAGGTGGCCGAACTCGTGGAAGATGGTCTCCACTTCGCGGTGCGTGAGCAGCGCCGGCTGGCCGCCCACCGGGGGCGTGAGGTTGCCGCAGATCAATCCCAGGTGCGGGCGGAAGCCACCGGCGGTGGGACCGCCGGTAATCAGGCCGTCCATCCAGGCGCCGCCGCGCTTGTTCTCGCGCGGGTGCCAATCGGCATAAAAACCGCCCAGAAAGCCGCCGTCCTCGTCGCGGACATTGTAATAGTGCACGTCCGGGTCCCATGCGGGGACGCCGGATTCCTCTTCCACCCGGATGCCATAGAGGCGCTCCACGAGATCGAAAAGTCCGGCGACCACGCGCTCCATGGGGAAGTAGGGGCGGAGCGCCTCCTCGTCGAAATCGTAGAGCGCACTGCGCTGCTTCTCGGCGTAGTAGGCGACGTCCCACGGGGCTGGCTCGGGCGCGTCGGCGCCTTCCAGCGAGCGGCGGAATTCCAATAGCTCCTGGTTCTCCTGGCGGAAGCGCTGCTCGGTCTTCGTTTTGAGATCCTCCAGAAAGGCCAGGGCGCGGTCGCCGCTGTGCGCCATGCGATCTTCCAGCACCAGGTCGGCAAAGTTGGCGAAACCAAGGAGCGCCGCTTTCTCGCGGCGCAGTTCGACAATGCGCACGATAATCGGGCGGTTATCGCGGCCGGCGGTGGCGCCGCGCACCGCGAATGCCTGGTAGACCTGGTGGCGAATCGCGCTCTGGTCGAGGTAGGTCATCACCGCGAAGTAGTCCGGCGCCTGCAGCGTGAAGCGCCAGCCCTCCACCCCCTTGCGTTGCGCGCTTTCCCGCGCGCTGGCGATGGCCGAGGGCGGCAACCCGGTCAGGTCGGCCTCGTTGGTGAGGACGAGTTCGAAGGCGTTGGTCGAGTCCAGGACGTTCTCCGCGAACTTGGTGGTGATCCGCGTCAACTCGACGTCGATCTCCTCCAGCCGTTTCTTGCCGGCGGGTTCCAGATTGGCGCCGTGACGGCGGAAGGTGTCGACGGTCTTGTGCAGGAAGCGCCGCCGGGCGCCCGTGAGTCGCGCGGCCGCCGGGCTGGCGGCGTACGCCTTGATGTTCTTCCACAGGCCGGCGTCCAGTGGGATGCCGGTGTAAAAGGCGCTGACCTCGGGTTGCGCGGCGTTGAAGGCGGCGCGCAGTTCGGGGTAAGTGGCGACGCTTTCCAGGTGGCGCACCACACCCATGGCCCAATCCAGCGTCTCGGTCATCGTGTCCAGGGCAAGCAACGTGCTGTCGAAGGATGGTTCGCCATTGGGGGCGGAGAGCGATGCGAGGCTGGTGCGGGCCTGCCGCAGCAACTCGCTGGCGGCGGGTTGCACGTGCTCCGCCCGGATGCGGTCGAACGGAACGCGGAATTCCACTTCGAGAAGCGGGTTGCTGTCGTCGGTGAGCGGCATTACCTTCAAGCGTAACAGGAGACCGGCAACGGTAGGACCCTCCCGGCTGGGCTCACTGTCATCATTGCGAGGTTCCACTTCTAGGTCGGGCACCCTCTCTCGGGTGGTGTGTCGTGACAAGGACTACAAAACGGTTACCATGGAGAGAGCATGGGTTCTCATCCGAACGGGGTGCTGTCGCGGATTCCGGCCGAGCAGCGACTCAATGTATTTGCCCTGGTGATTTACATTCCCGATCCGCTGGGTCGCTTTCTCGACGATCTGCGCCGGGATCTGGTGCCAGAGTGCAACCCGCACGCACATATCAGTGTGCTGCCGCCGCGCCCGCTGGCGGTGGACTGGCAGGTGGCGGGCGAGCAGGTGCGCGAGTGCGCCGGCAACTGGACACCCTTCGATATCGTGCTGGAGCGGATTTGCATGTTTCCGGTGACCAACGTGATCTACGTCGAGTTGGGCCACGGCGCCCAGGAGATGTTCCGCATCCACGAGGCCATGAACTCGCGGGCGCTGCTGTTCGACGAGCCCTTCGTATACCATCCGCACATCACGCTGGCACAGGAGATTCCGCCCGGCCAGGTCGCCGCCGTGAACCGCCGGGCGCGGGAACTCTGGGACGGCTACACCGGGCCGCGCAGTTTCCGCGCCGAGCGCACGGCGTTCGTGCAAAACACGCTTGGCAACTGCTGGATCGACCTGGCGGAGTTTTCGCTGGGTGGCGTCGCCGTCTAGCACGCAACTTTTTGAGACGAACGCCCGATTCCAACACTAAACTATTCAGACGTGCTTGCCGATGACTAGTCTAGCTTTGGATACTCTGGCGGTGTGTGATCCCGAACCGGTCGCCATGGAGGGCCTGCGCAGCCTCATGGAATCGATTGATGGACCTCGCGTGGTCGCGATAGACACGAATATCGAAGACGCCGTGAACGCGGTTCGCGAACTCCAACCCTCTCTTCTGATCTTGGATAAGGGGTTTGGAGTGCCCGCCTTGACGGGTTGGGTGCGGCTGCTGAACACCGCCAGGAAACCGGCCCCGGTGATCGTCTGGGGAACCATGATGAGCGAGTCTGAGGCGGTGCGTTTCCTGCAGGCGGGTGCGGCCGGGGTGATCCTCAAATCCGCTCCCCTGGCGGAACTGGTCGATTGCATCCGCACAGTAACCGCGGGGGGGAGTTGGATGAAGAACCAACTGGCGTTCGATTCGCGCCTGCCGCTCCGCACCGGACGTTCCATGCTCACGCCTCGCGAAACCCAGGTCGCGGACCTGGTGGAGCGCGGGTACAAGAACAGGGAGATCGGCCAGAGCCTGGGAATCCGCACCGGCACGGTGAAAATTCACCTGAAGCACATCTTCGAAAAAACCGGGATTCGGGGGCGTTACGGATTGGCCCTCTCCGGGCTGAAACACAAGGGGTTGTTGACGGCGGCGGTGCCGTCAGCCATGGCGGGTACCCTTCACAGTGTTATTCTGATGGATTGAGCCGCCTAGTTTTGTTCTGTTTGCCACTGCTGGGCCTTGTGGCATCCAACGCTGTAGCCCAGCCCACCGTCCTGTTGGACACCATGTCCCAGGAACTGAACCGCAACTTCAGCGTTCTCAAGGAGAAAGCTGATCCACCTCCGTACTTCCTGAGCTACGAGATCACCGAGCAGGAGTTCCGCTCCGTGACCGGCACGCTGGGTACGGTGGATTCGTCCAACGCGGGCAAGAGCCGCGCGCTGGACGTCTCCGTCCGTGTCGGCACCCCGAAGTTGGACAACTACCACCGGGTGCGCGGGGATCGGGGGCAGTTCACCTCGGGGGCGCTGATTTCTTTCGAGGACAACGTCGACTCCATCAAGCGGCGGCTGTGGCTGGATACCGATCGCGCCTATCGCGCCGCGGCGGAACGGCTGATCCGCATCAAGACCAACACTCAGGTCAAGGTGGCCGAAGCCGACGACTCCGACGATTTCTCCACCGAGGCCCCGTCCAGCTTCGTGCAGGTTCCGGGCAAGCTGAAATTCACCGAGGCGGAGTGGCAGGATAGAATCCGCAACTACTCGGCGCGCTTTCAGAACTACCAGAGCGTGCTGACCTCGCACGTCACCGTGCTGTGCCAGACCGACACGCGCTACCTGGTGAATTCCGAAGGCTCGCGCGTCGCCCACGGGCGCGGCTTCGCGCGCATCATGATCAGCGCCGCGGCCAAAGCGGCGGACGGCACCGATGTGAGCTCGTTCGAGACTTTTGAGGCGGTGGATGAAACCGGCCTGCCGGACGACAAAGTGATTCTGGCGGCCATCGACCGCGTGGCCAACGATGTCTCGAAACTGCTCAAGGCGCCCGAGGCCGAGCCGTTTGTCGGCCCGGCAATCTTCTCGGGGCGCGCGGCAGGCGTCTTCTTTCATGAAATCTTCGGCCATCGCGTCGAAGGCCACCGGCAGAAGGACGAAAGCGAAGGACAGACGTTCACCAAGAGCGTCGGCGCCAAGGTGCTGCCCGACTTTCTGAGCGTGGTCTTCGACCCCACGCGGCGCAAGGCCGGAGGCATCGACCTCAATGGCTGGTACGACTACGACGATGAAGGCGTCAAGGCGCGCCCCGTAACGGCGGTGGACAAGGGCGTTCTGAAGACTTTCCTGATGTCGCGCTCGCCCATCAAGGGCTTCGACAAATCCAACGGGCACGGGCGGCGGCAGCCGGGGCTGGAAGTAGTCTCGCGACAGAGCAACCTGCTGGTGGAATCCACCAATGCTGTTTCGGAAGCCCGGCTGCGCCAGATGCTGCTCGACGAGGTGAAGAAGCAGAACAAGCCTTACGGACTGTATTTCCGCGATATCACGGGCGGGTTCACCACCACGCAGCGCGCCGGTTTGCAGGCGTTCAAGGTGATCCCGGTGATCGTTTACCGGGTGTACGCCGACGGGCGACCCGACGAGTTGGTGCGCGGGGCGGACATCGTCGGCACGCCGCTTTCCAGTTTCTCCAAGATACTGGCGACGTCGGACAAGCAGGAAGTGTTCAATGGCTATTGCGGCGCGGAATCGGGCAGCGTGCCGGTATCCGCGGTGGCGCCGGCGATCCTGGTGTCGGAAATCGAGATCGAGAAAAAGGCCAAGTCGAACGACCGCCCGCCGCTGCTCCCCGAGCCCACCAGCATGGAGAACAACAAGGGAGGCGCGAAATGAGGCGGCTCCCGAAGAATGGTGGGGCATGCTTCAGCTTGCCAGCCGGCCGGAAGGCCCACGGCCGGCTCCTGTTAGCCGCGGCGGCGGGCCTGTGCGCGCTGGGCATGCTGAACACGTTGAGCGCGCAAGCGCCTCCTACCGACCCGGTTTTCCAGGCGATGCGCGATGAGATCGGCCGCGCGCGCAAACTCTCGCTACCCAACCTGGAAGCGCCGTACTTCATCGAGTACATGATCGATGAGCAGGAGAGTTACTCCCTGTCGGCCACGCTGGGCGGGCTGCTTTCCAGGCGCACCGAACGCTTCCGCTCGCCGGACGTGCAGGTGCGCGTGGGCGATTACAAATTCGACAACAGCAACTTTGCCGGCGGCGGCTTCGGCGGGTCGCGTTACGATTTGGAGCGGTTTCCGCTGGAGGACTCCTACCCGCTGCTGCGGCGTTATTTCTGGCTGATGGCGGATTCGGCCTACAAATCGGCGGTGGAATCCATCGCGCGCAAACGGGCGGCCGTGCGCAACATGCAGCAGAACGAGCAGCTCAACGATTTCGCTCATGCCGGGCCGGTAAAATCGGTGCGGCCCATCAAGCGCCTGGTGTTGGATGAGGACCAATGGGCCGGCAAGGTGCGCGCGTTGTCGGCGATTTTCACGCGGTATCCGGACGTTAAGAATTCGGGGGTGGAACTGGACGCGAGCGAGGGCGGCTTGCACCTGGTGAACTCCGAGGGCACCGAAATCCGCGAGCCCGAGAGCGTGGCCGTCCTGCGGGCGCGGGCGGTGGCGCAGGCGGCCGATGGCATGAGTCTGCGCGACGCGGTGACGTTCCACGCGTTGGATGTGGCGCATCTGCCGAGCGACGCCGAATTGCGCCGCGGCATCGCCGAATTGGCGGAGAACGTGGTGGCGCTCGCCAAGGCGCCCAAGGGCGAGGATTACAGCGGTCCGGTGCTCTTCGAGGGGCTCGCGGGCGCGCAGGTTTTCGCCGAAGTGCTGGCGCGCAATCTGACGCTCACGCGGCACCCGGTGGGCGATGGCGGCCGCGGCGGCGGGACACAGAACAGCGAGCTCGACGGACGCATGGGGGCGCGCGTGCTGCCCGATACCTTTGACGTGGTGGATGACCCCACCCAGAAGGAATGGCGCGGCCGTACCCTGTTCGGCAGCTACACGGTGGACCGCGAAGGCGTGGTGCCGAAGCCGCTCCGGCTGATTGAGAAAGGCGTGCTGAGGAGTTATCTGCTGACGCGCCAGCCGGTGCACGGATACGAAGGCTCCAACGGACGCGCGCGCCTGCCCGGCAGCTACGGGCCTAGCGCGGCCGCCATCAGTAACCTGTTCGTCAGCACCAGCGAGCCGGTGACGGTTGCCGAGCTGAAGAAGAAACTTATCGACTTATGCCGCACCCGCAACAAACCGTACGGGATCATCGTGCGCAAGATGGATTTCCCGTCGACGGCCGGCATGGATGAAGTGCGCCGCCTGATGACAGGCCAGCAGGGAGGCCGGCCGGTGAGCATGCCCATCCTGGTCTACAAGATATACGTGGACGGGCACGAGGAGTTGGTGCGCGGCATGCGCTTCCGCGGATTCAATGTGCGCTCGCTGAAGGACATCCTGGCGGCGGGGGACGATAGCGCGGTCTTCGAGTACATGGACAACACCGCGCCGTTCGCGCTGGTCGGCGGCGGCAGCTTCACGGCAGAGACCTGCGTGGTGGCCCCGTCGATCCTGATCGACGATCTGGAATTGCATCCGGCGGAAGAAGAACTGCCGAAGTTGCCGGTGGTTTCCGCGCCGGCCATGACGCGGTAAAGGACGTTAGCTGTGCTGCGGCTGCTGGGCCGGTACATTTTTCGCGAGATTTTCTCGAGCGCGCTGCTGGGCACGCTGCTCGCCACGTTCATCCTTTTCCTGCGCCAGGTGGACCCGATTTTCGAGCTGCTGGTGAAAAGCACCGGAGCCAACACGCGGCTGGTGATGGAGTTGTTCGTGCTGGCAATTCCCGGCGTGCTGCCGTTCACCATTCCGTTCGGCGTGTTGGTGGGCATCCTGATCGGCTTGGGCCGGTTGGCGGCGGATGGGGAAATCACCGCGATGCGCGCCGCGGGCGTCTCCAGCCGCAAGGTGATTGCCCCGGTGCTGGCTTTCGCCGCGCTGGGCACCGGCGTGGCGGCGCTGGCCACGCTGCGGCTGACGCCTTATTCGTTCCACAAGTCCACCGACATCAGGAACCAGTTGGAGGCCACGCAGCTGAGCTCCGATATTACGCCGCGCGTGTTCGTGGAGAACTTTCCCAACACCATTCTTTACGTAGGCGATGTCCGCCCTGGGGTATGGCGCAACATTTTCGTCGCCGACGTGGCGCCGCCCGAAAAGCGGGTGAGCGGGATGCGCGACCAGGCGCAGGGGCCGATGATTACGGTGGCCGAGGAAGCCATCGCCGTCCCGGACTTCCAGAACAATCGCATGCAGCTCACGCTGCGCAATTACTCGACCCACGAGATGAGCAAGGACCAGATGTCGCGCGATACCGTGGCGCCCAACGGCCAGCAGGCGCTCGATGCCGCGCCGCCTTCCTTGACGCCGCTGCGATCTCTGGGCATGGGCACCCGGCAATTGATGGCCTACCCGCGCAGCAAGCCGGATTGGATCGAGTACCAGATCGAACTCCACCGGCGTTTTGCGCTGCCGGTGGCGTGCATCATGCTGGCCATGGTGGGGATACCGCTGGGCATCGCCACGCGCAAGGGCGGGCGCGCCGCCGGGTACGTGAACGCCATCTTTGTGGCGTTCTTCTGCTATTACCTGGCGTTTGTTTCCCTCCTCGGCCTGGCGCGACAGAGGACTTTGCCGGTGCCGGTAGCGCTGTGGCTGCCCAACGCGGTGTTCTTCGTGGCGGGGCTGATTTTCCTGGCGCGCCTGGAAAAGCCGGGCGACAGCGATTTCTTCGGCGATCTGCGCGCCCGGATGGCGGATTTCTTCAAGGCGCTGAAGGCCCGTGCCGTGGGTCCGAATGGCGCCGGTCTCGCGCCCTGGCGGCTGCCCCTGTTGCCGCAGTTGGTGGACACTTATATCCTGTCCACCTTCCTCACCTACCTGTTGCTGATGCTCTCCAGTTTTGTGTCGCTGGTGCTCATCTTCAACTTCTTTGAGTTGATCAGCGACATGTTGCGCAACAACATCTCGCTGTGGAAGATGTTCACCTACCTTTTCTTCCTGACGCCGCAGCTGATCTATGAGATGCTGCCCATCAGCATCCTGGTGGCCGTGCTGGCGGCCTTCGGCGTGATGAGCAAGCAGAACGAGATCACGGCGTTCAAAGCGTGCGGGGTGAGTTTGTACCGGTTGGCCGTGCCTATCCTGCTGGGCAGCATGTTGTTGAGCGGCGGCTTGTTCGCTTTCGATTTCTACTACGTGGCCGGCGCTAACCGCAAACAGGACGCACTGCGCGACGAGATCAAGGGCCGCGCCACCCAGACTTATCTCCGGCCGTACCCCTGGATTATGGGCTATAACTCTTCACGCATCTTCAATTACAAATACTTCGATAAGTCGGGCGAAGAGAGCGTGATGAACGAGGCCAGCGTCTTCGAACTGGAGCCCAAGACCTTCCGCCTGCAGCGGCAGATTTACGCCCGCGTGGCTCACTGGAGCGTCCCGCTGAAGACGTGGGTTTTCGAAGACGGCTGGACCTGCGAATACAAGGGCGCGTTCTGCAACGTGTACACCGCGTTTCAGGCCACCACGTTCCGCGAGCTGACCGAACCGCCGGACTATTTTCTGAAGGAAGCGCTGCAGGACAAGCAGATGAACTTCCTGCAACTGGACCACTACATCAAGGACCTGACGCAGAGCGGCTTCGAAGGCACGGTCAAGCTGCAGGTGCGGCTCTATCGCAAGTTCTCGGTGCCGCTGTTCGCCCTGATGATGGCCATGATCGCCATCCCGTTCGGCTTCCTGGTGGGCAATCGCGGCGCCATGGCGGGGGTGGGCCTGAGCATCGGAATCGCGGTGGGCTATCTCGGTGTGGGCCAGTTATTCGAGAAGTTAGGCGACGCCGGGCAGTTGCAGCCGGTGATGGCGGCGTGGGGCCCGGACGTAGTCTTCGCCCTGGCCGGGGCCTACCTGCTGCTGCGCATGCGGAGCTAGCCGCAATACGGTTCACGTAGGGGTTCAATTATCGAGTGTTTGACGGCCGGTTGATCGCGCGAGGAAGACTGGTTTCGCAGATGGCGGCCTGGAGGGCCGGCGGCGACGGTCTCTCCCAACATCGCATCGGGCGATGCAAAGGCGATCGCCTGTTCCACGCCACGCCGCTTCGATTCGCTGAACGGCATGCGTCCTCCGATGCGAAACTGAATGGATGATGGCCTCCTGGCAAGAGCGGCTCCGCCGCATCATCTCGGATCCGTCTCACCTCGCGCTTGCCCTCCTGATCGGCGCCCTGGTTGGCTCGACGATCGTGGCGTTCCTGGCTTTCACCGACTGGATGCACGCGCTGCTGTTCAGCAAAGCCATGCCGGTTTGGATACGGCCGCTGACACCCGCCGTCGCCGCGCTCATCGCCGGTTATCTGCTGCTGCGCGTGTTTCCCGATGCGCGCGGCAGCGGCATTCCGCAGACCAAGGCCGCCCTCATTGCCGGCGGCGGGTTCATCAGCCTGAAGACCGTGATCGGCAAGTTCTTCTGTTGCTCGCTGTCGCTCGGCGGCGGCATCGCGTTGGGCCGTGAAGGGCCGTCCGTTCAGATTGGCGCGGGTATTGCGTCTTTCCTGGCGCGCAGGGCCCGACTGGAGACGCGCGAGGTGCAGGCGTTGGTGCCCATCGGCGCGGCGGCGGCGCTGGCGGCGGCTTTCAACACGCCCATGGCCGCCGTGTTGTTCACCCTGGAGGAATTGCTGGGCGACCTCAACGCCCGGCTGCTGGGCTCGGTGGTAATCGGCGCGGCGACCTCGTGGATGGTGCTGCACCTGTTTCTCGGCGACGCCCCGCTGTTCCGCGTGCCGCCTTACAGCCTGGCGCATCCCTCCGAGTTCCTTTTCTATGCCATGCTCGGCATTGCCGGAGGCTGCGTATCGGCGCTCTTCTCGGCGTCGCTGCTTTGGCTGCGGCTGTGGTACCGGAGGCTGCCGAAATGGACGCTCGCTTTCCAGCCGGCAACCGGCGGACTGGCGGCCGGGTTGCTGGCTCTTTATAGCGCGGATGTGCTGGGCGCGGGCTACGCCGCCGTGGAACTCGCTCTCCACGGCCAGCTCAGCGGGAGTGCGATGTTCATTCTGCTGATTCTGAAACTGGCGGCGACCGTGGCCTGCTACAGCTCCGGCAATGCCGGCGGCATCTTCGGGCCCAGTCTCTTTCTGGGCGCGATGCTGGGTGGAAGCTTCGGTTCGTTGCTGCACGGCTGGCTGCCGGCCACTACCGGACCGGCGGGAGCCTACGCGCTGGTCGGAATGGGTACCACGTTCGCGGGAGTGATTCGCAGCCCCATCACGTCGGTGGTGATGATCTTCGAGTTGACCCGGGACTACAACATCATCGTGCCGCTGATGATCTCGAATCTGGTGGCGTATGTGGTCGCGCGGGCAATCGTCCACACGCCGATCTACGAGGCGCTCGCTATTCAGGACGGCGTGCACCTGCCCCAGGCCAAGGGGCAACGCGCGGAGCCGGAACTGCTGGTGGGCGATGCGATGCGCAGCCCGGCGGTGCTATTGAGCCCCGCTACATCGATCGCCGTCGCACGCCAGTTGGCGCCCGAGGGCGACTGCCTCATCGGTGAAAACGGAACTCTGCTCGGCATCGTGCTTGGCTCCGACCTCGACGAGGCGCTGAGCAAGGGCTCGGGTGGGGTGGCCGTGGCCAGCGTCGTGCGCCGCGAGTTGCTTGATCGGCTGCCACATTTGCACCCCGACCAACCGGCAGACATCGTGCTCCACCGGCTGGGCCAGTTCAACCTCGGCGTGCTGCCTGTCGTTGACAGGCGCGACATCCACCGGGTTTTGGGCGAAATTACGCTGGAGGACTTGCTGGAGGCGCACCGCAACGCTTCGACTTGAACTCTCCCGCCATGGGCGCTCTTCACATTTTCAGCGTGCCGACCAGATCGGCGGCGCGCGCGATATTTTCGCGCCGCAAAAAAGTGGACAGTTCCGCGGCGATCCGCACGGGGGCGCGGGGATCCCAGAATGTTGCGGTGCCCACCTGCACGGCGGTCGCGCCGGCAATCAGAAACTCGGCGGCATCTTCTCCGCCGGCGATACCGCCCAGCCCGATCACCGGGATCTTCACGGCGCGGGCCGCCTGGCAGACCAGGCGCAGGGCGATGGGTTTGATGGCGGGGCCGGAGAGTCCGCCAAAGCCGGCTCCGATCCGCGGTCGCCGGGTCCGCGCGTCAATCGCCAGGCTGATGAAGGTATTGACCAGGGAGAGGGCGTCGGCGCCGCTCTGTTCCGCCGCGCGCGCCAGCGGTTCGATGGCGCTGACGTTCGGGGAAAGCTTGACGATCAGAGGCCGCGTGGCTACGCGTTTGGCCGCCGCCACCACCTCGGCCAGCAGCGAGGGGTCGCTGGAAAAGTAGATGCCGCCGTGGGACGTATTGGGGCAGCTCACGTTCAGTTCGTAGCCGGCCAACCCCTGGTGATCGTTGAGCACGCGCAGCACCTCCAGGTAGTCCTCCACCTGGTTGCCGAAAACATTGGCGAAAACCGCCGTGCGCAAACGCGCCAGCGCGGGCAGTTTGTCCCTGACGAAGGCGCGCACGCCGATATTCTGCAGGCCCACGGAGTTGATCATGCCGGAAGCGCTCTCGTAGACGCGCGGCGGAGGGTTGCCTTCGATGGGCTCGCGCGACAGGCCCTTCACCACGAAGCCGCCCAGCGCGTTGAGATTCAGCAGTTTCTCGAATTCCACGCCGTAAGCGAAGGTGCCGCTGGCCGCCAGCACAGGATTGCGCAGAGCGATGCCGCAGAGGGTCGTGCCGAGATCGGGCGTCATTCCCCGAAGGCCTCGCCGAGCACGCGTCCGCCGGAGGAGGAAGGCGGCGCGACCCCCATGGCGCGAGCCAGCGTGGGGGCCACGTCCACACTCTGCACGGGAGATTCGAAAACGCCGGCGGGGAACTGCGGACCGTAAAAGCAGAGCGGGACGCGCACGTCGTAGTTGTACAGCGACCCGTAGGAGATGCCTCGCCCCTGGCCGTAATCCTCCACGTATTCCGGCCGGTAGGAGAGCATCACGTCGCCCGACCGGTTGGGATGGAAGCTGTTGCGGAAGCGCTCGCGCCAACCGTCGTTGGTAGAGCAATAGCCGCCGGCGGTGTAGAACCCGGCCACGGCGGGATGCTCGAGCGCGGCCTGCCCGGCGGCCACGCGCGCGGGTTCGGAGTCCCAGGAGCCGCTGGTATTCAGGTACAGGAAGGGGTAGAGGTAGCGCGCGACGCGCCCGGCGTCGGCGGCGCGCAGGGCGCGGTCCACCGTCTGGGCCACGGTCTCGCCGGGCACCGCCATGCGGGCGCGGCTCTCCTCGCCTGGGGCGGGCGGCGCGCCGTGGGCGCCGGCAAGCACCAGATTGAAGCTGTTCTCACCCGGTCCGGCTTTGAGGCGCGCCAGCAGGTACTCCAGTTGCTGATCGAGGTGCAGCATCATCTGGCGCATGAGCGGCGAACGGCCGCCGGTTTCATAGCCGAGGCGCGCGGTGGAACCGGCAATCAGGCACACGAAATCGAACGTATCGCGCTGTCCAAGCCCCTCTTTCTCAATCAGGCTGGCGAGCAGTTCGAACTGTGCGGCCTGTCCCAGGGGGGACGCCTGGAAAAGGTCCAGGAACAGCTCCGGATGCTCCGGGTCGAAGTCCAGGGTGCGCAAGGGCGGGGCGCCGGGGCGCGCGCCGATGGCCATCCACGGGGCGTTATGAGCGTTGTCCAGCGGCTTCAGCGAATTGAACACACCCAGCCATTCCGGAGGGTCCCCCAGGGTGGCAAACCGGCCGCGCGGATCCATCCAGAACTGCCGCGCCTCCGGCGTCCCGGCGAACAGGGAGGATTGCGCGGCGTCCATGCCGATGACGAAGGCGCGTGTGCCCGGTTCGGCGGCCACCTGGGCGGTCAAAGTAGTGGCCAGAAGCGCCTCCCGGGACGCCCGCACCGGCTTCCGCGCGGTCCGGTCAAACCAGGAATCCGCCACGATGCCGTGCTGTGCCGGCCAGGCCCCGGTGGCCAGAGTGGCGATGGTGGAAGCGGAGAAACTACTCGCCAGATGGCGGCAATCTGGGAAATGTGCTCCTTTTAACAAAATGTGGCGCAGGCCGCCGGGCCCAAACTGGTCGGAAACCGCGTCCCAGTAATCCTGCCGAACTTGTTCTAAAACTACTAGTACCAATAGTTTGGGTCTGGGTGCGAGGCTGGCCGCGAAGCGGGCGGAAACGCCGCCGAGAAGGCTCAAGTTGAAGTAGCGACGGCAAATACCCATAAAAAAAAGTCTAGCAGAGGATGTCGTGGTGTTATATTGTTACCTTACATAGCACTAGTTCATATCCGGCTTGGAATTAGACCCTCCCAAGGGTTAACTCCAGGCGAGGCAGGGAGATGAAAGAGGAAGAAAGCGTCCTTGGTTTGTCCGCGATTCGCCGCAACCGTGGCATCTCGCTCGAGCAAATTGCCGAATCCACCAAGATCAGCATACGCTCCCTCGAGGCCATTGAACAGGGTGAATTCCGCAAATTGCCCGGTGGGATTTACAACACCAGCTATATCCGGCAGTACGCCCGTGCGATTGAGTACGACGAGGGCGACCTGCTCGCCTACTACAGGCACGAAATGGCGCGCGCGGAAGGCACGGCGCGGAACGGCACGGGCGGCAACGGCGCTTACGGCGGATTGCGGCAGACCTCCAGCCTCTTTGGCTCGTAAGCCGGTCCAAAGGAAGAGCGCCGGGACGAGTCCCGGCGCGGCAGCCACAAGTAGCTGCGCCACTTGATTTTCCCAACCAATCGGGCACCGGCAACGTCTTACCCGCAGCTATGGCCGGCACACTCATGCAAGACTTGCGCTACGCGGCGCGCCAACTTCGTGCCAACCCCGGTTTTGCCACGGTAGCGGTGCTTTCCCTGGCGCTCGGCGTAGGAGCGAATAGCGCGATTTTTCAACTGGTGGATGCGGTGCGTCTGCGCACCTTGCCGGTGACGAATCCGCAGGAACTGGTGACCATCGACTTCGCCAAGGGCTCCTCGCGTTCCGGCAACTGGTCGACACGCAGCGCCCGGCTGACTTCGGTGCTGTGGGAGCAGGTGCACTCTCTCACCGAACCGTTCACCGCCACCGTCGCCTGGAGCGCCACCAAATTCAACCTGGCGCCGGGGGGAGAAGCGCGCTACGCCGAGGGGCAGTACGTCAGCGGCGATTTCTTCCGCGTGCTGGGAGTGCAGCCCTGGATGGGGCGCACCTTCACGGCGGAAGACGACCGCGCCGGCTGCGGCACGCCGGGCGCGGTGGTGAGCTACGCCTTCTGGCAGCGCGAATTGGGCGGCGAGCCGGGCGCGCTGGGTCGCGAACTTTCGCTGGACGGCCGGCGCTTCCCGGTGATTGGCGTCACGCCGCCGCAGTTTTTCGGCGTGGAGGTGGGCAACCGGTTCGATGTGGCGGTGCCTTTGTGCTCCGACCTGAACAACCGCGCCCGCTCGCGGACGCAATGGTGGCTCTCCGCCATGGGGCGGATGAAGCCCGGCTGGACGGAAAAGCGCACCGACAATTATATGAAGACGGTATCGCCGGCGATCATGGAGGCGACCCTGCCGCCGTCCTATCGCCCGGATCAAGCCAAGCGATATCTAGCCAACAAGCTGGTGGCGGAGGCGTCGGCAAACGGAGTTTCGGGCCTGCGCAGGCAATACGAGAGCCCGCTCTCCCTGCTGCTGGCGGCCACTGGCCTCGTGCTGTTGATTGCCTGCGCGAACCTGGCCAACCTGCTGCTGGCGCGGGCCAGCGTGCGCGAACGCGAGATGGCAGTGCGGCAGGCCATCGGCGCATCGCGCGGCCGGCTGATTGTGCAGCTGCTATCGGAGAGTCTGCTGCTGGCGGTGTTGGGCACCGCGCTGGGAGTGGCCCTGGCGCAGGTGTTGAGCCGGGCGCTGGTCGCCTTCCTCAGCACCCCGGATAACCAGGTGTTCGTGGGCCTGCAGCCGGATCTGCGGATGCTGGGCTTCACCGCGGCGATGGCCATCGGAACCTGCCTTCTGTTCGGCCTGCTGCCCGCCCTGCGCGCCACGCGGATCGCGCCGGCGGCGGCGATGCGTGCGGGCGGACGCAGCATGACGGCGGGACGGGAGCGCTACGGACTGCGGCGCGCGCTGGTGACGGCGCAGGTGGCGCTTTCGCTGGTGCTGCTGGTGGGCGCTCTGCTGTTCGTGCGCAGCCTGCAAAAGCTGCTCGACGTGCAGCCGGGCTTCCGCCCCGAAGGTATCGTGGCGGTCGATATCGATATCAGTTCGGGGAAATATCCCAAAGAGAGGCGTCCGATGGTCTACGCGGACCTGTTGGAGAAACTGCGCGCCCAACCGGGGATCGTCTCAGCGGCCGAGATTGCCATGACGCCCATCAGCGGGTCGGGGTGGAACGAGGGCGTGCGGCCCGACGCTTCCACCGGCGAGCCCAAGGATTCCATGTTCAACCGCTACGGGCCGGGCT
>PLDO01000707.1 GCA_003136215.1 Bryobacterales bacterium
TCGATGTTGGCGGCCGCGGCCGTGATATACGGAGTGGTACGCCGGCAGCTGATATGGTATGCCTTCGTCGCCATGCTGTTGTACGCGGGCGTCGGCATCGTGTTTCGCGGGTTGGTGCCAGCCGCGGTGCAGAAGTTCGGCGTCGCGCCGAACGAGCTCTCGCGTGAACGACCGTACATCGCCCAGCATATCGCCGCCACCCGGCGCGCATGGCGCCTCGACAGCGTCCAGACCCGCGCGCTCGAAGGCGACGTGCAGCTTACGATGGCCGACATCAAGGCCAACGCTCCGACGATCGACAACGTTCGCCTCTGGGAGCGCGACCTCCTCAAGCAGACCTTCGGCCAGCTTCAGGAGATTCGCACCTACTACGACTTCTTCTCGGTGAACGACGATCGCTACATGATCGACGGCCGGTACCGGCAGATTCACCTGTCCGCGCGCGAGCTCAACACGGCTTCGCTGCCCACACGGAACTTCATCAACGACCGCCTTACGTTCACACACGGCATGGGCGTCACGATGGCGCCGGTGAACCAGGTGACGGCCGAGGGGCTCCCCGTCCTCTTCATCAAGGACGTGCCTCCGGTCTCGACCGTATCCATCAAGGTCACGCGGCCGCAGATCTACTACGGCGAAATGACCAACAGTTACGTCTTCGTAGGCACGGGACAGAAAGAGTTCGATTACCCGGCCGGGGAGACGAACACGTACACGAATTACACCGGACAAGGTGGAGTGCCCGTCGGCTCGGTTTTGCGGCGCGGGTTGTACGCCTGGCAATTCGACGCTCCGGACATCGTCCTCTCGTCTTACATCACGCCGGGCGCACGCATCCTGTATCACCGCAACGTGACCGAGCGCGCGAAGACGGCGCTTCCCTTTCTCGACTTCGACAGCGATCCGTACCTGATCGTGACGGACGCGGGCGAGCTGAAGTGGATCCTCGACGCGTATACGTCGAGCGAGAACTATCCGTACGCGCAGCGCGTGCAGGACGGTACGAACTACATGCGAAACAGCGTGAAGGTCGTGATCGATGCGTACGATGGAACGGTCGATGCGTATCTCGCCGATCCGGGAGATCCGGTGGCGCAAACATACGCCGCAATTTTCCCGGGGATATTCAAGCCGCTCGCGACGATGGCGGCCGACGTTCGCCGCCACCTGCGTTACCCCGCCGACCTGTTCCGGCTTCAGACGGATCTGCACGCGACGTATCACATGGTCGAGCCCGACGCGTTCTATCACCGGGAGGATCAGTGGCAGTATCCGACGATCGCGGCGGGCCCGCCCACCGCGAATCCGTTCATGCGGCACATCATCCTGCGCCTGCCCGGCGAGAAGGATCCCGAGTACATCCTGATGACGCCGTTCACGCCGCGTGGGAAGGACAACCTTGCGGCATGGATGGTCGCGCGAATGGATGGCGACCACTACGGCCAGCTGGTCGTGTACAAGTTCCCGAAGCAGAGCCTGGTGTACGGGCCCAAGCAGATCGCGAACCGCATCAATCAGGACACGGATATCTCGCGGCAACTCACCCTTTGGGACCAGAAAGGCTCACAGGTCATTCGCGGTGAACTTCTCGTCATCCCAATCGAGGAGTCGCTCATCTACGTGCAGCCGATCTACCTGCGCGCGGAGGGCGGGACGATTCCGGAACTCAAGCGCGTAGTCGTCGCGCATGAAAACCGTGTCGCAATGGGTGAGACTCTCGAAGAAGGACTCAACATGCTCTTCGGGGGCGGCACGGCCGGTCGGCCGACGATTGCCCCCGCTGGCGATGCAAGCTCCGCGCCTGGACTCGACGCCGGGCTGATCACCCAGGCACAGCAGCACTACGATCGCGCGATCGCCGCGCAGCGCGCCGGCGACTGGCCTGCATACGGCCGCGAGATCGACCAGCTCGGCACGATTCTCAAGCAGCTTCGAGCACGCAAGCCGTAGCGCGCACTTCTCCTTCGTTCCCAATTCCCGAACATCATGCCTCCGATGCGTGGTTCTTCGTTCGTCCCGTTCGTATTCATCGCGGCACTCGCGCTGGCCGCACCACTCACCGCGCAGGACAGTCTGCGATTCACGCATGCCGACACCCTGCGCGGCTCGAACGGGCCGGCGCGGGCTTGGTGGAAGACGACGTTCTACGACCTGCACGTGCGCGTGAACCCGGCCGACAGCAGCATCACCGGCTACAACGGCATCGTGTATCGCGTGTTGCGCGCGAACCAGGAAATGCAGGTGGACCTACAACCGCCGCTCGTGGTGGACAGCATGGTTCAGGACGGCCGGAGTGTGTCGTACCGCCGGGACGGCAATGCGTTATTCGTCTCGCTCGCGAAGCTCCAGCGCGAGGGTGACCGGAACACGGTCACCGTGTACTACCACGGCAAGCCGGTCGCGGCCAAGCGTCCGCCGTGGGACGGCGGCTACATCTGGCAGCACGACAGCCTCGGCAACCGCTGGACGTCCACCGCGAACGAAGGGCTCGGTGCCAGCGCCTGGTGGCCGAACAAGGACCTTCTTTCCGAGGAACCCGACAGCCAGCGCATCGCCATCACCGTGCCGGATCCGATGGTCGACGTGTCCAATGGCCGCTTGCGCAGCACCACGCACAACGGCGACGGCACCACCACGTTCGAATGGTTCGTCGTGAGCCCCATCAACAACTACAGCGTCTCCGTGAACGCGGGCACGTACACGCACATCGCGGACAGTTTCGACGGCGAGGGCGGCAAGCTGACGATGGACTACTGGCCTCTCGCATACCATCGCGACGTCGCGGCCGAGCAATTCAAGCAGGCGAAGTCGATGATGGCCTGCTTCGAGCACTGGTTCGGCCCGTTTCCCTGGTACGAGGACGGCTACAAACTCGTCGAGGCGCCGCATCTCGGCATGGAGCACCAGAGCGCCGTCGCCTATGGAAACCATTACCACAACGGCTATCTCGGCCGCGATCTCTCCAACACGGGACACGGCCTGAAGTGGGACTTCATCATCGTGCACGAGAGCGCGCACGAGTGGTGGGGCAACAGCATCACCGACAAAGACGGCGCCGACATGTGGGTCCACGAGGGCTTCGCGAACTACTCGGAGAGCCTGTACACGGAGTGCCTCGAAGGCACGAAGGCCGGTGCCGAATACCAGATCGGCACGCGCCGTCTCGTGAAGAATGACAGGCCGATCATCGGACACTACGGCGTGAACGACGAAGGGTCGGACGACAAGTACTACAAGGGCGGCAACATGCTGCACACGATCCGCCAGATCGTCGCCGACGACGAGAAGTGGCGCGGCATCCTCCGCGGAGCCCAAAGGACCTTCCGGCACCAGACGATCATGGGCCAGCAGCTCGAGGACTACATCAGCAAGGAAGCGGGCATCGACCTGAGCAAGGTCTTCTCGCAGTATCTGCGAACCACGAAGATTCCGGTGTTCGAATACAAAATCGACGGTACCACGCTCTCATATCACTGGGTGAACGTGATCGCCGGATTCGACATGCCGGTGCGCGTCGCGTTCGGCGCCGCAGGCTACTCGCTCATGAAGCCGACCGAGGCATGGCAGCCCGCGCGACTGCCCGCCGCGAACGCCGAGGTTCGCGTCGACGAGAACTTCTACGTGGACGTGAGGAACCTGGCGGCGCCCGCGAAGCCTTAGCGGCGGCTCATTTCTTCAGCGTCGCTCCGGTCAGCGTCGCGACCGCACCGAGCGTGGTCTGCACGGCGTTCAGGCCAAGACGGAAGTCCTTGTCATTGTACGTCGCGAAGAGATCCGTCACCTGGTGCCATTGCGGATCCCAGCCCGCGCCGATATCGCGTCCGCGCTCGTCCTCGCGAAGGCTGATCGCGGGCACGAGATCCTGGAACGGGCCGCTGTCGGTGTTCGTCATGTGCTGACCGACCTGCGCCGGATAATCGGTGGCATACTTGTCATTCGCCGTCGCGACGGCCCACGCGAGTTTCTGCGCGCCCTCGGAGAACTTCGACGTCATCGCAAACTCGATGTTCACGTCGGCTTCCGGACGCTGGTCCGGACTCATGGTGCCGTCGGGCCGCGGCATGCCATGGTCGAACAGCATGATGTCGTGCTGGATCATGCCGAGCCATTTCGGCTCCGGATATTTGCCGGAGCCGGCCGGCGATTCGATGCCTTGCAGATCCTTGCGCTGGGCAACGTACGCGCGGGCTCCGTTGGTGCCTGTCTCCTCGTTGTTCCAGAGCGCGAAGCGGATGCTCCGCTCCGTCCGCACATCGGGACTGCTGAAGATGCGCGCCAGCTCCATCACCAACGCCGTGCCCGATCCATCGTCATTGGCCGCCTCGCCCCACCCGATCCCATCCATATGACCGGCGACGATGTACATCTCTTCGGGATGCGTGGCGCCGATTTTCGTGCAATACACTTCTTCGCGCGGACCCGGAGTCGATGGTTGAGAATTGAGCGCGCGCAGTTTTTCGTCGGGCTGCTTCTCCGGATCGTTGTTGACGCCTTCGGGCATCCGCACTCCGCGCCGCCGCGCGCCTCCCGGTCCGATCGCTGGGTCCTGCTGTCCGCGGCCCCGGCCCCCTCCTCCGCGCCCGGCCGGCGGTTCATAGACGTAATGAATCCGCTCCGTATTGGTGCAGCCGTAGCTTTTGAGCTGCGCTTCAATCCAGTTGATGGCCGCGCGGTTGCGGTCGGTCCCCTGGCGCCGGTCCCCAAACTGTGTCAGGCCCTTGATGGTCGCTTTATAGCGTTCCAGATCGAGGCGCCCGACCATGGTCGCGATCGGATCGGGTGCTGCGGCGGGTGGTTGCGCGGGCGTTTGAGCGGAAATCAGCATCGCGCAGAGGCAGAGGGCCAGAGCAGGAGGTCGCATGGCGTGTTCAGAACAGTGTAAACCTTCTTGCGTTATATTTGAAAGACTGTACGGCAGATTAAGGAGAGAACCATGAAGACAACCAATCGACGTAATTTTCTGGGCAACGGTGCGGCTGCCGCCGCCGCGGTGACCGCAGTGGCGGCCGTTCCCGCCCAGGCGCAGGAAGCGCCCACCAAGAAAGTAATCTATCGCAACGGAAAAAAGCCGGAGAAGACTCCGCTGTTCAACAGCACGGTGACCTTCGGCAATGTGGTTTTCATTTCGGGCGTCGGCTATCACAAGGAAGGCGACATCAAGGTGCACACCAAGGGTGTTCTCGACTCCATCAAGGCGCAACTGGAAAGCGTCGGGTCATCGATGAACAAGGTGCTGAAGTGCAACGTGTATCTCAACGACCTGAAAGACTACGCGGGAATGAACGAAGTATTTCAGGGTTCGTTCGGCGATGAGCCTCCCGTGCGCACGACGATAGCGGCAGCCGGCGGGATCCCCGGAAATTCGCTGGTCGAAATCGACGTCATCGCCTGCATATAAACCCCGTGTGGGGCCGGCTATTTAGCCGGCAGCCGCCTTCCAGGCGGTTCTCCGTGCTATCTACGGCAGCGCGAACGAGATAAAATTCGATCCCGCTGCCACCGCCACAAACTGCTTGCCGTCGAACTGGTAAGTCATCGGCGACGCCTTCCACGTCTGGCTGGTCTGGAAGCTCCACAGCGGTTTGCCGGTCACCGCGTCGGCTGCCATCAGCGCCCCGCCTTCTTCGCCGAAGATCACCAGGCCCGTTGCCGTCGAGAGGGTCCCGCCCCAGGATTCGGCCGGTCCCGGCTGCGGCAGGGTCCAGGCGATCTTGCCCGTCTTGATGTCGATGGCTTTCAGAATCCTCTGCGGCTTCTCGCCATCCGGCCGGCGCTGCGACCCGCCCAGGTATTCCTTGCCCGCCTGCCACGGCCCCGGATCGCGCTTCGTATAGACGCTGCACTTCTCGAAGGTCTGCACGTAATACAAGCCGGTGGCGGGATTGTAAGAAGGCGAGAACCAGTTGGTGGCGCCATCCTGCGAGGGGCACACCTTAGTCCCCGCGGCGCTTGGCTCCTGATTGGGCAACTTCACCGGACGCCCGTCGGCGCCGATCCCGCTGGCCCACGTCAGGTTGGTGACGAATGGCTTGGCCAGCAGCAGCTTGCCATCGGTGCGGTCGAACACGTAGAAGAACCCGTTGCGGTTGGCCTGGATCAGCAACTGGCGCTTCCGTCCTTCCCAGGCCGTGTCCAACACCACGGGAGTCTCGGTGGCATCCCAATCCCACAGGTCGTGCGGCGTCGTCTGGTAGTACCACTTCAGCTTGCCGGTCTTGGCGTCGAGGGCGAGGATGCAGTCGGAATACAGGTTATCGCCCAGACGGTCGTCGCCGTTGTATTCCGCGCTCGGATTGCCGGTAGGCCAGTACACCGTATCCAACTGCGCGTCATAAGTGCCGGTGAACCAGGTGGGCGCGCCGGGGTGTTCGATGCCTTTGCCCTGCCATGTCGCCGCCGCCGTCTCGCCGGGATTGGGCACCGTCCAGAATCGCCACGCTTCTTTTCCGCTGGCCTGGTCGAAAGCCGCCAGGAACCCGCGCGACCCGTGCTCGCCGCCGCCCGTGCCCGCTATCACCAGGTTGCCCACGGCGAGCGGCGCGGAGGTGGAGAAATAGCTCAAGTGCCAGTCCGCCATCTCCGTGTCCCACAGCAATTCTCCGGTGAAGCGGTTCAACGCGATCAGGTGAGCGTGGTCGGTGGACATGAAGACGCGGTCGCCCGACGTGGCCACGCCGCGATTGGTGCCGCCCACGGCGGCCGACGGCATGCCGGGGGTCGGCGGCCGCTTGTAATGCCAGATCTGGCGGCCCGTGCCGGCATCCAGCGCGTAACATTCGTTGGCCACGGAGACGTACATGATGCCGCCCACCACGACCGGCGTCACCTGCAGGCGCGCCGCGTTGGGCAGGGTGAAGACCCACTTGGGTCCCAAGCGCGCCACGTTGGCCTTGGTGATCTGCGCTAGCGTGGTGTAGCGGTTGCCGCCTGGGTCGCCGTTGTAGCCGGGCCAGTCGGTGCTCGAAGTGACTTCGCGAAAGCGGTCGCCGGCGCGCCGCAACAGGTGCACCCGGTTATCGGCTGTCAGCAATTGCAGATCGTCGAAGCCCTGATTGAGAACCTCTCCCTCCAGCGTCTTGCCGTCCGTGGTCGCCACTTTCTCGCGCGCTACTTCGCGGCGCAACTCGCGCGGCTGCAAGGTGCGCAGAAAACGGGTCAACGGTTCCATCTCGGCCTCGCTGACCTGGATCGGGGGCATTCCCTGCCCCGGCAATCCGGCACGAATCAGTGCGACCAGTTGCTCGGTGGTGTGCGCCGCCAGTCGGTCGCGGATCGGCGGACCCAGTTCCCCGCCGTTGCCGTCCGCCCCGTGGCAGCGCGCGCACCGGCCCTCGAATACCAGACGCCCGGGGTCGGCATCCTGCGCCGCGAGATAGGAGGTCAGCAAGAATGGGGCAAAGACAAGGCTGGAGAGGCGCATCCGACCATACTACCGCAGGCGGCACAGGACTTCGTCTTTCGTGGCCTACGGTAGGTGCGCTACTTCACTGTGACCGTGCTGCCGGCAGCGGAATATACGACCTCCCGCGCACTATCAATAACTCACGGCACGGCGCGGGCGGCCACCGCCCTGCGCCAGGAATAGCCGCTTCGGTAGCACCCCACCCGGCCAGCAGCTACAATGAACTATCGCCCCTCCGATGCCGCTCGCCAGCAAATTAGCCTTTCAATTTGAAAGACGCCTCCAGTTCAAGGGCATCAGTCTCTTTCACGCCCGCGCCGTGCGCATTACCGATGCCAACCAGGCCCACCTGTTCGGCGACGTGCAAGGCACCAGCCGCTACCCGGTCCGCCTGACGCACGAAAACGGCCGTCTCCTGGTGTATTGCGCCTGCCCGTATTTCGAAGAGTTTGGCCGCTGCAAGCATCTTTGGGCGACCGTCCTCGAAGCCGACCGGCGCGGCGTATTGGGCGAAGCGGTGCGCGATGGCGCACTGCGCCTCGTCCGCGACGCGGACCCCGACGGCGAGCGCGAACTGCCCGGCTGGGAATTTCACCCGCCGGCGCCCCCGCCGCCGAAAACTCCAGCCTGGGAGGAGTATCTGATCGATATCCGCCAGAACCTGGACGCCAAAAAGCTCAAGGCGCCCGCCTGGCCGCGGGAGTTCGAGATCCTTTACGTCGTGGACCCCAGCGCCTCCAAGATCGCCGGCGCGATCGTTCTCGAAATGCTTTCGCGCTCGCGGAAGAAGAACGGCGACTGGACGGTCAACAAAGAGTTCCGCATCGCTCCAGCCCAGGTAGGCTCCCTGCCCGACCCGGTGGATGCCGACGCCATCGCCTCAATCCTGGGCGGGCAGGAATACTACGTCTACACTTATTCAGGGAGTAGCGGAATGGCGTCACGCAAGGCCGTTCCACCCACCCTGGCGCTGCGCCTGATTCCCATGATCGCCGCTGCCGGCCGCTTGTATACCCGCAAAATCGGTTCCGCGGCCTTGCACCCCCTCGCCTGGGACGCGGGCGAGCCATGGAAACTCTGGCTCGACGTGCGCCAGGACGACCGCGACCAGTGGAAAATCACCGGCTCGCTGCGCCGCGGCCAGGAGCGCATGCTGTTGACCGAGCCGTCGCTGATTGTGGAAGGCGGTTTCCTGGTGGCCAACGGCAAAATCGCCCGGCTCGACGATGGCGGCGCCTTCCCCTGGATCACCCGCCTCATCGCCCTGCACCAAATTCCGTTCCCCGACCGCGAACGCGATCAAGTCATGTCCAAACTGCTGGACCTCAACGTGCTCCCTCCCCTGGATGTCGACGAGGCCCTCCAGTTCGAGGAACGCCGCGCGCGGCCTCGCCTCGGGCTGCGTGTCACTCAGCAGCGCGACACCTGGGGCGAAGAGTACTTTCAAGCCGTCCTGCTGCTCGACTACGGGCGCGGCTGGACCGAGTCCGCGTCCGCCGGCCGCGGGCTCTGGTTCCCCGAGGAACGCGTCTACCTGGTCCGCGATGCCGAAACCGAAAGCGCCGCGCGCGACAAACTCAAGGAACTCGGCCTGCGCCCCACTACCGACGCCGGCACCGCCTGGCGCCTCGGTCTCAAATCCCTGCCCAAAGTGGTCCGGGAATTGATTCATGCCGGCTGGCACGTGGAGGCCGAAGGCAAGGCCTTCCGCCGCCCGGGCGCCACCAAGGTGGACGTGCGCAGCGGCATCGACTGGTTCGAACTCCACGGCGAGGTGGACTACGACGGCCAGACCGCCAGTCTCCCTCAGTTGCTGGCCGCGGTGCGGCGCGGCGACACCATGGTGCGCCTCGGCGACGGCACCTACGGACTCCTGCCCGAGGAATGGTTGGAGCGCTTCGCGCCGCTCGCCGGCCTGGGCTCCAAGGAAGAGGACCACCTGCGCTTCCGGCGCAACCAGGCCAGCCTCCTGGATGCCCTGCTCGCCGCCCAGCCCGAGGTGCGCGTCGATGCCCTGTTTGAGCGCGTCCGCGAACGTATGCGCACCTTCACCGGCGTCAAGACGGCGGCGCAACCCGCCGGCTTCGTCGGACAATTGCGCGATTACCAGTGCGAAGGCCTCGGCTGGATGGAGTTCCTCCGCGAGTTCGGTTTCGGTGGCTGCCTGGCGGACGATATGGGCGTGGGAAAAACGGCGCAGGTGCTGGCCGTTCTGGAATCGCGCCGCACTCTGGGTCGCGGACCCTCCCTGGTGGTGGCGCCCAAATCCCTCATGTTCAACTGGCGCGCCGAGTCGCAGCGCTTCACCCCGCAATTGCGCGTCCTGGAGCATACCGGCCTGGCGCGCGACACTGCCTTGATTGCGCAGCACGATCTCATCCTCACCACTTACGGCACCCTCCTCCGCGATGCCGCCCAACTGGCGCAAATCGACTTCGATTACGTGGTGCTCGATGAAGCCCAGGCCGTCAAGAACTCCGCCACCGCTTCCGCCAAGGCCGTGCGCCTGCTGCGCGGCGCCCACCGCCTGGCGCTCAGCGGCACCCCGGTGGAGAACCATCTGGGCGAGTTGTGGAGCCTTTTCGAGTTCCTCAACCCCGGCATGCTCGGCGAGGCCAGAGTGCTCAACATGGCCGGAGGCCTGGCGCGCAACCCCGGCGAGGACGCCCGCCGCATCCTCGCCCACGCCCTCCGCCCCTTCATCTTGCGGCGCACCAAACAGCAGGTGGCGCGTGAATTGCCCCAGAAGACCGAGCAGACCATCTTCTGCGAATTGGAAGGCCCGCAGCGGAAGCAGTATAACGAGTTGCGCAAGCACTACCGGGAGACGCTGCTGGCGCGCGTCCAATCCCAGGGTATGGGCAAATCCAAAATGCACGTGCTGGAAGCCCTCTTGCGCCTGCGCCAGGCCGCCTGCCATCCGGGACTCCTCGACGTCAAGCGCTCCCAGGATCCCAGCGCCAAACTCGACGTGCTGATGGATCAGTTGGAGGAATTGCGGCAGGAAGGGCACAAAGCGCTGGTGTTCTCCCAGTTCACCAGCCTGCTGGCCATCGTGCGCTCCCGCCTGGATGACGCCGGCACACGCTACGAATACCTCGACGGCGCCACGCGCAATCGCGAGGCCCACGTGGACGCCTTTCAGAACGATCCAGAGTGCGGCTTGTTCCTCATCAGCCTGAAGGCGGGCGGTCTGGGGCTCAACCTGACCGCGGCCGAGTACGTTTTCCTGCTCGATCCCTGGTGGAACCCGGCGGTGGAGGCCCAGGCGGTGGACCGTGCCCACCGCATCGGGCAGACCCGCCCGGTGTTCGCCTACCGCCTGATTGCGCGCGACACCGTCGAGGAGAAGGTGCTCGAGTTGCAGCAAACCAAGCGCGAACTGGCCGACGCCATCCTCGGCGAAGACAACAGTCTCATCCGCGATCTCAAGCGCGAAGACCTCGAACTCCTTCTGTCATAGGTAGGACAGGCCTCCTGGCCCGTCTATCCGAGCGAAGCTCGGACTTCCGTGTTTCCCGCTCTGCCTCCTCGCTATACTAATATCGAATGCGCGTATTATTGACACTTTTGCCGGCGCTTGCCCTGGCACAGACACCCCCCGCCACGACTCCGGCGGCTGGCACCACACCCACCACCACCACGGCCCCGGCGACACCCACCACGCCCGCCAAGAAGGCCGCCACGCCCGCCAAGAAATCTCCGGCGGCGGCCACCCCTGGCGCCAAGTCTCCGACGGCAGCCAAGTCTCCGGCGGCAGCCACGTCTCCGGCAGGCACGGCGACTCCCAAACCCGCCACCGCAGGCCGCGGAGCGGCATCCGCCAAGCCGGCCCCTAAGCCGGTCGCGCCTCCCCCGCCAGCCCCCCTCATCACCGACGACGATAAAACGATCTACGCCATCGGCCTCTCCATCGGCCAATCGCTCTCCATGTTCAACCTGACCCCGCCCGAAGTCGAGGTTCTGAAGCGCGCGCTCTCCGATTCCGTTGCCGGAAAGCCTGAAGTGGAATTGAGCCAGTGGGGACCCAAGATCCAACCCCTGGCCACGTCCCGCGCCGCTGCCGTGGCCGAGAAACAAAAGGCGGCCTCCGCGGCCTACCTGTCCATGGCCGCCACCCAACCGGGCTCCGTCAAAACCGCCTCAGGACTCGTCTATACCGAGATCACCGTAGGCACCGGCGAATCGCCGAAAGCCACCGACACGGTGAAAGTCCACTACCGCGGCACCCTGGTCAACGGCACCGAGTTCGACAGCTCCTACAAGCGCAATGAGCCCACTCAGTTCCCGCTTAACGGCGTCATCAAGTGCTGGACCGAAGGCGTACAGCGCATGAAAGTGGGCGGCAAATCGCGCCTGGCCTGCCCCTCCGACATTGCCTACGGCGACCAGGGACACCCCCCCATCATTCCTGGCGGATCGGCGCTCATTTTCGAAATCGAGTTGCTGGAAATCGTCGCGGCCAAATAGCCGGCCGCGCGCGATGAGACGCCTGCCGCTGCTGATCGCCGCCGTCTTCGCCTGCGCCGCTCCCGCGCCCCGCGCGGACGGCTGGCGCATCCTGGGACCCGGCGGCGGGGGCTCCCTCTTCCACCCCACCGTCAGCCCCCACGACAGCCGCACCGCGCTGGTCGCCTGCGACATGACCGGCGCCTACCTCACCCACGACGGGGGCGCTTCCTGGCGCATCGTTAACCTTGGCGACGCCGTCCAGTTCTTCCTCTTCGACCCCACGAACGCGCGCGTGATCTACGCCAAGGCGCTCGGCGTTTTCCGGAGCGCCGATGGCGGCGAGACCTGGACGCGCTTCTTCCCGCGCGACGTCCGCAAAATCACCATGGGCGACGACCATGCCTCGGGCCGCATCGTCGCCTCCGCCCAGCCCAGCGCAGAAGTCACCGCCATGGCAATCGACCCCGCCGACTCGCGCTCGCTCTACCTCGCCCTCGGCTCCGCGCTCTGGACTTCCTCTGACGCCGGCGTGGTCTGGCGGAAAACCGCCGACCTGCCCGGAGCGGCGCGCCGCATCTGGATCGACCAGCGGTCCCGCGAGGACGATCGGACCCTCTACGTCGCCGGGCCGGACTCGCTTTACATCCGCAGCCAGGGCCGATGGCGATCTGTCCCGCTTCCAGGAAGTGTCACCCAGATCTCCGGCGCACCGCCCCTGTTCTATGCCACCGCCCTCGGTAAGATCCACGTTTCCACCGATGCCGGCCTTTCCTGGCGCGACTCTCCCCTTCCCGGGTTTCAGGGACAGGCCACCGCTATCGCTGCCGGCCAGGAGCATCCCGAGATCGCCTACGTCTCTTACAGCGGACTGCGCGCGCCCGTGCGAGCCACCTGGGGCGTGGCCAAGACCACCGATTCCGGCCAACACTGGGAGCCCGTCTACGACCACGTCAGCGATTCCTGGCTCTCCGAACGCTTCGGCGCTGGATGGGCCGGCAACCCCATCGGCCTAGGCGTCGCGCCCCACGACCCCTCCATCGTCTACGCCACCGATTCGGGCCGCGTCATGCGCACCACCGATGGCGGCAAGACGTGGAAATCCGCCTATTCCGACCGCGCGCCGGATGGCAACTGGACCACCAACGGGATCGACGTCACCACCTGCTACGGCGTCCACTTCGACCCCTTCGACGCGCGCCACGTCTTCATTTCTTACACCGATATCGGCCTCTGGGCGAGCGATACCGCGGGGGCCAGTTGGTATAGCGCCACGCGCGCCGGCGTGCCCGGCCCGTGGCAGAACACCACCTACTGGATGGAGTTCGACCCCGCCGTGCGCGGCCGCATGTGGGCCGCCATGAGCGGCACCCACGATTTGCCGCGTGCCAAGATGTGGCGTCGCGCTTCGCCCGATTCCTACACCGGAGGTGTAGTGCGCTCCGACGATGGCGGGCGCTCCTGGCGCGTGCAGAATAACGGCATGCCGCAAACCGCAGCCACACATATCCTGCGGGACCCCACGGGCGCGCTCTACGTCACCGGCTTCGGCCGCGGCGTCTTCAAGTCGACGGACGGCGGCGAGCACTGGGCGCTCCGCAATGCCGGCATCTCTGGCGCGCAGCCCTTCGCCTGGCGCATCGTGCGCGATTCCCAGGGCTGGCTGTACCTCATCGTGGCGCGGCGCAGCGATGACGGCGGCTTCGGCAATGCCGGCGATGGCGCCCTCTACCGCTCCACCGACGGCGCGGAGCATTGGTCGCCCGTGCCCCTCCCCGCCGGGTTGAACGGGCCCAATGGTCTCGCCGTCGACCCGCGGAATCCGGCGCGCCTATACCTCGCTGCGTGGGGCCGCAGTACGCCGGAAGGCGCCGCCGATGGCGGCATCTACCTGTCTACCGATCGCGGTGCAACCTGGCGCAGTGTGCTCGACCGGGATCAGCACATCTATGACGTCACCGTCGACCCCAAGGATGCCCGCGTGCTCTACGCTGCCGGTTTCGAATCCGCCGCCTGGCGCAGTGCCGATCGCGGCCTCACCTGGAAGCCCATCCCGGGCTTCGATTTCAAATGGGGCCACCGCGTGATTGCGGACCCGCGAGAGAACGGCATGATCTACATCACCACCTTCGGCGGCAGCGTCTGGCACGGACCGTCGCGGTAGGCCGCTACGACCGCTCTCCGCGGCGTGCCTCGGCTTCCGCCAGCCATCCGCGCCGCAGACGTTCCTGCGGAACGTTTGACAGGTACGGCTTGATGTCGAGAATCGGCGTTCCCTCGAGCATGTCGATGCCACGGACGCGCAGCGCCGGCCCCTCCCGGCCGAGCAGTTCGACCACCGTTAGCCCGATCGGATTCGGGCGCCGCGGTGACCGTGTCGCGAATACCCCGTGAGGCCGATCGTCGGTCGGCGGAATTCCCACCAGGTCGCATCCTTCCGCGCGATCAAATGCCCAAATGACGAAGAGATGAGAGAAGCCTTCGATATCGGTGAGCCCGGGCTCGAATTCCGCCAGTATCTCCAGAACCCCTTCCGCCGGGTGCTTCGCGCCTAATCCCTTCGGAATCTCCCGAACATTTTTGTACGGGCTTCTGACATAACCAATCGGCTGCATAGACAACATAGCGCACTCATCTCCTACTCCAGAAAGAACTCGCCTTCCGCCACAATCTCCGCGGGGCCTGTAAGGAAAACGTCGCCGTCGAAGCGCAGATCAATGGGCCCTGCCGGCGTCAGGACGCGCACCGGAGAACTCACCCATCCGCGCGCCGCTGCCATGGCCGCCGCGCCCGTCGAACCGGTTCCGCTACTCATCGTCTCCCCCGCCCCGCGTTCCCAGAAACGCACCTCGATGGTGTGTTCGTCGACCGCCTTCACGAACGACACGTTGGTGCGGTTGGGGAAGTGCGCGTGACGTTCGATTTCGGCGCCCAGCGCGCGCCAGTCGAAATCGAAATGCTCCACCGGCACGGCGCATTGCGGATTGCCCACCCATAGCAGCGTGACGTCCCGCGGGCCGCCCGCCAGTTCCAGCGGAAAGCTCGCGGCTGTGACTTCCGGCCGGCCCATGTTCATTTCAAATTCGAACTCGAGCGCCCGCCGTTTCAGCAATCGCAGGCTCTTCACGCCGGCGCCCGTGCGCACACGCACCACGCCTGCCGCGTGCCCCGCGCGAATCAGGAACGCCGCCGCGCATCGCGTGCCGTTGCCCGACATCTCAGCCAGGCTGCCGTCCGAGTTATAGAGCTGAATCGTGCCTTCGGCATCGGCATCGCTCGCCCGGTCCACCAGCATCCACCCGTCGGCGCCGATCCCGGTGTGGCGGTCGCAGATGGCCCGCGCCAGCGCGGCGTGATCGCTTGTCCCCGGGTCGGGCGCATGCTCGCGCCAGGTGAACAGAAAATCGTTTTTGGCGCCGTGCGCCTTGGTGAACGGAATCTTCATTTGGGAAGGCGCTCTACTTCCACCGCCGTCCCGTAGGACAGCACTTCCGTGACACCCTGCATAATCTCCGTGGCATCGTAGCGCATACCGATCACGGCGTTGGCCCCCAGCGCTTCGGCGTGCTGCAGCATCAGGTCGAAAGCGTCGTTCCGCGTCTGTTCGCAGAGTTTGCTGAACAGCGAGATGTTACCGCCCACCATGGTCTGCAAACTTGCGCCGATCGTGCCCACAATGGAGCGCGAGCGCACTACGATCCCCCGGACGACGCCGAAGTTGCGCTTCACCCTGTAACCGGGCAGTTCCAATGCCGTCGTAACGAATTCATGCGGTACCATGTCTTCTCCTTCTTGTGGGATAAGTCTCTGCCTTGTCCATCCGAGCGCAGCTCGGATTCACTAGCGCAGGTAAATCTCAATCACCGGAGCGTCTTTTACCACGATGCTCTTTTCCAAAGAATATACAATTCCGGCCCGCGCCGCCCGGTTGACGGCGGTCTGCGCCGCCGCGCCCCCCATGGTAACCACCCACGGCTCGTGCAGAAACAATTCTGGCCTGCTCACGGCGGCATCGAAAGGCAGCCCGTTGTCAGGCGTAAAAGTATCCCGCAAAGGGATGGCGAGCGTGCGATACACGCCCGTGAGATCGCCGAACCCCGTGAGGATGCCGGAACCGCGCACGTAGCGCGGGCGAAGGTAATCGGCGGTCTGGCGGGTCCACTCGCGGCGCGCCACCGAATTGACGCGCGATTCTTCCCAGGTGACCCAGTTCCCGGGTGAGGGATGCGCTAACCACGGGGCAACGGCGGCCAGAATGGTGAGCAGCGCCAGCGTTCCGCGCAGCGGCCGCGGCGCCACGCTGACCAATCCGGCGCCGGCCAGCGCCAGCAGCGGCATTACGGCCAGCCCGTAGCGGCTGTTGTAATACGAAAACGGCGGCAGCGACGGAATGAAGATCGGCGTGCCCGAGGAATGCATGCTCCACACCACAAACACGCCGGGCAGGGCGAGCAACGCGAGCGGCCAGAAAGCGCGCCGGAAGAGCGCGGCCACGGCGCCCGCCAGCGCAATCCACGGCAGGCAGGGCCCCGCGCAGAGTTGCGCCGCGGTGCGGTAATACAGAAAGGCTTCGCGCCAATCGTTCTTGCCCGGGTAGAGCGCATTGCCTTGGATGGCGCGCGCCGAGTAGGGGCCCCGGTAAAAGGCCAGCGGGTCCATCGTGAGCCACCAGTTGTGGCCCAGCCAGAATAGTGGGCCAAGCCCCGCCAGCAAGGTGAACAGCGCCGCCACACCTATGCGGTTGCGCCGCGCGGCGATCAGAAAATAGAGAGCGGCGAAAGGCAGCACGAACCAGCCTTCGTAGCGCGTCAGCGTGGCCGCGCAGGCCGCAACTCCCGCGCCTATCACCGCACCCCATCCCTGCGTGTCGCGAAAGCGCACCGTGAAGTACAATAGCCCCAGCAGGCAGGCGGAGAAGATGCTCTCCGTCATGGGAATCGATTGCAGGTAGAGCACGTTCGGGTTGAGCGCGAACAGCGCGGCGGCGGCCACGGCGGCGGAAGCGCAGTCGAAGATGCGATACGCCGCCGCGTAGAGGAACGCGCCCCCCAGCAGGAAGGCGATTGCCGAAGGGATGGCACCGGCCAGGCCGTTCAGCCACAATGCGTCCACCCGCGCCAGGGGGAGCATCAGCCAGTGCGGCAGCGGCAGCCACACCGTGCCCACCTGATCGTACCCGGGCGTGCGCGAATCCACCATGCGGCGCGCGATGTTGAGGTGCGCTTCGGCGTCGCCGTAGTAGAGCAGCCAGCCGTTGGCATAGAAAACCGCAATGGCGGCGGCGCTGACCAGCGCCAGCGCCCCCACCACTATCAGGCCGCTAAAACGAGGTGTGGTTCTTGAACTCTTGATAACGGGCATCGATCTCTTCACGGGTCAAGGTGCGGAAACGGTCCACCCCGAACTTCTCGCAGCAGAAGCTGCCCATGACGGAACCGTGAATCACGGCGCGCCGCAGTTCGGCAAAGTCGAGATCGCCGTCGGAGGGCGCCGCGCCCCGTCCCGCCAGGTAGCCGATGAACCCGCCCGCGAAGCAATCCCCCGCCCCGGTCGGGTCGAATACATCTTCCAGCAGATAGCCCGGCACCATGAAGTGCTCGCCGCGGCGGAACAGAATCGCGCCGTACTCGCCGCGTTTGATCACCAGCGTATGCGGCCCCATGTCCATGATCCTGGCGGCGGCGCGGCGCAGGTTGTGTTCGCCCGACAGCAGGCGGGCTTCGCTGTCGTTGATCAGCAGGAAGTCCCACTCCTTGAGGGTCTCCAGTAGCGCCGGCCGGAAATCGTTGATCCAGTAATTCATCGTGTCGCCGCCGGTCAGCCGCACGCGGCTCATCTGCCGGCGCACGCTGCGCTGCAAATCGGGCTGGATATTGCCCAGGAAGAGATACGGCTCGGCGCGGTAGCTCTCCGGCAGCTGGGGATTGAAATCGGCGAAGACGTTGAGATCCGTCACCAGCGTCTCGCGATCGTTCATATCGGGCGAGTACTTGCCGGCCCAGAAAAACGTCTTCCCGGCCACCCGGTCGAGGCCCGTCAGATCGATCTTGCGCGACGCCAGGAAGTCGATATCTTCCTGCGCGAAATCCTCGCCCACCACGCCGACGATCTTGACCTCCGTGTAGTACGCGGCGGCGAGGGAGATGTACGTGCACGCTCCGCCGAGCATGCGGTCTACTTTCCCATGGGGCGTTTCGACGCCGTCATAGGCTACGGATCCAACCACGATGAGAGACATGTAAGACCAGATTGTAGCAAGCGGGCGGGTTATTCATCGTGCGGAACAATGTTCTGCGAGAGGTCTTCGGGAGGCTTTTGATGCGCCGCCTGCCACCATCCTCCGGCGAAGGCGGCCGCGGCGAGGGCCCAAACGCCAATCAGTACCGCGTCCGGAGCGTGACGGAAGGACAGGGCGGCCAGGCAGACCACGGCGCGCACCATCCAGGCGTAGTGGCTCCTCGCCCTGACAACGCCCTTGCGTACCGCCGCCATCGTGCGGCCGGCCATAAAGGCGCTGCCCAGGCCGATCAGCCCAAGCAGCGCGCGCAAAAGTGCAATCGGGAACACTGTTTTACCATGCCGCAGCAGAGTCCCGGAGCGCAAGGGGTAATATACTCACAGAGAGAGGAATCTTAAGCTCAAATGAATTTCAATCGCGCACTTACCAGCATTCTGACGCTCGCTGCCGCAGCGGGTCTCGCCTTCGCCCAGGCCCCTAAGAAGGCGCCCGCCAGCCCGCCCATGGAAACCTCCGCCACCATCGGCGGCAAGAACATCGCCATCAAGTACTCCGCTCCGTCCGTCAAGGGCAGGAAGATCTTCGGCGGAGCCGATGCGCTGCAACCCGACAATACCGTCTGGCGTGCCGGCGCCAACAATGCCACCGCCCTGCACACCGATGGCGATGTCACCATCGGCAACCTCACCGTGCCCGCCGGCGACTACACCCTGTATGTGTTTCTCGATCCCAAGGGCTGGCAACTGGCAGTCAGCAAGCAGACCGGCCAATGGGGAATCAATCGCGACGGCAGCACGTCGCTGGATGACAGCAAGGCCATCGGCCGCACTCCCATGAAGATGAGCAAGCCCGCCTCGCTGGTGGAAACCTACAAGATGACTCTGGCCGGCGAGGGCAGAAAAGGCACGCTGACCCTCGAGTGGGAGAACGTCTCGGCAAGCGTGGCCATCGCCGCCAAGTAGGACAGGCCTCCGGCCTGTCCCCTGTCCCGTCAGGCTCGCAGGTTCGTCTGCTCGCGATCCTGAATGTCCAGCCGAACATGTTCGGCACGCAGCTTGTCTTGCAGCCGCGCGACTTTCAACTCGCGCGGCATAATCCCCAGTTGCGCGCACAAAGCGGCGGCCGCCCCCGCGGCGTGTCCGGTCGCCATGCAGTTGCCCATACTCTTACCGGCGGCCGCGCCCACGTGGGTAGCGGAGATGCACCGCCCGGCCACCAACAGGCCGTCCAGTTTCTCCGGCACCAGCGACCGGTACGGAACGTCGTGAACCTTCATGCGGACGAGCTTGCTCCCCGTCTGGCCGCCCAGATCCACGTATCCGGCCCGCCATCCGATAGTGTCCGCGAACTGCCGCCCGGCCATGGCGTCCTCTTCGGTGATCACGTAGCAACCCTTGACCCGGCGTGTCTCCCGGACGCTCACCTGCGGCCCTGCCGAGCCCCATTCCACCTGGCGAAGGTTGGGATTCTCCGAATCGCGGATGGCCTGCACCATCTGCAGCGCCTGGCGGCGGCTCCGGCACTCCGCCTCGGTCCGCTGCCGCGGATCGGTGGCGTCCATCCGCCCCATATCGGCCGTGCCGGCGTGGTTGATCCAGAAGCTGTTGCAGTGCGCCACCTGCTTGACCTCCAGGAAGCCGGAAGTGATCAGCGGGTATTTGCCTTTCCCGGCACGCATCGCCGCAACGATGGCGGCGGCTTCGGTGCCGGGCCGCGGAATGTTGTTCAAGGTCAGACCCAGGGTCATCGGCATTAACTGGTCCGGATCGGTCATGGTCTCGGCGCCGGCGAAGTAGGCCACATCGGCGTCGCCGGTGCAATCTACGACCACTTTGGCGCGAATCTCCATCAGGCCGCGCTTGGTAGCAACCGTTACTCCCGTGACGCGGTTGCGCTCCACCAAGGCATCCACCGCGGGCAGATGCACCAGATAACCGGCGCGCACTTCGTCGAGCGCGTCGAGGATCGCGACTTTCAGATACTCGACGTTGCTCCACACCTCGTGTTCCCCCAACGCCACGGCTTGCTCACCGTAGGCAGCCAACTTCGCGATCAGCAATTCGTGAACCGCCGAGCGCGGCCGGCCAAACGGGCGCATCTGGTTCATCTGCATGCCGACAGACCAGGCGGCCACTCCGCCGAAAAAAGAGTGATTCTCGATCAGCAACGTCTTCGCACCGCTGCGCGCCGCGCCCAGTGCGGCTCCGATTCCCGCCGGACCGCCGCCCACGATGAGCGCGTCCACCGAGTCGAGGATGGGGCGCCCGGATCGCGCTCGGGCCGGCGCCGCCTGGCCCAGCAGTTTGCCGGCGCCGGCCGCTCCGGCTGCCGCCAGACCCGCCGGAACGAATTTGCGCCGTGAGATTGCCCTACTCCTGTCCATGAAAAACCTCCTCTTGTTCGTTCTTACTTTGCGGCCGAACGGCACGTCGATCAGCGCGGCGCCCTGCACCGCCCGGGGGAGTCTGCGGAATCGTAGGACCACCGTCGTCCGTTACCGTCATCACCGTGGGCTTGGCAAACTTATACGACGCCTTCGGCGGCCGTGTCGCCTGGTACACGATCGCGGCATACGCCAGCGGCAGCGCGAGCGTTGTCATCAGCCAGCGCACTCTCGACATGTCTACAGTTTACTCCCGCTCCATCATGGTGCTGTCCGCCATGCCATGGGGCTATCCGCGATAACCCGATTGGGATTAGAATTGGCGTTCACAGGAGGCAGGCATGGTTGTCGCATCGCAGCTACGCGTCGGTATGGTCGTCAAGTTTGAGGGTCAGGACTATAAGGTGGTCGCGACGGAATACCGTCCCGGCCAGGGCAGAATGAGCGGCGCCATGCACGCCCGGCTGCGCAATCTCGACACCGGAACTTTTTGGGAGCACGCGTTCCGCTCGGAATTGAAGCTCGACGAGATGCCCCTCGACAAGCACACGCTGGAATTCCTGTACGCTGACGAGAACCATTGCTGCTTCATGGATCCGGAGAACTTCGAGCAGACCGAGATCCCCCTTGCGCTCATCGGAGTGCAATCCCGCTTTCTCGAAGCCGGTATGAAACTGGCCGTCGAATTCGTCGCGGGCCGGCCCATCAACGTACTGTTCCCGGATGTTCTGGAAGTGAAGATCGCCGCCACGACGCCGTCCGCGCATCAGCAGCAGGACACGAACTTCAAGCCGGCGACGCTTGATAACGGCGTCGAGGTGATGGTGCCGCAATTCGTGAAAACCGGCGACATCATCCGCCTCGACATCGAAAATCTGCGCTACATGGACCGCGCCAAAGCCAGGCGCTGAACCCGGTGCGCGCGCCGGGTTCACCCTATAGAGTGATCCTGGCTTTCTTGAGGCGCGCCTGAATCTTATCGTTGACGGCTTTGGATTCCTTGCTCTGGGGGATCGCCGCGAGCACTTGCACGGCCTCCTGGGACAGCATTTTGAGGCGATTGGGCAGATCCAGTTTGGCGCCGGTAAACAGTTCCGATTGCTCCGACAGGCTCTTGGCCGCCGCCAACAGGAAGACTTCCCGCGGCACCCGGAATTCTCCGGTCTTCAGTTTCTCCTGCGCGGCCGCGGCATCGTCGGGGCTGCCCAAGGCGGCACAGACGCTCAACAGGACGCCGCGCTGCACCATCGCGTCCCGCAGCAGGTCGCGCTCCGAATCCTGCGCCAGGATTCCGCTAGCCACTCTCTTCAGCCCCACGGGTGGAACCGCTGACCCGGCGGGCCAGGCAAACGCCAGGAGGATGGTCGGATCCTTGTCCGCTTCCACGATCCTGTGGAGGTCTTCGGTGAACTGAACGGCCGAGGCGCTGGCCAGGCTGCGAAGCGCGGAGACTTCCTTGCGGAAAGGCGTCGGGTTGAGCCGGTTGGCGCGCGCGCCTGCCTCCCAACTGTCGGCGAGTTCGATATACGCTTGCGCCAAACCGGAAGAGATCACCGTGTCCCAGGCGCGGGCACGGACGCTAAACTCGTTCTCGCCGGCCAGGATCCGCTGCAGGTTCTCGCTGGTCTTCACCATATCGCCCGCGCGATACGTCTCCCTGGCGGCGGCCCAGTAGAAAGCCGGTGTGCCGGGCTGGGGAGGTTGCGGGCCGCCGCTGGAACACGACGTACCCGCCGCCACCAGTCCCAGTATCGCCAGCGCGACTGCCACATCTCTCCAGCACCGTGCGCTCAGATCTCTTCGTTTGGTGAACGACATTCTCTCTTGCCTCCTGGATTCACGGCTGGCGGGAAAACCAGCCGCGTACCTTCCGTGCCATGCGCGCCACGGGATTAGGGTGAGACTCCGATGTCCGGTTGTCCGCCGGCCGGTTCGGCTCGGACGGCGCCAGGTTCCGGCCGCGCAGTTCGTTGGCGAGCGCCTCTTGCGCCACATTGAGGAAGGAACGCTTGTTGGCCGCAATCTTCAGCAACTCCGCGTCGGTGAGCGAGGAGTAGTAGACCCTAAACGCCTCTTGTTGAGCAGTCACGGATTTCACACCTCCTTCCGCAGGATCGGCAGTCGAATACGGACCGTCAAGTCCGATTCGTTTGTAGCGCCTCGCCTTTCCGTTGTCAATGGATCGGCGAATCCACGGAGGGCATCAGCCGCGCTACTTTCCAGATCGGGCCAGATCGAAAAGTTTGCGCACGGTTCGCCAATTCCGTCCCGTGGTGACGGTGGCAAGCCTTGCGTCGGAGTAAACGTTTGTCAGCTTCGTTTTCGCCACCATGGGCAGCGGATTCCTGCCGCCCATGTTGATACCCCGCAAGAGCGCGATGTAGGTGGGCAAGCGGCTTACCCCAAACGCGTAATCAATTGCTGGATCTTGTCCTTCTCTTCCTTCCCCGGATTGTACTTCAGGGCTTCCTTGAGCTGCTCGATAGCCTTGGTCTTATCGCCCTTCTGGGAGTACGCCATCCCCAGGTGAAAGCGATAGGTCGAGTGGTTCGGCTCTTTGGATACGAGATCCTTGAAGATCTCGATGGCGTTGTCCGCCAGATTCTTCTTCAGGTAGATCCAGCCNNGCTTTGGTGAGCGCGTCGTCCAGGTCCCCGCCGGTTTCGGCCAGCAGGAAGGCCAGATTGTTCAACGCAACGGCGTTATCCGGGTCCAGTTTGAGGGCAGCCTCGTAGGCCTGCTTGGCCTCGGGTTTTCGGTCGGAACTATCCAGCAGCAGCGCCAGAGTGCTGAGCACGACGATGTTGTCGGGAAGTAATTTGCGCGCCTTTTCCAGTGCCTGGACGGCGCTGTTGGGGTCGCCTTTGCGCCGGTAAGTCTCGCCGATTCTCAGGTAGATATCGCCTTGCGCGCGGCCCTTGTCCATGCGGCTGAGCAGGCCGTTGAAGGTTTGGATGGCAAGATCGAACTTGCCCGCACGCACGGCCGTATTGCCCAACGCCAGCTGCAGGTCCAACCGGGTGGGAGCCTTTTCGCTCTCGCCTTGCAGGAGTTTCAGCGCGTCGTCCATCTTGTTTTGGGCCACGAGGGTTTCGACGATGCCCAGCAGCCCCCTTGAGTTGGCCGGGTTCAACTGGTAGGAGCGCCGGAACGAGTCTTCGGCATCCTTATACTTGGCCTCCGCGAGGTTGACCACACCCAACTGGAACAGGACATCGGGCGAGCCGGGATTGGCCTTGAGCATGGTGTCCAGCAGAGCGTGCGAGTCACCGAACTTCCTCTGTCCCATCAGTGCGGCCGATTGGATGAGGCGGGCGTTGAGGCTGCCCTTGTCGATCGCCAGTATGGCTTCAGCGGTCTTCCCGGCGGCCTCGTAATCGCCGTGGCCCACCTGCAATTCCGCCAGGGCGAGACGCGCCAGAACGTAATCCGGCTGCAACTCGATGGCTTTCTGGAACTGCTGGCGCGCCTGTTCGTATTCGTTCCGCGCGGCATGCGCCCGTCCCAGGTTGTATCGCGCCACGACGTTGCCCGGCTTTTGGGTCACTACTTCCTGCAATTCCGCCAGCGCTTTGGCGATGTCCCCCCTGTCGAGCAGGAAGGTGGCGGCCAGTCCGCGCGCGTCGTTATCGTTGGGACTCTCTTTGAGGATCTGCGAATTGATCTCGGCGGCCTCGGACCGCTTGCCCTGGCGCATGAGCACTTCGATTATGTGCTTCTGGTACGTCGTCTTCTTGGCCGCATCCTTGGCCATGCCCTCTTTATACTCGCGAATCGCCGAATCACCGTCGCCCATACGCAGATAGAAATCGCCCACCATCAGGTATGCCTGATCGTAGTCTTTGGCATGACTCTTGATCTGGTTGAGGATGTTCACCATGTCGTCGTGGCGCTGCATGCCGTAGTACTGCATGGCCAGGAGGGTGAGGAATCCGAACTGCTTGGGGTTGTTGGCGAATCCCAATCTCAGAACCTGCTCGGCGTCCGCGGGCTTCTTTTGGTACAGCAACAGGCGGTAAAGCTCGGTATAGGAGGGTTGAAATGTCTTGTCCTTGTCGATCGCGCGGCGGTAGTAGGCCTCGGCCGTGGGGAAATCGGATTTGGCCGTGCGAGTCCGCGCCAACTGCATCCAAACCAGTATCTGCCCGGGTTTGATGCTGTCCGCTTTGGTGTATTCCTGCGTGGCCACATCCAACAATGCCGAAGCCTCATCGGCGCGGGGCGGCTTGCTGCGGACCGCGTCCGTGGCCCTGGTATAGCTCAGGTCGCCGATCAGGCGGTGCCCGTCGTACGAATCCGGATCGCGCTTCAGCAGGTCCTTGGCGAACTTCTCCACCTCGTCCATGTAAGACTTTTCGCCCCTGGCTACCGTCAGATAAATCTCCGATAGCTTGACGGTGGCATCCCAGTGATCGGGCTGATCGGGAGGGATCAGTTCCACGGCCCGGCGAAGCGCGGCCACGGCTCCCGTGACGTCGCCGGCCTTAAGGCCCACCAGACCGAGTTTGTAGTACGCCGGTCCATATTTCGGATCGCGTTTGAGAGCGTTCCGGTACTGGATGGACGCCTCCTTATAACGGCCCTTCTCAAAGTATTTGTTACCGCTCTCCAGGTAACGCTTTTTTACGACGTTGGGATCGCTACTGCACGACGTGAATCCCACGAGAACTGCCAAAACGATCGCGATGAACCGGATGGAACGCATGAACTCCTCTCAGAGGTGGATCACCTATACTGTACGCCAGAGACACCACGGATGCTACCGTTCGGCGCCCGGAACCGGGAACCACAGCATAGTACCAGTACCAGGAGAATTCCGCTGGGAGTTGCGCGTCGCCGTGCCGGACGTCCTACTGAGCGCCTTACTGAACCCAGACTTGCGGCACGTTGCTGCCCGTGGTGGGACTGCTGACCCCGCCGATTTTGAGCGTAATGGGCAGGGCGTCGCCATTGATGTGGGCTCCCGGGATGCGGCAATTGATCTGGTAGACCCCGATATAGCCAGGCAGCAGGCCGCTCCAATCCACGATAATCCCCGCCTCCTTGATGAGAGGGTTCCCAAAATACAACAAGACCGGGGCGGTCACTGCCAATGGATTGGCCGGGGACGGCGTACCGGCGGTGACCTTTCCGCCGGTGGTAACGCCGAGCCCGGTGGCATACAGCGTCAGATGTTCGTCGCGCGTTCCGGGGTGATCTTTATCCACCCGGGTGCCGTCGGCGTGGTAGAGCGCGGCGCCGTGCTCGTCCATGAATACCGCCGGAGCGTATTTGGATACCGTCACATTGATGGAAGACGATGCCGCCATGGAATTGAGCGAGCGCACCACCAGGGGATAGCGCCCGGCGGCCAGAGTGGGAGGCAGTTGGGCATTGATCTGGCCGGGCGATGTGGCCAGCAAGGAGAGCGGCGAATTGTTGAGAGTGACACATGCGCCGCCGAGGAGAGTGGGCAGCGGCGAACTGGCGGCGGTAGCGGAGGAGGCCAGGTTGGCGCCGAAAATCGAGATCAAGCCGCCCGGCGCCACCGACCCCAGGAAGTTGGCTGTGCTCACTACCCCGTTCGCCGGCACCTGTGGGAGGTTCGGGGCGGTGGAGGTGGCCAGTGGAATCACGCTCAAACCGGAGGCGGTGAGCACGAACGCCGTGGCGCCGGCGGAATCCAGCACCATGGTGCGGCCCAGCACGTTGACGCGCGTTCCGGCGCGCGCCAGGGCCGCCGGGGTCTCGAGCGCCGCCGCGGTAGCCGTAGTGCGCGAGGTGGTGAGATCGACTACTTCGACGAGGCCGGTGTCCGCGGGAGTCGCGTTGGCCGCAGTCGCCGGGATGCTGAACCGCGCATAGCTGGACCCGCCGACGGCGGCCACGGCGGCTACCGGCCGCCCGGTGGCGGAGGGACCGCCCGGCGAGGGCAACGCGCCGCCGCCGGTGGCGCCCGTGCCGCTGGAGCCGATCGGCGTCAGGGCCGGATTCAGCACCTGGTCGTTCACCAGGTAGTATTGGCCGTTTGGTCCGGCCGCGATGGGGCCGTAGTATCCGGTGATCGGCGTGGGGATCACGCTCTGCGCGGCCGCGAAACTGTCGGTCGCCGCGCTGTAGAGATACGCCGTGCCGCTGCCCCCCAGGATCAACACGTAACTGCCTTCGGGAGTGGACGCCATGGTCTGCGGCGCGGGAATGGAACGCACGGTGCCGAAAATGTTGGTGTCCAGGACACGCGGCGTCACGTTGTTCCCCACGATCTTCCAGACCGTGCCATCGCTCATAATGACCTGGGGACCGTGCAGGCTGCTGGCGAGGAGCGCCGGAGTGATCAGGCTGAAGGTGGCATTGAACGGCAAGGGCGGGAACAACACCCGGCCGGTGACTTTGCCTTGGGTCAGATCCACAATGCTGATTTGCTCGCCGCCGCCGGAAGCGACATAGAGCGTGTTGCCGTCGTTGCCGAAGGCCATGGACCGCGGCAGCTGGCTCACCGGAATAGGGCTCAGAAACTGCTGCGTCCCCATATCGAATACTTCGAGGCGGTTCAGCCCGGGGTTGGCGATATAGATCCGCTGGCGCGCGGTATCGCCCAACATGTCCGCCAGGCCCGAGGCGGAGGCGCCCCAATCGATGGGCAAAATAGTGCCGATCGCCTCGGCGTTGCGGGTGTTTTGAAAGACGCGAACGGCCGGGATGATGTTGACGGCTTCGTTGGCCTGGATGAGCAACTGGTCGGCGGCGGCGGTACCCAGGGTGCGCGCCGCCACGGCGCTGAATTGAGCGGTGATATCGGCGCCATAAGTCTTGGCGGCGGCGCGCACGGTGGGACTGGTGGTGGTGGCGGCCAGCGCCTGCACGGTGACGGTAATCCTGCCGGCGCCGGCATTGCGCACAGGAATGGTGGCCGAATTCAACGCGGCGGTAACGCCGCACTGGTCGCTGGAAAGGAGCACGGCGGTGGAATCCGGTATGGCCAGCGGCTGATTCTTCAACGTGCCCATGGGCAGCACCACAAAGCCGGATTGCGAGAGGGCATAGGCCGTGGCGCCGTCGCTGGTGATCACCATTTTCCCATCCAGGTTCTCCGGCAGCTTGATGCCGAGACCGATCAGCATGGTGTCCGGCGAGTTGACCGTCATCTGGCTGGTATTCGTGGCGGCCGCGGGCACGGATGTGGGCACGATGTTATAGGCTGCCAGCAGGGCCGAGCCATCCGGCAGAAACACAGCGCCGCCCTGGCTGGTCTGCACGTTGAAGTTGGCGTTGGCGGGGAACACGTAAGGCGAGTTGGTGGTGTTCTGCTGCGCCAGCACGGCCAGCGTGCTGGTTTCGAAGAGCATGGGTCCGCTGAGGAATTTCGTGCCGTCCGGAGACACCGCCAGGGTGGGCGAAATCACCGGCACCACGCGGCTGGCGAGCACGATGGACGATGCCACATCGAAGACGAACACGGTGCGGGTGGCGGCCTGCAGATTGACGCCGACGATCAGCTTGCCATCCGGCGACGCCTGCAGCCGGCTCTTGCCAACCTGATACATATTATTGTTGGTTGGGGGCAGCGCCGGCGCCACCGGCGCCGGGGGCGCCACGGCAAGACCCTGGGTTTTGCCGGCCACCGGGTCGTAGGTAATCAGCACCTCCGCCCCCGTGCCCGTGCCGACGGTGGAGACCAGCACGATCCCGTTGTATCCGACAGCGACGCCCTCCGGCTTGGCATCCAGTTGTTTGGAAACGGAGGAGAAGTTGGCCGAGTTCAGGTCGATGATGTCGAGCGTGGAGCCGTCGTAGCAGGCTACGTAAAGGTAGCGGGGGCTCGGCGTTTCCCGGGAGAGGGCCAGCGACAACGGTGTGGCGTCGGTCTTAATACTGTTCGTCAATCGGGGCGGGTTCACATTGGTGGCGTACACTTCCACGGTGCTGGCGATGGTGTTGACGACATAGAGACGCTTGCGCGCCTCGTCAATCGCCAGATCGGCAAGCGCCGGAGTATGCGGAACCACGGTGCCGAAGGTAGCGGCAAAGCACGGCAAGGCGCTCAAAACAAGGAGCAAGGGCCGAGAGACTGACATTGGTTTAACCTAATATAACCCATTGGTGGGAGCGAAGTTGCGAGGCAAAACGCCGCCCCCGCCGCGGTGACTCCAGTCACCGACTTCGCAGGCCGTGCGGTCCACAATCGAAGCATGACCACATCCACCATTGATCGCACCGTAGGCCAGATTGCCGCCGAGTCCCCGGCGTCGGTCGCCGTCTTTGAGAAGCACGGCATCGATTTTTGCTGCGGCGGCAAGATGCCGATCGCCGAAGCGTGCGGCAGAAAGGGACTGGACCCGGCCGTTCTGCTGGCGGAAATCGACCAAGCCGCACGAACCCCCGCCGTGGATCCCACGGACTGGACTACGGCTCCCCTGGCGGCACTGATCGACCACATTCTCGACACCCATCACACGTATATGAAGGTACAACTCCCCATCGTGGAGGCCCGGCTCGCCAAGGTGCTGGCAGCGCACGGAGAGCGCCACGGCGAGATGCTGCGCGCCGTAAGCGCGGTTTACGGTCCCATGAAAGCGGAGCTGGATGGGCACCTGGCCAAGGAAGAGACGGTGCTTTTCCCCCTGATGCGCGCCCTGGAGGGTGGCGCGGAGCCCGGATCCTTCCACTGCGGCAGCGTTCGGAACCCCATCCGGGTCATGTGTATGGAGCACGATTCGGCGGGCGGCGCACTGGTTCAGTTGCGCCGGCTCACGGGCAATTACACGCCGCCCGAGGACGCCTGCAACACCTTCCGCGCGCTGTATTTCGAGCTGGCGGACATGGAGCGCGACCTGCATCGTCACATTCACCTTGAAAACAATATCCTCTTCCCCAGGGCGATCGCCTTGGAGTGCGCGACATAGAAGTGGATTGGAGGCCACGGATGAACACAGATGAACGCGGATAAGCCATTTGCTTTCATCAGTGTCCATCCGTGTATATCCGTGGCCAGTCTTTCTTGACGCTCACCCGCTTCTCGTGCCGTCGGAACCGGGTCCAGGGGGAGTCGCGCGTACTGGGACAGGTGGTACGCCGTCCACCCCACCATGGCTGCGGCCAGGCTAGTCTCAGGATGGCACAAGGGGACGCGGGCGCGCCGGCCTCCAGACGGGGATGATGCGTCTAAGTATTTGGATCAAAAAGCAGTTAGCGAAGTATTGGTTTCTGAATGTTGGAGTGATCCAACTGCGTGGCAAAGCGCACATCGGCGCGGCGACCGGGTGTTCCGCACACGGTCAGGCTGGGGGCGGCGCTGGTACCGTTCGTTACCCCTTCGGGCTCCGTCCCACTGGCGTTCCTCCTCATAGTGGTATAATCTCTGCTAATGGACTCACCTTAACTACCCGCTAAAGGGAACTTAGGTTCCCCCCCGATTCGACGCTTGGGACCGCCGCCAACGGCGCATTCTCAGGCATTCCCAAATCTTTGATTTTAAGGAGTTTCCAGCATGATGAAGTTGATTACCAGCGGTATGTTTGCAGTTGGAATAGCGGCTGTGCCAGTAGCCATCTCGCCGCGACCAATGCCCGCCCCCGCGCCGGAACATCGCAACGATCCCAGACTAGAAACCCTTCGCACCTTTTTCCGCAACGGCGATTGTCCCGCCGCCGAGTTCGCCGCAGCCTTCCTGGAAGCCGCCGACTACAACGAACTGGATTGGCGCCTGCTGCCAAGCCTCTCCTACGTCGAAACGACGGGGGGTAAATCCGCGCGCCACAACAATCTGTTCGGGTGGGATTCGGGACACGCGGAATTCGCCTCCCCAATTGCCGGCATACAGGCCGTGGGTTATCGCCTTTCGCATTCGGACCTATATAAGGACAAGGAACTGGACAAACTCCTGTCCACGTACAATCCAAACGCCGAATACGGACGAAAGGTGAAGTCCGTGATGCGACGGATTGCGCCCTCCGAGTGATCCGAACCTGATCGGTTCCTCAGATGTTCAGATACTGGATGCCGAGGTACAGGCCCCCAAAAAGAGCCACGGAAATTACCAGGATCGCCGTCCATTTCATGTACCGCTGGGCGGCGGGAATTTGTTCATCTTCCCGGATACGGTCTGCGAGGCTATCGAACATGGAAACCTCCTAAAAGGCCGCTATAAGAAACACGCACCGGTAATTCAATTGATCTGAGCAGATTGTAGACCTGATTCTCCGAATTATCCAGAGATCTTTCGGCGTCCCGCCCTGGCGGCTATTTGACGAACTTCGCGATATCGTCGATGACCGCCGGCGCCACGTGGCCGGGCTTGCTATATTCGGCCGGCAGGCTTTTGCCCTCACCGGCCACAAACAAGTGATTCAGCGAGGGATAGCTCTTCATGACTACGCCCTTTGCGCTGCCGACGGCGGTCTTCCAGAGGGCGAAATCGGTCATGGTGACCTGGTAATCGCGCTCGCCCTGGAGGATGAGCAGGGGAATGGCGAGTTTCCTGGCTGCGGCGGCAGGATCGTAGTCCTTCAGATCCACCCAGTAGGAAACCGGCAAGCCGCCGAGCGCGGGGGAATCCTCGTCGCCCGGGTCCAGTTTTTTCACTTTGACCTGCAGGGCCTTGGCACGATCGAGTTGATCGCCTTTGATGCCCATGTACTCCACCTGCTCCACCAGGAGGTCTTCCAGGGGGCGCACGTTGCCGGCCATTAGGACGATGCCGGCCAGCTTGCCATCCTGCTCGGCGATGCGCGGGGCCACGTAGGCACCCAAGCTGTGACCGATAACAAAGACGCGACTTCCGTTCACCTCGGCCAAAGAGCGGAGCAGCGCGACGGCCTTCACGGCATCGTCGACCACCTCCTCCTGCACGGTGAAGTTGGCGATGGAACCGATGCGCGCGCGGTACAGCAAAGTGCGCTTCTCATAGCGCAACACGACGATGCCACGGGAAGCCAGACCCTCGGCCAGATCCTTGAACATCTTGACGCCGCCCACGGTCTCATCGCGATCATTGGGTCCCGAACCGTGAACCAGCACTACCGCCGGGAACGGTCCGGCGCCAACCGGTACGGAAAGGGTTCCAGGCAACTTCCATTCGCCATCCCCCACGGTGACATCGCGCTCCTTGAAGGCGGCGGGCTGGCTGTACTCGGGCCGCTGCCAGTTGACGCTGCCGGGAAGCTGGAAAAAGCCCGCGACGAGACCGGCCGAATTGACGATCAACCGGAAATTGATATTCTGATTGGCGAATTTGGCCGCGAAGACGACGATGCTGTTGGGGCCGGAGCGGGTGACCGCCGGAGCGACAAGGTTTTCCAGCGCGCCGTAGGTCTTGATCATGGCCCCGACTTTGGCCAGTTCGGCCGCCGGCATACTCTTCTGCACGTCGGCCGTGGACATTTGCAGGAACTCGGCATACTGTCCGGCGAGCACCAGGTCCAACGCCTTTCTGGCCAGCACGGCGGGATCCTGGGCCGGCTGGGCGGCCAGCAGGATGGAAAGAAGCGGCAAAATCTGTAAGGCGCGAATCGACATGACACTTCTATCCTAACAGCGGGGCGCGGGGGAATACGACGCGGATGGGAGAACAAAGAGGTCCGAGCTGCGCTCGGATCTGGAGATTGGCCATTCGCGCCGCGAATCTGGCGCGGCAAAGTTCTCGCAGGCGGAACCGCCTGCGCCACCAAGTCGTGCCGTCTGCCTGCATTGGTGGGGCNNGGCTGAAGCCCGCCCCACCATGGACAGGCCAGAGGCCTATCCCACTTGGACGTCCAATTCCAGGGCCGTCACCGAACCGGCTGGAAAGCGCCATGCCGGCGCCGGACCGGAAGGTAGCACGGCTTCGCGGGGGTGGAAGACGCGCGGTTGATCCTGGTTGACATATTGCCGGAGGTTGTCGGGGGCAATCTCAAACACCCGGCCACCGGTGACGTGCATGCCATTGACCGCAAAGGCGACTTCCACGGCCCGCCGGTATTCCAGGTTCACGACATGAAGGTACACCTTGCCGGCGGTGCGGCTGGCGGCGATGTCCAGACCGGAAGGAGTGGTCACCACATCGACTCCCTGCTTGCCGTTGTATTTGTGGAACAGCCGGGCAATGGAGCCGGCGGGCATGAGATAGCTGATACCGCGCGGGGTCTGCAGCATGACCGCGGTCACGGTCCACCGGTTGCCCTGGAAGTCGGCCGCCGTGGCGATCTTCACCCGCGCGCCGTGCCGTTGGTAGATATTGAGCGAACGCGCGTGATAGACGGCGGACAACCATTCGAAGAGGAGCGGGTTGGCGTTGTGAGGGCTCAGGCTCAGGTGCCCCTCGGTGACGGCGATACCGGTCTTGGCCCCGAGCCCGGCGAGGACGCTTTCCACCTCGGCAACGCGGGTCTCCACGGTATTGGCAAGCTCGATGAGTTCCTGCCAGGCACGCTCCGGTTCCTGCTGATACGCCAGGCCCTTGAGAACCGTGTCCGGGCGTTTCGGACTCTGCCCCATCAGGTGGATGGCCACCATGTCCAGGTATTCTCCCGCCTGTTTGACCAGTTCACCCGCCCAAAGGTCGGCGACTCCCCTGCCCCGGTCGCCCCAGCCGATGAGTTGGATGGACGGGTCGCGCTGTTTCATCGCTTTGGCGAATTCGATGGTGGCGGCAATCGATTGTTCGCGGGTAAACGTCTGGTTGCCGTAGGAAGTTTCGTTGCCGAGCTGCCAGAGTTTGAGGGGATACGGCTGCGCGATGCCGTGGCTCTTGCGTTCCCGATTATCCGGGTCGTTGGCGTAGGACACCCAGTCGGCGGCCTCACGGGCATCGCCGGTGCGGTTGCCCTCGGAGGTTGCGAGGAAGCGCCGCTCTCCGTCGCTCAAGAAGTTGACGCAATAGAACGGCTCGGCGCCAACCCGGCGGCAGAGGTCGACGAACTCGTGGGTGCCGACGCGGTTAGTCTCCTTCCCGCCCCAGAAGTAGTTCCGCGTCCAGGGCCTTGTGGCGGCGGGCCCGACGCCTTCCCGCCACTTGTAATGACGGCTGTAGAGTCCGCCGAAGCGCATGGCGCCGGGAGCGAGGTCCTTCACCACGTCCACGAAATCCTGGCGCCAGTCGTCGCGGTCGTAGTCCCACGCGGCTTCCACCGAGCTGTCGGTAACGCCTAACGGCTCCATGAACTGCATGTAGAGCCACGGGGAGATCTCGAAGCGGGGCGTGGGATCGATTACCACGGCGGCGGGCGATTGGCCGGCGGCAGGCGCCGCGGCGCCGGCGGACAGGGCGGCGGCTCCGGCGACATCGCGCAAGAAGGTACGTCTGGGAAACGCATTTGTCATGAATGCCAGGTCCCATATCATGACAACACGATTTGGCGCGGGCTAGGCCAGCGCCAGATTCACATTCTCAATTGCCTCGTCGATCTCGGCGGTATTTTTGAAACCCACCGTGACGCTATCGACGCCGGCATTGTTGAAGGCGAACCGCATGGCCGCCTGCCGGTCCTGACGGTTTTTGAACCTGCCTTCGCCAACCAGCTTCATGCTGATCACTCCCATGCCTTCGGAGTGAACCTGCTTGGTGTGCGTGACCACCTCGCTGACGTTCCCCGGGCCGCTGCTGTTGAAATCCTCCGCGTCCATGATGACGCCGGTGTGGTTCATGCGGATCATGGCGACCTCGAGCCACTTATTTCCGGGGAACTTCCGCAACGCCGGCAGCCCGTGCACGCTTGCGCCGTACCCTACCACAGCCTTTTTCGATTTCGCTTCCAGAATCCCGTCCTGCCAGCGCACGGTGTCCGTCGGCCAGGTGTCGGTGTGTTGCCAGTGCAGCAACATCACGTCGAAGTAGTCGGTATTGGCGAGCTTGCGCAGCTCGTCGATCTTGGCCTGCGGATCGACTCCTTCGTGGGTGGTCACCTTGGACATCAGGCGGTAAGTATCGCGCGGGATACCCTTCAGCGCCACACCCAGCATCTTGTGCATCTCGCCGTAAGTCTCGGCTGTCTCGAAGAAGCGGATGCCGTGATCGTAGGCGTAGCGCACCTGGCGGGTGAATTCGTCCTGGCCCAGGTCGCGCTGCACTTTCCCGCTCATCGACCCGGTGCCGAAGGCGAGCCGCGTCACCTTGACGCCGGACTTGCCGAGCGTGACCCAATCCGTGGCTGTCCCGCGGGCAGCCCGCAAGAGCCGGTTTCCGGTTCCCGCCAGGGTAGCCGCGGCAAGACCGGTCTTTAAGAAACTGCGTCTGGAAAAGTGTAGCATCCGTGCACTCCAATTGGTCATATCCTATCACGGCTTGCCGGGCCAAAAGGAGTGCCCTTTGACGCGGAACGTGAAAGCGGGGAGAATTAGGCTGCCACATCCGAAAGTGAATTCAAGGGAGACCCTCATGCAAAGCAGGCGCAGTTTCCTCGCCGCTACGGCGGTCACGGCGGCAGTCTCGCGCTCCGCCATCGGCGCGAATGACAGAATCCGGTTCGCCATCATCGGCGCCGGCACCCGCGGCAGTTATGTCGGCGGGGTTTTCACCGACTTCCCGGACGTGGATCTGGCGGCGGTATGCGACGTCTACAAGCCCACGCGCGAACAGCAGGCGGCGAAGTTGGGCGAAAAGACCAAGAGCCACCCCGACGCGGTGACCGACTACCGGCGCGTGCTGGACCGCAAGGACGTAGACGCCGTCCTGATCACCACGCCGGATCATTGGCATGGGCCCATACTGATCGAAGCCTGCCAGGCGGGCAAGGACGCCTACTGCGAGAAGCCGCTCAGCAACAGCATCGAAGTGGGGCAGAAAATGCGGCTGGCGGTCCGCGCCAATAAACGAGTGGTGCAGATCGGCCTTCAGCAGCGTTCCTGGACGCATTTTCAGGAGAACGCCAAACGGGTGCAAGACGGCATGATCGGCAAGGTCTACCACGCCGAGTGCATTTACCAGGGCAACTACACGCGGCCCGAAGGCGAGGGGGGCGCGGCGCCCGCTGACCTCGATTGGGAGCTTTTCCAGGGGCCCGCCGAACACCGCCCTTATACGGCCATGCGGCAGCGGTCCTGGCGCGCGTTCTACGACTACTCGGGCGGAACGCTGCTCGATTGGGGAACTCATTTGACCGACGTGGCGCACTGGTACCTGGGCGCGCAGGAGCCGCTGACGTGCAGCGCGTCGGGGCAGTACGCGCGCGTCGCGCCCCAACCCTTGCAGTTGCCCGACTCCATGGCCGTGACCTGGAAGTACCCGCAGTTCGTGATGACCTACACCAACTGCGTGATGCAGAACCCGGATTTCGACGTTCAGGGCAACCACTTCCTGGGGGACAAGGGGTGGCTGCAAGTCAATCGTACGGGCTTCCGCTACCGGCCCAATCCCACCAGCGGGCGTGTCTCTGCGACGCCGCTGCCGCCGCCGCCGTTCGAGCCCGTAAGCCAGAGTTTCCGCTATGTTGGCGGCCCCAGCGACCATGCGCACGTGCGCAATTTCCTGGATTGCGTGAAGAGCCGGCAGGATCCGGTGGTCAATATCGACACCGGCTTTTACTCCACCCTGCCCACGTTAATGGGCGTGCTGGCCGTCCGCAACGGCAGGACGTACTCGTGGGACGGGCAGAAGGCGCAGGCGGTTTAGTATTGTGACCGCGTGATTTTGTGNNGCACCGAATCTCGCGGTCACGGCATTAGGGCCGCCTGAAAGCCGGCCGCAGGCAAAATTGCCTGCCCCACAAAACTAGCAACCTTACAAGTCGACGCCGAAATCGCTCCACTTGACGACCGTTTCCTGGACCATCGCGTCATGGCCCAGAATGGCGGTGAGTGCCGCCGTGGCCCCGCCCTTGACGTCCACCGGAGGCGGCGTGCCGTGGACGATGGAATCGTAGAATGCCGCGATATGCGCGAACTGGTCTTCCTGCTGTTTGGGGGCCAGCAGGACGGGTTGGCTGCCTCTGCCCGGAGGATACATGTTGGCGGTCATCAGATCCACGGCGCCCTTGGTGCCGTACACGTAGACATATTGATTGCCGTTAGGCATCGACGCGGGGTGAAACACGTTCTGCGTGAAAGACATCTTCACGGCATTGGGATAGTCGTAGGTAATGCTACCGCAATCGAAAATGGTGCGTCCCGGCGGATCGTTCTTGTAAAACACGATTGCCCCAAAACCGCAGGCGCGCAAGGGATGAGACCCGATCGCCCAGTTACACAAGTCCAGATTGTGCACCGACTGCTCGATGAGGTACCCGCCGGATTTCGTCACGTCGAAGTACCAGTCCCCCGATGTTCCGTCGTGGTCGAGGTCCGCGACGGCGTGCCGTTGGGCCTTCACCATGATGACCTCGCCAATCGCCCCCTCCCGAATCTTGCGGACGGTCTCGGCAAGTTGCTTTTGCGACCGCAGTTGCTGCCCGGCAACGAACACCTTCTTTGAGCCTTTGGCGGCATCGAGAAGCGCCCGGACCTGCGCGGCGGTGACGCCCACCGGCTTTTCGCAGTACACATGCTTTCCGGCCTGGATCGCCTGGATGGCCATCTCCGAGTGCAGGTAGGGCGGGGTCGCGATAAAGACGGCATCCACATCCTTCCGCTCGATGACACGGCGCCAGTCGGCGTAGGTTGCCGGGTTGTCCTTAGCGGCCGCGGTGGCCGCCTTGTCCAGCCGGTCCGGCTTGATGTCGCAGAGCGCGAGCACCTTCGCGTTGGGTTGCCGGAGCACGCCCTCAAGCAGGAACGACCCGCGATTGCCCGTACCGATCATCGCGGTATTGACTGGTTTTTCCGATTGGAAGGCATGAGCGGCCACGGCTGAGCCGAGCAGAAAGAAACGGCGATCGATTTCCATATTTACCCCCGAACAGTGTAGCTCTAATGCCGCGAGAGATCAGGCCATCGCCAGGATCTTGTCGAGCGCCGCGGACACCTGTTTCAGCTGATCGGCCTGGCTGGCATTGCGGCCGATTTCCGGAGAGATGAATCCGTTGTAACCGGTCTTGACGAGGGCGGCCATCACGGCTTTCCAATTCACGTCGCCCTCCAGCAGGTCGGCGAAGCGGGCAGGTTCGCGGCCGCCCAACTTGTAATCCTTGAAGTGAATGCGCTTGATGCGCCGGCCGAGGGTCAGAATCCAATCCTCCGGATACCCGTACTGCATGCAGTTGCCGGTGTCGAAATGGGCGCCCACCCATTGGCTGGGGAACTGGTCCACGAAGGAGCGCATCTCGAGCGGGCTCAGGAGGAACTTGTTCCAGACGTTTTCGGGGTTCAGAAAAACCTTGGCGCGCTCCGCGTCGGGGACGAGCTTGGTCAGTTCCGCGGTGAAGCGGTCCCAGGTTTCCTGCGAGCCGTATTCCAGGTTCGCGCCGTTGCCGAGGCGCACCGCATAAAGAAGGACCGCGCCGCAGTTCATGTCGGCAGCGATGGCGATGGCCCGGCGGATCGCCTCGACCCCGCGGGCGCGCACGGCCGGGTCGGCGGCATTGAGCGGGTTCTGATGGAGAGCTTCTGAGATCCAAAGCGTGGCGATACGGATGCCGGCCTTATCGGCGGCATCGGCCATGCGGCGCGCGTCGTCGCGGCTGATGTCCAGCGGAAAATCCGGGCCGATGGAGAGTTCGATGGCATCGAAGCCCGCCGATTTGGCCTGGACGAAGCACTCCGGGCGAGGCCGTTCCTTCGGGAAAATGACGGAGCAGATTCCTTTGATAAACCGGGGACTGGGTGGTGGACCGGGTTGCGGATCGGGTCGCGCGCCGGCCGAGAAGGCCGCGGCCGCCAGAGGCGCGGCGAGAGCTTGTCGACGTGTCATCGATGAAAGTATGGCAGAACTGGCGATGGGTGGACAGGGGTGTATGCGCGCCGAGTCACGCGAGGGCGCGATGTGCTTCCATGGAGTGATACCCATGACTACCCGTCGCGCATTCCTCGCCTCCGCCTCCGCCCTGGGCTTTCAGGCCGCCCGCTTGTCCGCCGACGCGGCATTCACCAGCCAGCGACCTCCGCTAGGGCAGCGCAAATTCACCAGCCCCGCCGTGGAGAGCCGCATCGAAGAGATCAAGGGGAGCATCGGCGACCCGGAATTAGGTTGGATGTTCGAGAACTGTTTCCCGAATACGCTGGACACCACGGTCCGCGCCGGAGAACTGGACGGCAAGCCGGACACGTTTGTCATCACGGGCGATATCGACGCCATGTGGCTGCGCGATTCCACGGCCCAGGTGTGGCCCTACCTGCCGCTGGCCAAACAGGACCCGAAGCTGCGGCGGATGCTGGCCGGCGTCATCAACCGGCAGACCCGTTGCGTGCTGATCGACCCCTACGCCAACGCCTTCAACTACGGCCCCACCGGCAGCCCCTGGGCCAAGGACCTGACGCGCATGAAGCCGGAACTGCACGAGCGCAAGTGGGAGATCGATTCGCTGTGTTTCACGGTGCGGCTGGCGCACGGTTACTGGAAAGCGACGGGCGACGGCTCGTGTTTCGACGCCGCGTGGCAGAAGGCCGCCGCTTTGATCGTACAGACCTTCCGCGAGCAGCAGCGGATGAAGGACCGCGGTCCCTACAAGTTCCAGCGTAGCTCGGCGGTTTCCACCGATTCGCTGCCGCACGATGGCTACGGGAATCCGGGGCGGCCGTGCGGGCTGATCCACTCCGGGTTCCGTCCTTCGGACGATGCCTGCATTTTCCCTTTTCTGATCCCCTCGAACTTTTTCGCGGTGACGGCGCTGGAGCAGTTAAAGGAGATCCACGGCACGGAACTCAAGAACCCGGCCTTTGCGGGGCAGTGCGGCGATTTCGCCGCCGAAGTGCGGGACGCGCTGGCCCGGTATGGCAAGGCGAGGCATCCCCGGTTAGGGGAGATCTACGCTTTTGAAGTGGACGGCTACGGCAGCGCACTGCTGATGGATGACGCGGGAATGCCGGGCCTGCTGGCGATGCCATACCTGGGCAGCGTGGCGGCCACGGAACCGTTGTACCGCAACACCAGGGCATTCTCGCTCAGCGAGGACAATCCCTTCTTCTATCGCGGAACGGCCGCCGAGGGACTGGGCAGCCCGCACGCCGGGCTGGGGATGATCTGGCCGCTGGGCATTATTGGCCGGGCTCTGACGAGTAGCGACGAGAAGGAGATTGCGAGTTGCCTGGCGGCGCTGAAGGCGACTCATGCCGGCACCGGCTTCATGCACGAAGCGTTTGACCGCAACGACGCCAAGCGTTTCACGCGCCCGTGGTTCGCCTGGGCCAATACGCTATTCGGCGAGTTGATACTGGCGGTAGCCGCCAGGCACCCGCGCCTCTTGCGCGGCTGAGGGTGGGCCGGACACCGCGGCCCGGGACTCAATTTCTCGCGCAAATGCTATCCAAACAAGGTCCTCCATCAATCCTAACCTTGCGGCGCGCTCAGTCATGGAAGATCCGCCGAACCAACCCGTAGCACACCAGGCAGATGCAGAAGTCTACGGCCAAGCCCCAATCGATCTGGTAAAGATGGTGTTGCGCGCGCGCCGGGAGGAACCGCTGCATGCTGAAGTAAATGGCATTCCCCGCCAGAACGGCGAGCAGGGACTGCCAGAACGAACCTTTCTTCAACGTTCCGTGGCCGGTCGCCTGGCCACTCCGTGCGTCCGAATCCGGCACTTTTCTTTTGAACATCCTGGCGGAATTCAGCATACACCACATCACCTCCGCCGGTGTGCCAGGCCTCACCTGAGGCGCGCTCTGGCGCTCCGCCATGTATACTTGGGTTGAATATTGTGCTTCGCGGGACTCGAAGTGTTCAACCCGCGCGCACCCGCTCGATTGCCCGGAGCGGGTTGACCCTGCCCAGGCTGCGCCGGCTGTCGCAGACCCTCTTCCTCGGACTTTTCCTGCTCCTCCTCTGCAAGACCGAGTTTCACGACTCTTTCCAGCCCGGCGAGAGAGATCTACGCCTGCCGTACCCGGTGCGTGCCTTTCTGGAGGCCGACCCGCTGATCGCCATCGCCAATGCGCTGGCCACGCATGCTCTTTATCGCGGTTTGCTTTGGAGTTTGGCGATCCTCATCCCGACGTTGGCCCTGGGACGGTTCTTCTGCGGGTGGATATGCCCCGTCGGTACCCTGAACCACATGGTAAGCAACATGCGGTCGGGGAAAAAGACCGGCCGTCAACGCATTGCGTCCAATCGCTACAAAGAGTGGCAGACTTTCAAATACTATCTGCTCTTCGCTCTGCTTCTGGCGGCTTTCCTGGGGAGCGCCCTTGTCGGTATCCTCGACCCCATCGCGCTGGCTGTGCGCTCGTTCGCGCTTTCGATTCTGCCCTCGTGGAATTACTTGCTGAACCTGAGCTTCAAGCAAGCGTATTTCCGCCAGGGCTTCCTGCTGGGAGCGATCTTCATCGTCATTCTGGCAGTCAACCTGCGCATCACCCGATTGTGGTGCCGCGCGCTGTGCCCGCTGGGAGCGCTCCTGGGCCTGGCCTCGCGCTGGTCCATTCTGGGCTTGGAGAAACACCCTGCCGAATGCGAGGACTGCAACCGTTGCCTGCTTCACTGCCAGGGCGGGGACGATCCCGTTCCGGGTGTACCGTGGCGCAAAGCCGAATGCGTTCTGTGCATGAACTGCGTCGCCGATTGCCCCGAAAACGGGATCCGATTTCGTTTCTTCCCGCCGCTTCCCTGCCCCACTACCATGCAGCACGCAGATCTCAAGCGGCGCAAGGTGCTGACCGGGTTGGCAGCCGGCGCTGCCACGCTTCCCCTGTTACGTGCCAATACCGGGCTCAGCGCCGAACCGCACGAGCGGCTGATCCGGCCCCCGGCGGCGTTGGACGAGAAACGCTTCCTGGCCCGTTGTATCCGCTGCGGCGAGTGCATGAAAGTGTGCCCGAACAACGCTTTGCATCCGGCACTTACCGAGGCGGGCTGGGAGGGGATCTGGACTCCCGTGCTGGTGGCGCGCGTCGGATACTGCGAGCCCAGTTGTACCCTGTGCGGCCAGGTCTGCCCTACCGGCGCCATCTGGGAGTTCACGTCCAAGCAGAAGGCTTGGGCGTCCAAGCCCGGAGCAGGCATCCGGCCGATCCGTCTCGGCACTGCTTTCTACGACCGGGGCCGATGCCTTCCGTGGGCGATGGCCACCGACTGCATAGTGTGCGAGGAGTGGTGCCCGACCTCTCCCAAGGCCGTCTATCTGAATTCAGCCGAGGTGACTGACGCCGCCGGGAACACCAGGCAGATCCGGCAGCCGTATATCGATCCCGAGCGTTGCGTCGGCTGCGGCGCGTGTGAATTTGCGTGCCCGGTACGGGACCGTCCGGCGGTTTATGTCACCAGCGTGGGCGAAAGCCGCTCGAAGACCAACCAGCTCCTCATGAGGCAAGCGGCTAAACCGATATCCTGGTTCCCGGAAAGCGGCGAGAGCGCCGGATGGACGAAGGTGGGCGAAACGCGTTCCTTTGAGGCCGTCGATCTCTGGAAATATGTGGATGGCGACGCCGAGCGGTACCTGCGGGCCGGCGTGCGCCGCACCCTCACGGCGAACTACCGCTATGGGGACACCGTGGAGGCCGTCGCCGATATCCACCTGATGGAAGCGCCGCGGGGCACCGCGTCGATCTTCGAATCCGAGCCATCCACGGGAAGCCGGCCCGTGGCGCTCGGCGACGAGGGCAGGAGCTACGGTCAGAGTCTGACGTTCCGCCGCGGCCCATTCTTCGTGCGCCTGGTGGCCTACCAGGATACGCCGGCGACGGAGCGGGCGCTGTTGAATCTGGCCCAGGCCATCGAGGCGAGGCTGGCGCGGGAATGACGAGGCGGCCTGCCGCGCCACTGGGCGTGAGGCTGTGGCGGGATTTCGCCTCCGCAATCTGGTGCCGCCATCAACTTCGCGGTTTGCGCGTGATACAGCCAACGGAAGGCGCGGTCACGTCACTGATCGCCGGGAGTGTGTTCGCCCGTTAGCGCGGTGTCCAGGAATTAGCTGGACAGTCAGAATCCGTGTGCATCCGTGTGCATCCGTGG
>PLDO01000362.1 GCA_003136215.1 Bryobacterales bacterium
GACACTCAGCGCGCTCACCGAGAAGGGCGACGTGATGATCTGCGATCACAACCTGCATGCCAGCCTGGTGGAAGGCGCCTTGCGGTCGCCCGCGCGCACCGTGCGTTTCCGGCACAACGACATGGACCACTTCGAACGGTGCCTGGAAAACTGCCCGCCCGATGAGAAGATCTTCATCGTCAGCGAAGGTGTGTTCAGTATGGAAGGCGACATCGCCGACCTGCGCGGCATCATGAAACTGGCCAAGCCCTACGGCGCGCGCACCTATGTGGATGAGGCGCACGGCATCGGCGTGCTCGGCCCCACGGGCGCCGGCGCGGCGGAGCACCTCGGCGTGCTCGACGACGTCGATATCGTGATGGGCACCTTCAGCAAATCGCTGGCATCGGTCGGCGGTTTCATTGCCGGCGAGCGCGCCGTGGTGGATTATTTGAAGCATACGGCGCGGCCGTTCGTGTTCTCGGCCAGTCTGCCGCCGGGCAGCGTCGCCGCCGTCGCGCAGGCCTTGCAGATCATGAAGAAGGAACCGGAGCGCCGCCTGCATCTGCTCAGCATCGCGCAGTTGCTGCGTGATGAGCTGCGTTCGCGCGGCTTCAACGTGCTCCCCGGCGAGACCGCCATCGTGCCGGTCGTCATCCAACAGGAACTCGACCTGTGCCGCCTCTGCAAGCGATTGCTCGAAGAAGGCATCTACATCAATCCCGTCCTGCGTCCGGCCGCCGCGCAAAACCTGTTGCGCATTTCGTGCACCGCGGCGCACACCGAAAAGCATGTGGACCGCCTGATTACCACCCTCGTGAGGGTCGCCACCGAACTCGGCATCGAGCGCTAAACAGTGCCATAAGGTTCCGCCTTGTGCATGGTGGGGCAGGCTTCAGCCTGCCCATCCGAGCGCAGTTCGGACCTGGTTTCCGGAGCTTTGCACGTAACCTCGCCGCGATCTCGCGCATCTCTCAACACAAGCATGGCAATCGACGGATCTATCTCGCGGCGCGGCTTGCTGTCCGCCCTAGGCTTCCTGCCGGCCCTCCGCCTGCTCGGCGCCCAGCAGCAGCAATCGCAGGATAAACCCCAGGATAAGTCCCAGGATAAGTCCCAGGATAAACCCACATTCTCCGCCGGCGTCAAGGTAGTCAGCCTGTTTGCCAACGTGCGCAATAAGAACGGCGCCATCGTCAAGGACCTCACCAAGGACGATTTTCTGCTGGATGAGGACGGCCGCGCGCAGGAGATCCGCTATTTCTCCCAGGAGAGCGATTTGCCGCTCACCCTCGGCCTCCTGGTGGATACCAGCGGCAGCCAGCGCCGCCTCATCGAAGAAGAAAGGGCGGCCAGCTACCGCTTCTTCGAACAGGTGCTGCGTCCCGAAAAGGACGAGGCCTTTGTCATTCACTTCGATTTCGACACGGAACTCCTGCAAGACATCACCTCGTCCCGTAGGTTGCTCGAAAAGGCGCTGGAGAATCTGGAATCGCCCGCGCAGCAGCGGCAACAGCGTCAGTCCACCCAGCAGCAGCCCATGCCTTTCCCCTATCCGGGCGGCGGCGGACGCCGGCGCGGGGGTCAAGGTGGACCCATCGGTGGTGGTGGCGGCGGCGGGCGCGGCGGCGGAACCGTGCTCTACGACGCCGTCCTGTTGGCTTCCGACGAGCTCATGCGAAAACAGAGCGGCCGCAAGGCGCTGGTGCTGCTCACCGACGGAGTCGATACGGGCAGCAAAGTCTCGCTATCCGCCGCCGTGGAAGCCGCCCAGCGGGCGGATACCATGGTCTGCTCCATCCTCTTCGAAGACTCGGAAGCGTATGGCGGCGGGGGATTCGGCATGGGGCGAATGGGTCGCGTCCCCATGAGTAATATGCCCAACGGCAAGAAAGTGCTGGAGCAGATCTCGCGCGAAACCGGCGGCCGTTTCTTCGAGGTCTCCAAGAAGCATACCTTGGCCAAGGTGTACGACGAGATCGATGAGGACCTGCGACACCAGTACAGTCTGGGATACTCGCCGGATCGCACCGAGGCCGCCGGCGGGTACCACAGAATTCATCTGACCACCAAGCAGAAGGGCCTCATCGTGCAGACCCGCGAAGGCTACTACGGCGCCTGAACGGCCGCGCCTCCCTCGCCCCCGGAGGTGATCTTTTTACCGCCGCCGAAACGTGGTGCACCGGCCAAAGTGGTGTCGGTGCTCAAATGAGTAGCGGACCGTATGGTATGGTCTATTTCACACGGAAGGAAGCTTGCCCATGGATGCTCTCACCCACACCGAACCGGGCGCCAAACCGGGCATTCAGCTATATGGTTGGGATTCGCGGACCGGAACCTGGAGTGGTCCCACCGGTCTGGGCCCGGCGGGGCGCGCTTCCAAACGCCTTCTCAACACCCTCAGGACCATGCAGGGCCGGTCCTGGTTCGGAAGGTTGCAGTGTGCGTCGCCCGGTGAACCGCCGGCCCGCTTCTTCGTCACCGTCCACCATCTGCAGGATTGCGCCGTGGCGATGGTTTACTGCGACGATTCCAAAGCCGGGCCCGCCGAAGTGTTGGCCGTCATCCCCGCTGAATTCCGATCCCATGTGCGGCCCGAGTTCGCCTTCGAATTCCTCGCCTTCGCCAGTTTCCTGGGGGCCATCGGCGAGTCCGCCGCGATTACCCTTCAGGACCGGATTGCCGCCGCCATCGAGGAGTCCCCGGCGGTGGATTCGTTGGTGTTTTCGCTGTGTACCGGGCTCTGGCCCAGCGATCGGGATCCGGCCCTCTCGCGATGCATCGAGACCATTGCGATGAGCCTTCTGCCTTGGCTGGCGGAGCACCGTTAGGCGCGGACATCCAATTAATCGTGCAGCACCACGCTGAGCAGGGAACTGTGCACTTCGAGGTGGCCGTTATAGGCGATGAATCCCAGTTTGCGGAACTTGTTCATGAAGAAGCTCACGCGGGAGCGCGTGGTTCCCACGATCCCGGCGAGGGTTGCCTGGCTGATTTTGGCGATGACGGTCTCGGGTTCGCCCTCCTTGCCGAAGTTGGCCAGCAGCAGGAGCACCCGCGCCAGCCGTTTTTCGCTGGAGTTGAACAACTGGTCCACCAGATCTTCTTCGATGCGAATACTGCGGGCGAGCAGGTGCTGCAGGAACAACTCCGCAAAGACGGGCTCTTCGTGGAGCACGCGAATCGCGGCCACTTTCTCCAGCCGCGCCAGCGAACTGGGGGACATGGTGGTACAGGTTGCCATGCGCTTAACCTGCCCGGCAAGGCATCCCTCGCCGAAGAAATCGCCCGCGCCAAGCATCGCGATAACCGCTTCCCTGCCTTGTTGGGAGATCACGGTCAGTTTGACCTTGCCTTTGCGGATATAGAAGATCGAATCCGCCGCATCGCCCTGCGAGAAGACCGTTTCGCCCTCCAGGTGATTCACGTGAGTTCTTCCCGTGCCGATTCTAGCCAGGAATGCCTGGGCGTGAAAGGCCGGTTTCGTTACCTTCGCTCCGGTGATGCTTGCAGCCATGTCTCCAGCCTATGGCGAAGGAGACCAGACTGTCTGTCCGAAATTGAACAGGGGGAAGTGGGACAGACGATCGTCTTGTGTCGTCTGTCAAGGAGTGGGACAGACGATCGTCTTGTGTCGTCTGTCAAGCTGTCGAAGCACGGCAAACCATAAACGGCGATGGTCTGTCCCACCCTTGCGCGGCGCTCAGACTACATAGGGCTTGCGATAGACATCGCGCGTCAGCATCCTGGTGGCTTCGGCATCGCCGGCGAACCTGGGTCCGGCTTCCAGCGTGAGCTTGCGGCCGGTGCGGTAACTGATGTTGGCCAGGTGGCAGAGTCCGGCGCCCAGCACGGAGTTGGAGAGCGGATCGCGCAGGTCTTTCGCGTTGCGCGATTTGCAGACTTGCAGGAAGTTCTGCATATGCAGGCTCGTGGCGTCGCCGCCCGGCTGTCCGCGCTCGGGACGTCCCTCCATGATGAGTTCGCTGCTCTCGCCCTTGTACGCCTGGAAGCCCTGGTCGCTCATCGCCGCCCAGCCTTCCGAGCCGTAGAACAGATTGCCTACCGCCACGTTGAGCGGATTGCTCGCCGGCCCCACCTGTGCGGGCGCCGGTGCCGCGGGAGGCGCCGCGGGAGGTTCCGCGCCTTGTCCTCGCCCGCCGCGACTGATTGCCGGACCCGCGGTGACCACCCGCCCCTGCCTGGTTCCTTCGCCGTTGGTCAGGTTCCCGCGCACTTCGAACATGACCTCCCGGTCGCCGTAGTTGAATCCGGCCGTCAGCGTGTTCGGAGTCTCGGTGTCATCGTCGATACCGAACTTGCCGCCGAACGAAACGGCAGTCTTGGGCCAGTCGGGGTCGCCCAGGCCCCAGCGGGTGATGCCCATTTCATGCACACCCTGGTTGCCGATGTCGCCGTTGCCGGTGTCCCAGAACCAGTGCCAGAAATACTTAAAGCGCTTCTCGTTGTAAGGCCGCATGGGCGCCGGGCCCAGGAAAAGGTCCCAATTCAACCCCGGGGGCGTGGGGGCGTCCGCGGTGTGCCCTATCGACGGACGGCGCTTGAAGCAGAGACCCTTCGCCAGATAGACCTTGCCGATCAACCCCTGTTGAAGCGCCTCGATGGCCTTCATCTTGAATGGCCAGCTGCGGTGTTGCGAGCCGACCTGCATGATTCTTCCGGTGGCCTTCTGCACCTCCACCATCTTCTGGCCTTCGTAGATGTTGTAGCAGGCAGGCTTCTCGCCGTAGACGTCTTTGCCCGCCTTCATCGCCCAGATGGCGGCAAGCGCGTGCCAGTGATTGGGAGTCGCGATGGACACCGCCTCAATCGAGGGATCCGCGAACATGGCGCGCATGTCCTCGAATTCCTTGGCCTTCTCGAAGCTCCCTTTGGCCAGCGTCGCCTGCGCCACTTCGCGCGCGGCCTGGTTCACGTCGCACAACCCGGCGACGCGCGACTCCGGCAGGTGCGAGTACAGATTCAGATGATTGGTGCCGCGGCCCCCGAGGCCGACGATGCCGACGTTGATCTTATCGTTTGCGCCCCAAACGCGTGAGGCAGCGGCCGCCGAGACGGCTCCGAGGAAGAACCTGCGGGTCTTAGGATCTGTCACTGCGAAACTCCTTTGTTGCGGTGATTATATCAGGCGGCGGCGTTTACAATGCTTTAAGATCGGGGCCGAACGTGTACGTCTGGCCGGCCTTGGCCTGGACCTCGATTTCCTTCCCGGCGTAGCGCACTTTGAGTGGTTTGGACTGGCGCGCCGCGATGGTGGCCTTCACCAGTTTTCCGTTCCGCCAGTCGAGGGCCACCTGGAAACCTCCGCGGGCGACCAGGCCGCTAACTTTACCCGTGGCGAGCGCCGCGGGCAAGGCCGGCAGGAGGTGAAGGAAGGCCGCCTCGCCGCTCTGTACCGCGGTCAGGCTGGTGGGCGTGCCATACGGGTCGTCGCTCTGCAGCAGCATCTCGGCGACGCCGGCGGTGGCGCCGAAGTTGCCGTCGATCTGAAACGGCGGATGTGCGTCGAACAGGTTCTTGTACACTCCGGCCTTGGCGGGCTTGGCGTCCGATGCCGGGGTGACCAGGTTGCGCATGATCCGGTACGCGTGGTCGCCATCCAGGAAGCGCGCCCACAGGTTGAGCTTCCAGCCCATCGACCAGCCGGTAGCGGCGTCACCGCGGAAAATCAGCGATTGTTGCGCGGCCTTGAACAGCTCCGGCGTGCCGAAGGGGGTGATCTCGCTGCCTGGATAGACCGCCCACAGGTGGGAGACATGGCGGTGCTGGTTCTTGGGGTCGTCGGTGTCTTCCATCCACTCCTGCAACTGGCCGTACTGGCCAATCTCGAGCGGCGCGATCTGCCGGCGCATGGCGGTGAGCCGCTCGCGCAGGCCGGCGTCCACGTTCAACGCCCTGGCGGCGGCAATGGTTTCGCCAAAGAGCGTGCGCACGATCTCGCGATCCATGGTGGGGCCCATCACCAGACCGCCCTGCTCCGGAGAATTGCTGGGGCCGGTATAGAGGAAGCCGGTCTTGGGATCTTTCACCAGGGCGTCCACGAAGAACAACGCGGCGCCTTTCATCAAAGGGTAGGCGGTGGCGTGCAGGAATTCCAGATCGCCGGTGAACAGGTAGTGCTCCCAGAGGTGGGTGGAGAGCCACGCGCCGCCGGTCTGCCAGATGCCGTGATTGCTCGCGTTGATGGGCGCCGTGCCGCGCCACAGGTCGAAATTGTGATGCAACACCCAACCGCCCACGTCGTAGTGCTCCCGGGCGGTGATGGCGCCGGATTGCGCCAGGTCCCGGAGCGCGTCGAACAACGGCAGGTGGCATTCGGAGAGGTTGGTCTCTTCCACCGGCCAGTAGTTCATCTCGGTGTTGATGTTGATGGTGTACTTGCTGCCCCACGGTGGAAGGACATCCTCGTTCCAGATGCCTTGCAAGTTCGCGGGCTGCCCGCCCGCGCGGCTGCTGGCCGCCAGAAGGTAACGTCCGAATTGAAAGACCAGCGCCTCGAGGTTCGCGTCCGAGCCGGCTGCGCGAACGGCCTTGAGGCGCTCGTCGGTCGGCTTCTGGTTCAGTGAGGCATCGCCGACGTTCAGATGCACCCTGCTCATCAATCCTCGAAAGTCGGCTTCATGCCGTTGGCGCAACGTCGCATAGTCTTTGGCCGCGGCCCGCGAGAGGATCTGGCGGCAGAGCGCGGGAGGATCGCCGCCGATGTTGGTGTAATTCAGGTAACTCGTCGCGATGGTGAGGATGAACGTAACCGCATCCGCTTTCTGAATGCGCAGAGTGCCGTTGACTGCTTCGGAACTGCCGCCCTGAGGCCACGCCACCAGCTCGGTTTGGAATTTCAAACCCTGTCCCTGGACCGGCGCGATTAGCCAATTCGTCTCCTCACCGACTTTCTTCCACGAGCCATTGATCACCAGCCGGCCCGGCATCTCCGTCGAGGCATCGAGGTATGGGCTTTTCATTCGGGCCTCAACCGAGACGCGCCCGGGTTTGTCTCCGCTGATATGCATCACCAGCACGCGGTCCGGGTAGGACGCGAAAACCTCGCGGGTGAGAATGGCGTCGCCCGCAGTGTAGCTGATCTTCGCCACGCCGGTTTCCAGGTCCAACTCGCGGCGATAATCCCGGGCATTGCCCACATCCTCAAAGCTCAGGAGCAAATTGCCGATGGGCTCGTAGGCTTGCTGCGCCCTGGGAACGCCATAGAAATGCTCGTCGGTCATGATCTCGGCCTCCTCGAGTTTTTCTGCAAGAGCCAGGTCCCGAATCTGCGGGAAGTAGCGAAGCGCATTGGTATCGTTGTAAT
>PLDO01000509.1:0-228 GCA_003136215.1 Bryobacterales bacterium
GCACGGCACGCTGGCCGCGCAAGGCAGTCCCGATGCGCCCGTCTGCCAGGATTGTCACAGCCCGCACGGCACCATGGGCAAGCTCGATTCGGCCTCGCCGACCTATTCGCGGAACGTCCCCGCCCTATGCGCCAAATGCCACCAGTCCGGGCAGAAGGCCCAGGTTCGCTACACCGGCAAACAGGACAAGATCGTGGATCACTACCGCGAGAGCATCCACGGCAAGGG
>PLDO01000509.1:358-16390 GCA_003136215.1 Bryobacterales bacterium
TCTCCAAACTGGGTTACCTGAAAACCGCCAAGTGTTACGACTGCCACGGATCGCACGATATTCTGCCGGTTACGGATTCGCGCTCGCACCTGAGCCGGAACAACATCGTCGCCACCTGCGGCAAGTGCCATGCCGGTTCCCACCGTCAGTTCGCCGGTTATCTGACACATGCCACCCACCACGATCCGAAGAAGTATCCTTTCCTGTTCTTCACCTTCTGGAGCATGACCGGCCTGTTGATTGGCACGCTGGTGATCTCCGGCACGCACACTGCGCTCTGGCTGCCCCGATCGTTGGCATACCGCAAGCAGATTAAGAACGGACACGTGGAAGGCGGCGCCTACGTCAGGCGCTTCCGGCGGTTCCATCGCAACCTTCACCTGATGGTGGTCTCGAGCTTCCTCGGGCTGGCTCTGACCGGCATGATGCTGAAGTTCTCCTATATGGGCTGGGCCAAGCTCCTGGCCCACCTGCTGGGCGGGTTTGAAGCGGCGGGTTTGATCCACCGGTTCTGCGCCGGCCTGACCTTCGCCTACTTCGGACTTCACGTGTACGACCTGGTGAAGCAGCGGCGCGCCAGCGGCAAGAGCTGGCGTCAGTACATCGCCGGCGAAGACGGCATGGTCTTCAACGGGCGCGACTGGCAGGAACTGACCGGTTCCCTGAAATGGTTTTTCAAACGCGGCCCTCGTCCCGAATTCGGGCGTTGGACGTATTGGGAGAAATTCGACTATTTCGCCGTGTTCTGGGGCGTCGCCGTGATTGGCGGCACCGGCCTGCTGTTGTGGTTTCCGGAGATTTTCACGCGCGTGTTCCCAGGCTGGGCCGTCAATGTTGCCACCACCATCCACAGCGATGAGGCCCTTCTGGCGGTGAGTTTCATTTTCGTGGTGCACTTCTTCAATACGCACTTCCGTCCCGAAAGATTCCCCATGGACACGGTGATTTTCACGGAGGGGGTACCGCTGGAGGAGTTCGAGCGCGACCGTCCGCGGGAATACCGTCAACTGGTGGAGAGCGGTGAACTGGCCGGGATGATCATGCCGTCGCCGCTGCCGCATGAAGTGAAATTCTGGCGCCGCCTCGGCTTTACCGCTCTGAGCATCGGCCTGATTCTGATCGGCCTGATCGTCTACTCCATGCTCTTCGCCTACCGGTAAGAGCGGTGGGACAGACGATCGTTTNNTTGTGTCGTCTGTCAATTTGCTTCAGCGGGGGTGCTTCAGCGAGGGTTGACAGACCACGAAAGGCGATGGTCTGTCCCACTGCGGGCCACGGCGCTGATGGCCGCGCCTGCCGCGGACCAGGTGGAGCGGTAGCGAACCACCAGTTCGTGATCGCCGGGGGGAACCACCACGCCGATGAGCGCCACGTCTACCGGGACCAGGCTGACCGCATGGCCATCCACCTCCGCCTGCCAGCCCGGGAAGTACGGCGCCGCAATGCGCAGCAGCGTGGCGTGGTCCGTCTGGTAGCGGGCGCGGTAGAGATCGCCTTCGTAGGCGGTGATGCGCACTCTGGCTCCGCCATTGTGCGGAATCGCCGCAATGCCCTCGGCCACGGCTTCACGCGCCGGATCGAGCGACGCCAAACGGGCCGCGGCCTCTGCCCGCCCGGGCACGGCGGACACCGTTTCCGGCGCGTAGACGCGCGGCAGCGCGGCAGGGTTGGTGCTGAACACGCCGTTGGCCGAGTTCAACGCAGCCGTCACGGCGCCGTGCTTTTTGGAAGCCATGGAAGGCTTATTTTACGGCTTTTCCTTGTCCTTGGTCGCCCCGAAGGTGATGGACGATTCACCCGTGTACTTGTGATAGTTGCGGAAATCGATCACGTTGCGCGAGCAGTAGGCGGTGCCGCGCTGGCAGCTCAAGGTTTCGGCATGCACGGGCAGCAGGTATTGCTTGGCATCGCCCAGGCGAATGTACTGGTAGTCGGTAGCCGATTCCACGTGGTCCAGGGGAAATTCGCCGGGGAATCCCTTGGCTTCCATCTCGATTCGCAGCACGCGTGAAGTGGCCGGATCGATCCACACCGAGCCGATGTAGGCCGGAACGTAGGTCTGCGCCGAGGAGTGAATGCTCCAGTGGGAACCGTCGCGGGCGACTTCGAAATCGTACATCTTGGCCATGATGCCGCCGGCGCGGGAATCGCGGCGGTAGTGGAAGACGGCGCCGGTGGACGGGGAGAAGAGATCCACCAGCACGGTGCCGAATTCGCCGGTGCTCCAGGAGCCGCCGGTCTCCTCGATTTTTTTGACGATCTTCTTGCCGTTGATCTGGATGTTGCGATAGTCCTCGCGCCCGTCGGTGTAGAGCACTTCCATGGTGACCACGTCGATGGGCTGAAAATTGGCCGGCGAGCTCTCGCTTTGCGAACGGGTGACGAGTTCGGTGCAGACGTAACTGGGCAGGGTTTCGGTGAATTCCATGGCGGCATCGGCGGCGCGGCGGATCAAGGGCTCATCCTTGCGCGGCACGATGCGCACTGCGTCCTCGTCGGCATCGCCGCGGATGACCGAGGGGCGGGAGCCATCGGTGACGCGCTCCACGCCAGGCTCCTGGGTGGTTACGGGGATGCGGTTGGTTGCCGTCTGTTCCGGCACGGATTGTGCCTTCTCGCGGGCTGGGTCGGCGACACCGCCGCGCTTGAGTTTGGGCGGGCCCGGGTCGTCCGCGGAAGGGCTGATCTTGGGATCGGCGGCGGGCGCGCTGGGCGCGGCGTTTGCGCTGCCGTGCTCGGAGCCGGTTTTGGGCTCGTCTTTCCAGGTATCCACCACGCCGTCATCGGTCTTGGACGGCGCGCCGCCGGCTGAACCGGACTTCTCCCAATACACGTTGACCGCCGTCATGGTCCCGCCGGGGTCTGCCTGAGCTTCCACCGATACCTGATCGCCGAGGTCGAAATTGGGCGTTTTCACTTGGTCGCCGGCCTTGAAGAACTTGGTTTTGTCGGTGCGCCTGAAGTCCATCACGCGCTTGTCGCCGAGTTCCACGCTGATGGCCTTGTCGCCGAACACCTTCAGGTTGCCGCGGAAGTTGGGCAACGGGCCGTTCTGGTTGGGCGGGGGTGTCTTGCTGGTCCTGCCGGTGCGGCCCGGTACGGGGATGCCCCCGCCGCCGGGATAGCCACCACCGGGATAGCCGCCGCCCGGATAGCCACCACCGGGGTAGCCGCCGCCAGGATAGCCACCACCGGGGTAGACCTGCGCCTGGGCAGCGAGGGACACAGCGAACATCAGGATTGCGGTTCTCACGCTAGATGGTAAGATGCGCGGGGAGAGTTCCGGGTTGCGTTCGGTTAATCTCGGCATGGCCCCAACTTTCCTCCGCCCGGCTGGCCGGCGGAGAGAGACGTTACTCACATGGTAAGCCGAACGTCGGCTAAATTAAAGAGTGGAGATGTTTTGAGCCGCCGCAGCCTTTTGCTCATCGATGCCGACCCCGCGATGCAGGGCTACTTGTCCGGCCTGCTGCAACGCGACGACCGCGAGATTCGCCAAGTGCCCGGCAGCAAAGAGGCCCTCCAGGTGCTGCGCACCGGTCCGATCGACCTGGTGCTGGCGGGACAGGGAAACAACGGCTTCGATGGCCTGGCGTTATTGCGGCGGGTACGCTCCATCCGCCCGTCTACCAAGGTCATCCTGACCGGAGATAGCGATCCGCAGCGCATCCTGGCGGCCATCCGGCAGCGCGCTTTCGGCTATCTGCACCGCCCGCTGTCTCCGGGTCCACTGGGTGAACTGGTGCAGCAAGCGCTCGATTGCGACACCTGGCAGGACGACATCCGGGTGGTTTCGGCCCGGCCCGAGTGGATTACGCTGGACGTGCGGTGCAAGATCGATGCCGCCGACCGCACCACGCATTTCCTGCGCGAGATCACGGCCCACCTTTCGGCGCAGGCGGGCGACGACGTATCTTCGGCCTTCCGCGAACTGCTCATGAACGCGATTGAACACGGCGGCAGGAACGACCCGCAAAAACGCGTGCGCACTTCGATTTTGCGCACGGCGCGGGCTCTCATCGTGCACATTCACGATCCGGGGACGGGCTTCTCGCTGGATTTCCTGCCGCACGCGGCGATTTCCAACCCGGAGGACTCGCCGATCCGCCACGTGGAAGTGCGCGCCGAGGAAGGCAGACGCCCTGGCGGGTTCGGCATTTTGCTCACCAAGAACCTGGTGGACGAACTGCTGTATAACGAACGCGGCAACGCGGTGCTGTTCGTGAAATATCTGTAGTCCGCCAGGTTTCGAGGGAGTTTCGCAAGCCAAACCGGCTATATTGAATCGTGGGAGAATCTTGGCGGCGCACCGTGGCTGTTGGGCTCGCCTTCCTGGTGGCGATCGCCGGTACGGTCGTCTTCGCCTCCAGGGCCGGCCGGCACGTGCGGCAGATCCGTACGGAAAATGAGCCCATCCGGGGCTGGATGTCGGTCCCATTTATCGCCCATACCCACCACGTCCCCACCTCCGCGTTGTTTCAAGCGATTGGGGTTGTTCCGCGGGAGCCGCGCGACCGGCGAAGCGTTCGCCAAATCGCTCGCGACACGAACCGACCCGTGGCGGAAGTGATCGCCCAACTGCAACGCGCGGTCGATGCCGCCGCGCACCCACCCGGCGGCCAACCGAAATGAACGATCAGCTCCTGGCGGCGGTTTCCCAGTACGGCGCCCCGGCCCTTTTCGGAATCGTCGCGATTGCCGCCATCGGCGTGCCGCTGCCCATCACCCTGCTTCTGATTGTCGCGGGCTCGATGATTTCGCAAGGCGCCATGANNGGGGCGGCCCCGGCATCTTTATCACCCGTTGGCTGCTCAGTCCCCTGGGACCCTGGATCAATCTGGCCAGCGGCACAGCCCGCTATCCGTGGCAGCGGTTCCTGTTCTGGGACATCCTAGGTGAAATCACCGGCGCCGCCCTCTACATTTCTTTAGGGCGGCTCTTCAGCGATCGCGTCATGGCCTTGTCCGCGGTCCTGGGTGACCTGACCTGGGCGATTGCGGCACTGCTGGCGGCCGTCATTCTCGGATATCAACTGCTGGCGCATCTGCGGCGCCGCGCGTCCGGTAAGACCGGAGTGGCGTAATCCACGCAGGCGAAAAGCATGCCAGGATCACGGTGTCCGATGCAAAGCCCGCAGTAACTCCGGGAATGCCCGGAAATAATCTTCGAGCGTCAGCGGCGGGGTTCCGGTGAAACGGAGGATCGCGTCGCTGGTGCGCTCCAGTTCGCCTGCCGCGATCGCCAGGAACCAACCAACGGATAAATCGACCCGCCAGGCCAACGGTTCCAGCTTACTCAGCCGGTCCCGCGCCGCATCCGCGGACTCATCCTCATAGCGAAGCTGCCGGCCCACCAGCGGGGACAGCCGTCCGGCAATCCCGGCAACGCTCAACGCTTCGGGTCCGGTCACATCGTAAGTGCCGCCGGGCTGCTTCAGCAGCACGGCGGCCGTGGTCCGGGCCACATCCTCTCGCGAAACGAAGGCCCCGCGCCCCTGCCGCGCCGGCCCGCGGATCACACCGCCGGTGTCGAACTTTTCCAGGAACATGTCCATGTAAAAGGCGTTGCGCAGCACGGTGCACGGGAGGCCCGCCGCGAAAAGGAATTGTTCGCTCAGCGAATGATCGCGGGAGAACGGATACTTCGAATCCGGCGCGGCGCCCTGTAGAGACAAATAGACGACGTGTCCCACACGCGCGTGCGCAGCGGCCTGAAACGCGTTCCTGTGCAGCCGGGCGCGCTCACCCGGCTCGCCGGATGCGGAAACCACGAGCGCCGCGCTTACTCCCGCGAATGCGTCTTTCAGGGTAGCTGGTTCGGCAAAGTCGCCGCGAACCGTCTCCGCCTCTGTGAGCTTCGGCGCGCGCGCCGGGTTGCGGGTCATCAAGCGTAACTTATGTCCGTCACGCGCCAGCAACTCGGCGGTGCGGCGGGCGACCCGCCCAGAGGCGCCAGTAATCAGAATCATGACTCAGCGCCGCGATTGGCGGTGCGCGCCGCCGCCCAGCCCGCCCAGATCAACGATCACCGCGACCAACAGCCACAAAAGGTTGATTCCGGTTGTCGGCATACCGCTGTTGAGTTCCCACGCGTATACGATCGTGGTGAGCGGCAGGAAAATGAAGCCGAGTACCGGCAGCAGCAAACCACCGTGAAATGCGTGTTGCAGGTAGGTCGAGAAGTACCACATCAAAGCGAGCGCGACGCGCGGAAACAGCAGGATGACGAGCAGCAGGAAGCAAGGCATAGTCAGACTCAAGCCGGCAGCATAAAGCCGCGCAGTGCGATAATACCAGATCCACGCCGCGGGGGATCGCTGCACGTTCGAGCCTGCGGACTGAATCGTCCAAAACTCGCTGCCGGGGAGCGCCGCAGCGCCCGCGATCCCGTTGCGGGAACAGGGTCGGGGCTGATTCAGGCCTTCAGCTTGTAGACGCGGTGGGCGTTTTCCCACGTCATTTTTTGAAAGGCGGCCGGCGGCGCGGACTTGTGGAGCAGCGTCAGCGTCTCGCGGGCGACGCATTTCCCCGCCATCCTGGCGGCGGTGGGATTTCCTCCCTGCGAGATGCCGCCGCCGTGGCCATCGGTGCAGGCGCAGTCGCTGCCGAAGATCAACTTGTCCTGGTGGCGCTTCAGGAAATCGGCGGTGAACGCGGGGTCGCGGGAAAGCGCGTTGTTGCCGGAGTTGGCGGAGAGGCAGCCGTAGAGATTGGGGTAATCGGCGAGCAGCTTGTCGGTGACGCCCCCGCGCTTGATGGGTCCGGTGGGGTAAGCGTCCGCGTTCGCGTAGTCGGCGCTCACATTCGCCCAGAAGGCGTCGGCGTGCCCGATGAAGCGGGTCTTCGGGTAAGCCTTGAGCATGGCTTCAAAGTTCTTGAATCCGGTGCTGAAAACGCCCTCGGTGGGGGTGTGGGGGACTTCCTGGAAATGGATCAGGATGGGGATATTGAGTTCGGCCGCGAGCGCATACATGCGTCGCAACTCCGGTCCGGCAGCCTCCACGTGGAATTTCAGTTCCCCCAAGCCGACGGCGCCGCTGTTGACGGCACTGGTGAGGACTTCCACGGCATCCGGCCTGGTGATGTCGGCACTGGCAAACCACCCCAGGAACCGGCCGGGATATTTCGTTTCCAGAGCCTGCATCTGCCCGGCGGAGTTGGCGCGCGCCAGAGCGAGGGCGTTGGAAATGGCGGCGCCATCCAGGTGCGCGATGTTGGCTTCGGGGGACGGGCGCAGGTGGTGGTGGCAATCGACGATGGATGCGCCGGCCCACAGGTCCGGCGCGGCTGTTTGCGCGCAACTGACACGGGAAGCCGCCAGCATGCCCGCGATGGCTTGTGAGAACTGCCGTCGAGTGACCATAGTCACACAGACTATCACAGGGAAAGAGGGCCCTGTGGGATCATAAAAGTTCCCGAAGATCATGGCTCAATTGAAGGCACTCCCCACCGCCGTACTGATGCATATCGCGAAATTGCTGAGCGTCCCACTGAAGGGGATGCTGGCGGTGATGGAACTGCTCGACGGGGGAGCCACCGTGCCGTTCATTGCGCGCTATCGCAAGGAGACCACGGGCAATCTGGACGAGGTGCAGATCCGCGAGATCCAGGAGAAGCTGGAGTATTTCCGCGAACTGGAAGACCGGCGCGAGACGGTACTCGCGTCGATCGGGGAACAGGGCAAACTCACCACGGAACTGAAGGCGAAGATCGAGGCGGCGCTGGAAAAGACCGAACTGGAAGACCTCTATCTGCCGTACAAGCCGAAGCGGCGCACCAAGGCGTCGATGGCGCGCGACAAGGGGTTGGAGCCGCTGGCGCTTTTTCTGTGGGAGCAAAACGATCCGACTCCACTGGCGGAGGTGGCGGCGCGGTTCGGCGTGCCGGCGGAAGAGGCGCTCGAAGGCGCGCGGCACATCGTCGCCGAAATGATCAGCGAGAACGCCGAGTTTCGCAAGGCGGTGCGCGCCATGATGATGGCCGAGGGCCGGGTGGAGAGCCGCGCCATCGAAGGCGTGGTGGATGCGGAAGGCAAGTTCAAAATGTACGCCAGTTACAGCGAGGCGGCGGCGAAGATACCGTCGCATCGCATGCTGGCCATCCGGCGCGGCGCCAAGGAAGGTGTGCTGACCTTTGAAATCGTTCTGGACGCGCAAGAGCCGCAGGCGTGGCTGCGCGCGCGGGTGGTGCGCAAGCCGGGCGACTGGGTGCCGCACCTGGAGCGGGCGATCGAGGATTCCTACGACCGGCTGCTGAATCCCTCCATCCAGACCGAAGTGCGCCTGGAGTTGAAGGACCGCTCCGACGAAGAGGCCATCAAGGTATTTCGCGAGAACCTGGAGAACCTGCTGCTCTCGCCGCCGGCGGGACGGATGACGGTGCTGGCGCTCGACCCGGGGATTCGCACCGGCTGCAAGATCGCCGTAGTGGACGATACCGGCAAGTTTCTGGAAGATGCGGTGATCTACCCTTTCCAGCCGAGGAACGATCTCGCGGGATCGATCAAGACGCTGGCCTCGCTGGTGGCGCGGCACAACGTGCAGGCGATCGCCATCGGCAACGGGACGGCGTCGCGCGAAACGGCGGCGCTGGTGCAGGACTTCCTGCGGCAGGCGAATCTGACGAAGATTTTCAGCGTGACGGTGAGCGAGTCGGGCGCTTCGGTATACTCGGCGTCGGAGATGGCGCGGCAGGAGTTCCCGGATCTGGACCTGACGGTGCGCGGGGCGATTTCCATCGCGCGGCGCTTGCAGGATCCGCTGGCGGAACTGGTGAAGGTGGACCCGAAATCGATCGGCGTGGGGCAGTACCAGCACGACGTGGATCAGCGGCGCCTGAAGCAAAGCCTGGAGGCGACGGTGGAGAGCTGCGTGAACCGCGTGGGGGTGGACCTCAACACCGCGTCGTGGGCCCTGTTGCGCTATGTGGCGGGGATCACGGAGCGGACCGCGTTGAAGATCATGGAGTACCGCAACGAGCACGGGCGTTTCCGCTCGCGGGTGGAACTGATGGCGGTGCCGGGCTTCGGGCCGAAGACGTTCGAACAGGCGGCGGGCTTCCTGCGGATTCGCGGCGGCGACAATCCGCTGGACATGACGGCGGTGCATCCGGAGTCTTACGCGGTGGCGGAGAAGATGGCGGCATCGTTGGGAACGACGGTGGCGGAACTGATCGCGAGGCCGGAGCTGATCGAGAAGGTGAAGCTGGAGGGTTTCGCCACGGAGACGGTGGGCATGTACACGCTGGGCGACATTCGCGAGGAGCTGCGCAAGCCGGGGCGCGACCCGCGCGAGAAGTTCGTGGCGGCGAAGTGGCGGGACGACGTGCAGGAGATCGCCGACCTCAAGCCAGGCATGCAACTGGAAGGCGTGGTCACCAACGTGACGCGCTTCGGCGCGTTCGTGGACGTGGGGGTGCACCAGGACGGGTTGGTGCACGTGAGCGAACTGGCACACCGGTACGTGAAGGACGCGAGCGAAGTGGTGAAGGTGGGACAGATCGTCAAGGTGCAGGTGCTAAGCACCGACACCAAAGCGAAGCGGATCGCGCTATCTATGAAGGCGTTGGAGGCGGCGGCGCCGGAGCCGAAGCGGAAGAACTTCGAGAAGCCCAGGCCGGAAGTGAAAAAGCCCTCGATTAACGATCAGGTGGCGGCGCTGCGGAACAAGTTCCGGAATTGATAAGTGTAAGGCAACGGGCTACGGTAGAAAGGGTGACGAAGAGGAAGCCATGTGGATGCTAAACCCGGTTCATCCCGGCCGCTTTTTGTGGACCGAGATTATCGAGGCTCACGACCTTTCCGTGACGGGTGCGGCGAGGATTCTTCGCGTATCGCGCCCAGCCCTTTCCAGTCTCTTAAACGCCAGGGCCGATCTCTCCGGCGACATGGCCCTGCGCTTCGAGAAGGCGTTCGGCGTCGACATGGATACTCTCATGAGAATGCAGAATTCCTATGACATCGCCCGCACGCGAAGCCGCGAGAAGAAGATTCGCGTAGAGCGCTACGAACCGCGGCCTGCGGCATAGGGAGCCGGTAGCAGGTTAAATACACCGACGGCATTCCGTGATCCCAATGCCGCCCACGCACCTCCGCCAATTGCGCCGAAGGGTTGAGTAGGCCGGACTTCTCCCAAGGGTGCCGGGGGGTATAAAGACATCGCGGGCAGAGCGGAAGCAATACGCTTCGGCTCCACCCGCGGATTACAGGATTGAAGTGGACAGGCCGGGAGGCCTGTCCTACCTCGACGCGTAGCTACTGAGGACCTTCATGTAGTTGGCGCGCTCGAAGGCGCCGGGCTGCGGGACGGCATTGCGGCTCATGCTGCCCTGCATCTGCTTGATGGAATCGTACTCGTGCTCGCCCATCCAGACCAGAAGTTCGGTAGAGATGGTATCGAGGTAGGTGATGCCGCGCTTGAGAAGAGCGGATGTCATCATGGCGACTTTGGCTCCGGCCATCATGGACTTGACGACATCGGTAGCGGAATGCACGCCGCCGGTAAGGGCGAGATCGGCCTTGATGCTGCCATAGATGACGGCGATCCAGTGGAGGCGGAGAAGCAACTCATGGGAGTTGCTGAGGATCAGGTTGGGAACGACCTCCAGGGCTTCGAGGTCGTAATCCGGCTGATAGAAGCGGTTGAAGAGCACGAGGCCATCGACGCCGGCGCCATCCAGGCGTTTGGCCATGTTGGCCATGGAGCTGAAGTAGGGGCCGAGTTTCACGGACACCGGGATGGTGACCTCTTTCTTGACGGCCTGGACGAGGTCGATGTACGTCTGCTCGACCTGAACGCCAGAGACGTCGGGGTCCACGGGGATGTGGTAGATGTTGAGTTCGAGCGCATCGGCGCCGGCCTGCTGCATCTCCTTGGCGTAACTGAGCCAACCGCCCGTAGTGGTGCCGTTGAGGCTGGCGATGATGGGAATCTGGACCGCCTGTTTGCACTGGGCAATATGCTTCAGGTAGGCTTCCGGCCCCATCACTTTGTAGAGCAGGTCGGGGAAATGGCTGGCGGTGGACTCGGCGGAAACGTCCGAACCCTCGGTCATGAAGCGATCGAGTTCATCGCTGTCGATATCGATCTGCTCCTCAAAGAGCGAGTGCAGGACGATGGCGGATGCGCCGGCGTCTTCCAGGCGGCGGATGTTGGACACCTCCCGGCACATCGGCGAGGAGGAGGCCACTAACGGGTTCTTGAGTTTCAACCCGAGGTACGTCGTGGAAAGGTCGATGGTTTTGGTCAGGTCGATCATTTCTTCACCTCCTCAACAGCCGCGCCAGACTGGTGCGACATGTAGTCGTAGAGCTTCCACTTGGTGGCAACATCCTCCTGCGCCAGTTTGAAGAGCTCCTGTGCGTGCTCCGGATTGCTCTTGGCGAGCATGGTGTAGCGGGTCTCGTTGTAGATATAGTCCTTGAGGCCGATGCTGGCGGGGCGGGAATCGAGCTGGAAGGGATTCTTGCCCTGGGCGACCAGGTCGGGGTTATAGCGGAAGAGCGGCCAGTAGCCGGAGTTGACGGCGGCCTTCTGCTGATCCATGCCGTGGGCCAGATCGTAGCCGTGGGCGATGCAGTGGCTGTAGGCGATGATGAGCGACGGGCCGTCGTAGGCTTCGGCTTCCATGATGGCCTTGACGGTATGCATGTCGCCGGCGCCCATGGCGATCTTGGCGACATAGACGCTGCCGTAGCTCATGGCCATGAGGGCGAGATCCTTCTTGCCCACCGGTTTGCCACCGGCGGCGAACTTGGCGACGGCGCCGCGCGGGGTAGCTTTGGAGGCCTGCCCTCCGGTGTTGGAGTAGACCTCGGTATCTAGGACGAGGACGTTGACGTTGCGGCCGCTGGCGAGGACGTGATCGAGGCCGCCATAGCCGATGTCATAAGCCCAGCCATCGCCGCCGACGATCCATACGCTCTTCTTGACCAGCGAATCGGCCACGCTGACGAGGTCGCGCGCTTCGGCGGTGTCGACGCCGGCGAGTTTGGCTTTCAGGGCGACGATGCGTTCGCGCTGGGCGAAGACGCCCTGCTCGGATTTCTGGTCGGCATGCAGGATGGCCTGTGCCAGTTCCTCGCCGATTTGCGCGCCGAGGCGCCAGACCAGCTCGCGGGCATACTCGTTCTGTTTGTCGACCGCGAGGCGCTGGCCGAGGCCGAATTCGGCGTTATCCTCGAACAGCGAGTTGCTCCAGGAAGGTCCGCGCCCTTCGGCATTGGAGCAGTAGGGGGTGGTGGGCAGGTTGGCGCCGTAGATGGAAGAGCAGCCGGTGGCATTGGCGATCATGACGCGGTCGCCAAAGAGTTGGGTGACCAGTTTGAGGTACGGGGTTTCGCCGCAACCGGAACAGGCGCCGGAGAATTCAAACAACGGCCGGAGGAGCTGAATGTCCTTCACTTGGGTGGGGGAGAGCAGCTTGCGGTCGGTCTCCGGAAGGCTGAGGAAGAATTCCCAGTTGGCGGCTTCGCTTTCGCGCAACGGCGGTTGGGGCATCATGTTGATGGCGCGGTGCTTGACCTCGCTCTTGCTCTTCGCCGGGCAGATCTCGACACAGAGGGTGCAGCCGGTGCAATCCTCGGGAGCCACCTGAAGGGTGTACTTGCGATCCTTCATGTCCTTCCAGCGGGCAGGGACAGCTTTGAAGCCGGCGGGGGCATTGCCGAGGTAGCTGTCGTCGTAGACCTTGGCGCGGATGACGGCATGCGGGCAGACCAGCACGCACTTGCCGCACTGGATGCAAAGCGCCTCGTCCCATACGGGGATTTCGAGGGCGATATTGCGCTTCTCCCATTGAGCGGTGCCGCTGGGGAAGGTGCCATCGATCGGCATGGCGCTAACCGGGAGGTCGTCGCCGTTGCCGGCGATGATCTGGGCGAGCACGTCGCGCACGAAGGCGGGGGCGGCGGCGGGAACCGGGGGCCGCAGGTCGAATTGGGAGGTGACGTTCTCCGGAACCTTGACTTCCTGAAGATGGCTAAGGGAAGCATCCACGGCGGCGAAATTCTTCTGCACGACGGTGTCGCCGCGCTTGCCGTAGGTCTTCTTGATGGCGTACTTGATGGCGGCGATGGCCTCTTCGCGGGGCAGGACGCCGCTGATGGCGAAGAAGCAGGTCTGCATGATGGTGTTGATGCGGCCGCCCATGCCGGTGACCTTGGCGACCTCGTCGCCGTGGATGACGAAGAACTTCAGCTTCTTGCTGATGATCTGATGCTGCACCAGGCGCGGCAGGTTGTCCCAGACGTTTTCGGCGTCATAGGGGCTGTTGAGGAGGAAGGTGGCGCCGGGTTCGGCGAGCTTCAGCATGTCGATGCGTTCCAGGAAGGAGAACTGGTGGCAGGCCACGAAATTCGCCTTGGTGATGAGATAGCTGGAACGGATGGGCTTGTTGCCGAAGCGGAGGTGGGAGGTGGTGATGGAGCCGGACTTTTTGGAATCGTAAACGAAGTAGCCCTGCGCGTAATTTTCGGTTTCTTCGCCGATGATTTTGATGGAGTTCTTGTTGGCGCCGACGGTGCCATCCGCGCCCAGGCCGTAGAAGAGGGCGCGCACGGTGCCGGGGGCCTCGGTGGAGTACTCGGGATCGTAATCGAGGCTGGTGTGAGTGACGTCGTCCTTGATGCCGATGGTGAAGTGATTCTTGGGGTGGACCTTGGTGAGCTCGTCGTAGACGCCCTTGACCATGGCGGGGGTAAATTCCTTGGAGGAGAGGCCGTAGCGTCCGCCGATCACCTGCTTGGCGACGCCCATTTCGGCGAAGGCGGTGATGACGTCGCAATAGAGCGGCTCGCCGGTGGCGCCGGGTTCCTTGGTGCGGTCGAGGACGGCAACGGATTTGACGCTCTCGGGGATGGCGGCGACGAAGGCTTCGATGGAGAAGGGCCGGTAGAGGCGGACTTTGAGCAGGCCGACCTTTTCGCCCGTGGCGAGCATGGCTTCGACGGTCTCGTGGGCCACTTCGGCGCCGGAACCCATCATGATGATGAGGCGCTCGGCATCGGGGGCGCCGAAGTAATCGAACAGATGGTACTGGCGGCCGGCAATCCCGGCGAACTTGTCCATGGCGTTCTGCACGATGGTAGGCGCGGCCAGGTAGAAGGGATTGCAGGCTTCGCGGGCCTGGAAGTAGACGTCGGGATTCTGCGCGGTGCCGCGGATGAAGGGGCGGTCGGGGGAGAGGGCGCGGGAACGGTGGGCGAAGACCAGCTTCTCGTCGATCATGGCGCGGATATCGTCGGCGGAAAGCTGCTCGACCTTGGCGACTTCATGGGAGGTTCGGAAGCCATCGAAGAAGTGCATAAAAGGGATGCGTGCTTCCAGGGTGGCTGCCTGGGCGATGAGCGCCATATCCATAACTTCCTGCACGGAATTGGAGGAGAGCAGGCCGAAGCCGGTGGAGCGTGCGGCCATCACGTCGCTGTGGTCGCCGAAGATGGAGAGGGCCTGGGCGGCGAGGGCGCGGGCGGCGATGTGGAACACCGTGCTGGTGAGTTCGCCCGCGATCTTGTACATGTTGGGGATCATCAGCAGGAGGCCCTGCGATGCGGTGAACGTGGTGCAGAGCGAACCCGCCTGCAAAGCTCCGTGGCAGGCGCCGGCGGCCCCGCCTTCGCTTTGCATCTCGATGACCGTCGGGACGGTGCCCCAGATGTTGGTTTTCTGTTCGGCGGACCACTGGTCCGCCCACTCGCCCATGTTGGACGAAGGAGTAATAGGATAAATGGCGATGACTTCGTTCGATTGATGCGCTACGTATGCAGCCGCCTCGTTACCGTCGATGGTGACCTTCGGGCGAGTGGTGGTGGTGGTGGATGAGTTGCTCAACTCTCCCCTCCTTATGAGTATTGGATTCACGTCCTTAAACCATATTATAAGACCGTTATGTCGTAAAAATCTACAGGTATTTAGGTCTTAAATTGCGTGACATCGCAAGTTATTGGATTTAGAGGGTACCCAGGCTGCGGCTCGGATTAGAGGGTGAAGGTGTGGTAGCTTTTTCCTGATGGACAATCACACGATTCTGGTACTGTCGGCGGATCTGGCCGACCCCGATTTGAAGCTCTTGGCTCAATTGCCGCCCGAAACCAACATCGCGGTAGGCAATTCGGTGGAGGCGTTCGAGCGGCTGGCGGCGCACGCGACGGTCATTCTGAGCTGGTCGCTGTCCGGTGACTTGCTGCGCGACGTGTTCGCCATAAGCCCCAAGGTGCGCTGGGTCCATTCGCGCTCCGCCGGCCTGGATACGGTGCTGTTTCCGGCGCTGGTAGAGAGCCCGGTGCCTTTGACCAACGGGCGCGGCGTCTTCAGCCAGTCGCTGGGCGAATTTGCCCTGGGCGCGATTCTATACTTTGCCAAGGATTTCCGGCGCATGAACCGCAACCAGGAGGCGGGCCGTTGGGAGCCGTTCGACATTGTCGAAATCGCCGGCCAGACGGTGGGGATCCTGGGATATGGCGACATCGGCCGGGCGGTGGCGGCGCGGGTGCGCGCCATGGGCATGCGGGTGCTGGCGGTAACGCGCCGCGGGCCGTCGCCCTCCCAGGCAGACCCGCTGGCGCACCAGATCTTCCCGCCCGAGGGGCGAATGGAAATGCTGGCTCAGTCGGATTACATCGTGGCTGCGGCGCCGCTGACGGCGGAGACTCGCGGCATCATCGGCGAGAGAGAATTTCAGGCGATGAAGCCCAACGCGGTGGTGATCAACCTGGGACGCGGCCCGGTGATCGATGAAGCCGCGATGGTGCGTGCCCTGGCCGGGAAACGCATCAAAGGCGCCGCGCTGGACGTGTTCGATACGGAACCGCTGCCGGACGGACATCCGTTTTACGGCCTGGAAAACGTCCTGCTCTCGCCGCACTGCGCCGACCACACCCCGGATTGGACCGACCAGGCCATGCGCTTCTTCCTGGCGCAGTTCGCGCGATTCGCGGAGGGCCAGTCGCTGGAGAACGTGGTGGAGAAGGGGCACGGGTATTGAGGCGTAGGACAGGCCTCCCGGCCTGTCTCGGGAGATTGGCCATTCGCGCCGC